>NZ_LPUY01000066.1 GCF_001518015.1 Tritonibacter horizontis
GGTGGGCGTCGTCCGAAGGGACGATGTCCGGCTTCAGAACGCGGCTTCGCAGTCGCCCATGCGCACGTAGACCGATTTCACCTGGCTGAAGTGCTTCAGCGCCTCCTTGGAGTTTTCACGCCCCACGCCGGAGGCTTTCACCCCGCCGAACGGCGCCTCGACCGGCGCGTCATTGTAGGAGTTGATGAAACAGCTCCCCGCCTCCAGCTGCCCGATCACCCGATGCGCGCGGGTGAAATCCTTGGTGAACACGCCCGCCGACAGGCCGAATTCGGTGTCATTGGCGCGCGCGATCGCCTCGGCCTCGGTGTCGAAATCCAGCACGCACATGACGGGGCCAAAGATCTCCTCGCGGGCGATGGTCATGTCATCCGTCACATCGGCAAACACCGTCGGCTGCACATAGTAGCCGTCCATCTCGGCGCGGGCGCCACCGCAGATCAGACGCGCGCCTTCGGCCTTGCCCGTCTCGATATAGCCCAGCACGATGTTCATCTGGTTTTCGGTCACCATCGGACCAAAATTGACGCTCTCGTCCATCGGGTCGCCCAGCTTGGCGGTGGCGGTACGCTCGGCCAGACGGGTCAGGAATTTCTCCTTGATGCCCTTTTGCACAAAGACCCGCGTGCCGTTGGAACAGACCTGACCGGAGGAGTAGAAATTGCCATTGATGGCACCAGAGATGGCGCTTTCGATGTCGGCATCGTCAAACACCAGCATCGGGGATTTGCCGCCCAGCTCCATGGTGACATGTTTCATGCCGGCCGCCGCCGCCGCATAGACCTTCTTGCCGGTCGGCACCGATCCGGTGAGCGAGACCTTGTCGACCCGTGGATCGGTGACCAGCGCGCCGCCAACCTCGCCCATGCCCTGGATGACGTTATAAAGCCCGGCCGGCGCCCCCGCCTCATGCAGGATTTCCGCCACTTTCAGGGCGCAGAGCGGCGTCGTCTCGGAGGGTTTGAACACCATCGAATTGCCGCAGGCCAGCGCGGGCGCCCCCTTCCAGCAAGCGATCTGGGTCGGGTAGTTCCAGGCCCCGATGCCAACACAAAGCCCCAGCGGTTCGCGGATGGTATAGACCCAATCCTCGCCCAGCGGGATATGCTCCCCGGTCAGCGAGGCGGCCAGTCCGCCGAAATACTCCAGCGCATCGGCGCCCGAGGTGGCATCCGCCACCAGCGTTTCCTGCAGGGGTTTGCCGGTATCATAGGTTTCCAGCACCGACAGGTCATGGTTGCGTTCGCGCATGATGTCGGCGGCCCGGCGCAGCACCCGGCCGCGTTCGGTACCGGTCATCCTGGCCCAGATCTTTTGCGCCGCCTGGGCACTGGCCAGCGCCTGTTCGACAATCGCCGGAGTGGCGGCATAGACCCGCGCGATTTCCTCACCGGTGGCGGCATAGATCACCGGGATCGGCGTGCCGGCGGTGTCTTCGACATAGGCGCCATTCACGAAATGGCTGGCTTTGGGCTGGGCTGGATGTGTCATCGCCTGCGTCCTTTTCAGGTCAACATGGGGTCCCGCAGCGGCTGCAGGAATTTTGGGAAAACATCACGCCTGACAGGCAGGTCGCAACGCGGTGCGGAGGTCGGACCCCGGCACATACAGGAACGGCGCGGCCTGCGTCGCTCGTGGATGGGTCGGTGCGACGCCCCCGTCGGGGACGCCGCAGACGTGCGGTCAGTGCACGGATTCGATCTTGGAAAAGTCGAGATCGTTTTCAGGTGGGCTGGCCTCGATCGCCATCACCGCGTCGCGTTTCACCGCGAAGATGTAGATCAGGCAGGCCACATAAAGACCGATCACCACGCCACCGATCCACTGGATCTGCAGCCACTGGCTCTGGAAGGCGACGGTCAGCGCAAACAGCACAACCGCGTTGCCCAGAACATAAGGCAGCTTGCCGAACCGCTGGGAGGTCAGGTTGAGGTTGTCGGTGTAAAGACGGATCAGCGAGTCAAACGAGTTGATCACAAACACGATCCCCACAACCACCATCGAGACATTGATCATCGTCGTCGTCGCGATTTCGTTGAGGTGGTAGTAGTAAAGCACCGAGAACCATACCGCGAGCGGGATCGAGGGGAAGACCAGGAGCGCACCAAGCACTTGCCAGGTCTTCAGCCCGCCGACAAAGCGCGAGGTGAACTGACCGATCATGATCGACCAGGCGAACCACCAGAACAGGTAGAATTCGTGGTAGTCGGTCAGCGGCAGCACAAATTTGTGGATGTTCGCGAAATAGCCGCCGATATTGCCGGCGGTGCCTGCGAATTCACCCAGCCCCATGCCGGAATAGGCCCACATGCCGAGGATCAGCAGCGCAAACAGCCCGGTCGAGCTGAGCGACAGGATGCGCACGTATTTGATGTCTGTCGAGGAAAACGCCGCGAACAGGATCACCAGGAAGGTGATGACATAAAACGCCGGGATCACGGTTTCGCCGTCACCCATGAAGGTCGCGTAATAGGGCAGATAGATCAGGAACAGCGCACCGGTAAAGGCACAGGTGCCGATGATGACGATGTTGTTGATCCACTTGACCACCGGGATCTCGAAGAACTTCACCCGTGGTTCGATCACGCAGAAGTAGAAGGTGGTCAGGAAGTAGAAGCCCCAGATCAAAAAGCCCCAGAACCCGAATTCCAGCGCCAGCGGGTTGGTGAACCCATAGGCCGGCTCTGCCGCGGTATCGGCATAGAGCGGAAAATCCCAGGCCAGCGGGAACATGATCAGGCCGACATCAAGGCCGGATGTGAACAGGATCGCGATGAATGTGAACAGCGGCACCGGCGTGACACCGACCACCTCCAAATTCCACCACTTGATGACGCAGAATGCCACCAGCGCGAACGCCAGCAGAATACCTGCGGAAATAAGGACTGTCATTCGTTTCACCTCCCAGTGAATTAGGCGCAAGGGCACGCATCGCGCACCCAGGATGATGTGTGTTATTGTTGTTTGATACACCGGCAGTTGGCCTGTCGGCGACGCCGCTATTAAAACAAATTTTGAACAGCCATTCAAGTTTTGGTTTTTTGACAGGAAATATTGAATAATCGCCAAGGCTGGCGCAATCTGTCGCCATGGCACGTAAACGCATCCGCGACATTCGCAACGAAGAACTGATCGAAGCCACCATCGTCACCGTGCACAAACGGGGCTATGGAACTGTAACCATGGCGGAAATCGCGCGCGAGGCCGGGGCGTCGGCGGCCTCGATCAGCTATTATTTCGGCTCCAAAGAGGGTCTGATGGAAGCCACGATGCGCCATCTGCTGCGCAAGCTGCGCACCGCGATGGTGGCCGGATATGCCGCTGCCAGCACCCCCAAGGACCGGCTTTATGCGGTGATGGACGCGAACTTTGCAGATTCGCTTTATACCGTGCCCCAATGCAGCATCTGGATGCAGTTCTGGGCCAATGCGCCCTATTCCCCCCGCCTGTCGCGGCTGCATCGCATCAACCGGTCCCGCGTCAAAAGCCAATTCGTCGCCGAGCTGCGCCAGCTTGTGCCGCCGGATCAGGTGGAAACCGCGCGCCAGGCGTTGCAGAGCTACATGGACGGGGTCTGGTTGCAGGCGGCACAGTCCGAGGGGGCGCTCGATTCCGGCGCCGCCCGCCATGCGGCGCATCTGGTGGTGGATCTTGTGACCATGCGGAGCGTGGCGCGCTGACCTCTGGCCTGCGCGCGCTCAGCGCACGGGTGCAGGCGCGCGGCGATAGGTCAGGTCCTTGCCTTGCGGCATGTATTCCAGTGACAGCTCCTGATCTGAAACCGCCGCGATCCGGTAGCACAGGCCCGTGCCGGCGTTGTTGTCCCAGGTAAACAGATAGGGCCCCTGCCCGCTGTCATCGGCGCAGCGATCCCGGATCGCAACATATTCGACCGAGGTTTCCGCCCCGGCATAGGTGTTGATCCGCTCGGCCCCGTGCACCCGGAACCTGTCGTCAGGATCTTCGAGCGAGCGCCATTCCCCCTGCAGCCGCGCCAGAAGGCGGTCGGCGCGGTTCAGGGCCAGCACGTCAAGCGATTGCAGCAAGAGCCGCGACGCGGTGTCAAACAGGTGCTCGCGCTGCCCGGCCAATGCCACCCGCCGCCCCTGCGGCAACCCTTGCAGCTGCTGCCAGAGCGCCGGCGACAGGCGGTCGTCGCGATAGACCAGAAACCGCTGCCCCTCGCCGATGAAGGTGCAGAAACTCTGATAGGGTTGCGCCTCGATCCGGCAGTCCTGAAAGACCGCGACCGCGTGGAACAGCGGCTGTTTGCCCGCCTGCGGCGTCGGGCCGCCATCGCGCAGGCGCCGGTTCAGATTGGTGCTGAGCGTGTGGCGATGATCGCGCGCTGCGGGGCCGACATCAATGCGGGCGAACTCTTCCTGGCGAAAGCCGCGCCGGGCGCAGTTTTCATCCCCCTTGATGGAAAACCTCTCGTCCCGGACACAAAAGGACAGCTTGTCGTCCTGAAACTGCCAGCCTTCGGTTTCGACGCGCAGATAATAAAACCGCTGCGCCAGAGGGCCGGGCACGACGCTGGTGCACTCCCCCGCCGCGATCCGCCACCACCCCTGCGAGGTCCAGCCCGCCGTGTCCTTATAGCCGATCGCAACGGCCTGTTCCGCGCCGGTGTCGTTGCACAGCGTTAGCGCCGCCTGGGCCGAGACCGGCAGCGCAAGGACCAAAGCAGCCCCGAGAACCCGTCTGATCGTCCGCAGAAACATAGCGCCCCTTGGGAATTTCTCTTTTTCGATCAAACATCTACGACCTCAATGTAACGAAATGACGACAGTCAGAATTTGGTCGCATACGATGGTGGCGTGATCGCCCGGCGTTTCAGCACGGCCTCTCGCCAGGTCATAAATGTGACAGCGCCAAGGATCATGCAGCCGCCGAGCACCACCCAGATATCGACGCTTTCACCAAAGGCCAGTGCCCCCAGCAACGTCGCCCACAGAAGTTGCAGGAAGGTTACCGGCTGCGTCACCGTCAGCGGTGCCGCCGCAAAGGCTAGAGTCATCGTGTAATGGCCAGCGGTCGCAAAACAGGCCACGCCGAACAGGATCACCAACTCGTTCCAGGTCGGCGTGATCCAGTTGGCCAGTGCAAAAGGCGCCAGTGCCAGCGTCACCCAGATCGACAGCATCGCCACCACCACGGTGGGATTGGTGCGCCCCACCAGCGTTTTGGTCAGCAGATAGGAAATGCCAAAGGTGAAGCCGGTGACCAGCATCGCCAGATGCCCGGAAGAGACCTCGCGAAACCCAGGCCGCAGGATCACCGCGACCCCCAGCAAGGCCACGACGATGGCGGCAATCCGGCGAAAGGCCAGCTTTTCCCCCAGAAACAGCGCCGCGCCTAGGGTCACATAAACGGGCGACAGATAGTTCATCGCCGTGACCTCGGCCAGCGGGATGCGGGTCATGGCAAAGAACCACATCAGCACACCGATGCTGTGCAGCCCGCCGCGCAGGATGAACAGCCCCTGCAGATCCCGGCTCCAGCGCACCGACCGCAACGCGCCGATCATCGGGATCAGGAACACCAGCCCGAGGAGATAGCGCAGAAACGCGCTCTCGGCCGGGGGGATGCGCGGCCCCATGTATTTCACCAGCGCCGTGACGGCGACGAAATTCACCCCCGTGACCAGCATCCAGAAGACACCGCGAAGAGGGTTTGCAACAGGGACAGCAGGGGCCGCAGGTGCGGCAGGGGAGATGGGATCGCTCATAAGCGCAACAGACAGAGAAGCCGTTCACATGGCAACCCTTCATGTGTGAAATATTCGCGTCGTGTCACGCGCGCGGCCCCGGCAGGGGAACAAATTCCGCGTCATCGCCGGGCGGCAGCTGGAACCGGGGGTTGGTTTCAAACGCGCCGGCGGCCCAGGCCTGTTTGGCCTCCTCGATCTTGTCCCGCGACGAGGCGACGAAATTCCACCAGATATGACGCGGCCCGCCCATCGTCGCGCCGCCAAGCGCCATCAGCCGGGCCCCCTTAGGTCCGGCGGTGACGGTGATCGCATCGCCGGGTCGAAAGACCATCATCTGGCCGGTGTCAAAGGTCTGGCCGGCGATTTCGACGGCGCCCTGCATGATATACAGCCCGCGATCCTCGTGATCGTCGGGCATGGGCAGTTTCGCGGCGGGCTGCAACACAACATCGGCGTAAAAGGCCTCGGACAGCATGGTGACCGGTGCCCGCGCGCCCCAGGCCGCCCCCAGGATCAGCCGAACCTCTTTGCCTTCGCCCTCCAGAACCGGCAGGGCGGCGCGGTCGTGATGTTCAAACAGCGGCGCCATGTCCTCCTTGTCCTCCGGCAGGGCGATCCAGGTCTGCACCCCAAAGAGACTGCCGGGCCCGGCGCTGCGGGTCTCGGCCGTGGTCCGTTCGGAATGGGTCACACCGCCCCCGGCCACCATCCAGTTGACCGCCCCCGGACGGATCATCTGCTGGGTGCCAAGGCTATCGCGGTGTTCAAACTCGCCCTGATAGAGATAGGTCACGGTGCCAAGGCCGATATGCGGATGGGGCCGCACGTCGATGCCCGCGCCGGTGATGAACTCCGCCGGGCCGATCTGGTCGAAAAAGATGAACGGCCCAACCATCTGGCGACGCGGGGCCGGCAGGGCACGGCGCACCTCAAAGCCGCCGATGTCGCGGGCGCGGGGCACAATCACCGTTTCGATACTGTCGATGTCGCCCGGACCGGGGGCGTGCCGGTCCAGCGTCGGGTTCCAACTCATCAGCGGGTCCTCCTGGGCTTGCGGCGCAACCACCGCCCCGCCAAGGCTAGGCGGAACGCACAGGCCTGACCAGCCCGCATCACATCACCAGCAGCTTCACCGCGAGGCCGAGCATGACAACACCGACGCCTGCGTCCAGGGCCTGCCAGGCGCGCGGACGGGCAAAGACCGGCGCCAGCAGCCGCGCGCCATATCCCAGCGAAAAGAAAAACGCAAAAGACGCAATGATGGCGCCGGCCCCGAACACCCAGGTGGGCGTATATTGCGCCGAGATCGCGCCCAGCAACACCACCGTGTCGAGGTAGACATGCGGGTTGAGCCAGGTGAAGGCAAGGCAGGTCAGAACCGCCGGCCAGAGCGCGGTCTGCACCCCCGGCGTCGCAGCCTGTTTCCGGTCGGGAGCCGCCTGAACCTCCATCGCCGCCCCGCCGGTCCAGGCCGACCGCAAGGCCCGCAGCCCGTAGACCGTCAGAAAGGCGACGCCCCCCAGCCGCATCGCGGTTTCAAACCATGGCACCCAAGCCGTCAGGGTGCCGAACCCCGCCACCCCGAGGCTGATCAGGATCGCATCGGACAGGGCGCAGGTCAGGATGACAGGCAGCACATGCTGACCCTGCAACCCCTGCCGCAGCACATAGGCGTTCTGGGCGCCAATCGCCATGATCAGGCTGAAGCCAAGCCCAAATCCCGCCATCAGGGTGGAGAGCATGTCAATTGCAGGCAGATGCTGGGTCATGGGGCGGGCCTCGGGCTGGATCAGGGGTGGATCAGGGTTGGCTTTGACTAGCGGCGCGCCATCGCGTAATCCAGTTAAACAAAGTGACCTCAATTAAGTTTTGCTAATGCGATTTGATCCCCATCACCTTTCGGCCCTGTCCGCCGTGTTGCGGCTTGGCAGTTTTGACCGGGCGGCGGCGGCGCTGGCGGTGACGCCCTCGGCGGTGTCGCAACGCATCAAGGCGCTGGAGGATCGCGTCGGCACCCCCCTTGTGAACCGGGCCAGCCCCTGCACCGGCACCGAGGCCGGGCTGCGGATCGCCAAACACGCCGAGGATGTCACCCTGCTGGAGCGCAGCCTGTCGCGTGATCTGGCGCTGGAGCGCGATGCAGGCCCGACCCGGATCCGGGTCGCGGTCAACGCCGACAGTCTGGCGACCTGGTTCATTCCGGCCATGGTGGCGGCCGATGGGGTGCTGTTCGATCTGGTGATCGACGATCAGGACTACAGCACGGAATGGCTGCGGCGCGGCGCCGTTTCGGCGGCGGTTACGGCGGAATCGCGTGCGGTCTCGGGCTGCGATGTGCATGCTCTGGGACTGCTGGACTATTGCGCCACCGCCAGCCCGGATTTCGTGGCGCGGTGGTTCGGCGCGGGATTGTCGCCCGCTGCGGCGCGCCGCGCGCCCTGCATGATCTTCAACGCCAAGGATCAGCTCCAGCAGCGCTGGCTCGACACCTATGTCGCGCCGGGCATCGTGCCGCCGGCCCACGCGCTCGCCTCGACCCAGGCCTTTCTCGATGCCGCCGCCGCCGGGCTGGGCTGGGGGTTGAACCCGGAACCGCTGGCGCGCCCCTATCTGGCCAAGGGCACCTTGGTCGAGCTGGTGCCGGGCAGCCGACTGGACACGCCGCTTTATTGGCAGGTGAGCCGGATCATGGCCCCGGCCCTGCGCGAGATCACCGCCGCGGTGCGCCGTGCGGCCACCGCCGGGCTTGCCGCCCCCTAGGGCAGGCACGGCACAGCGGGTTACAGCGCAGGCGGCAGGCTGTGGTGGCAGGGGCTGTGAGGGCACGGGCTGTGACAATTTATCAAACGGATACCACGCCTTGCGGTTTCCCTTGCCTGTCCGGGCAGGCCCCGCCTACCCTGCCCCTGCGCGGATCACACGGACAACCACCCCGCGATCAGGAAGGCGGGGACGGATGAAAACGGTTTGGGCATATGCACTGGGCGCCGGGCTGCTGGCGACACCGGCGCTGGCAGAGCTGGATATCTGCAACGAGTCCACCAGCAGGCTCTCTCTCGCGGTGGGCGACTACCGCGACGGCGCCTGGACCTCCTCCGGCTGGTGGGTTGTCGATCCCAACGCCTGCGTCACGCCGATCTCCGGCCCGCTGCTGAACCGCTATTACTACTACCGCGCCACCACCCCGGACGGCCCCTTCATCGAAGGGGAGACCTATTTCTGCGTCTCGCAGGATGTTTTTGACGCGCCAGGTCAGGGCAATTGCGCGGCGCGGGGGTTCGCGGAGGTCGGGTTTGCCACGCTGGACACCGGCAGCCACACCGACAGCTATCGGCTGACCCTGCGCGACAGCCCCAGTGCCGCGCCCAGGTCGCCTGCGCCCACAAC
>NZ_LPUY01000067.1 GCF_001518015.1 Tritonibacter horizontis
TCCACATCCGGCTCGGCAGGGGTGTCCTCAACCGCATCCAGCCCGGCCAGCACATCGGCCACATCGTCGCCTGCCTCTTCGGTTGGCGTGTCGAGATCGCCCAGCATCTCGCTCAGGTCCACCTCTGCCTCGGCAGGGATATCCCCAACCGCGTCCAGCCCGGCCAGCACATCGGCCACATCATCGCCAGCCTCTTCGGTTGGCGTATCGAGGTCGCCCAGCATTTCGTTCAGATCCACATCCGGCTCGGCAGGGGTGTCCTCAACCGCATCCAGCCCGGCCAGCACATCGGCCACATCGTCGCCTGCCTCTTCGGTTGGCGTGTCGAGAGCGCCCAGCATCTCGCTCAGGTCCACCTCTGCCTCGGCAGGGATGTCCCCAACCGCGTCCAGCCCGGCCAGCACATCGGCCACATCATCGCCAGCCTCTTCGGTTGGCGTATCGAGGTCGCCCAGCATTTCGTTCAGATCCACATCCGGCTCGGCAGGGGTGTCCTCAACCGCATCCAGCCCGGCCAGCACATCGGCCACATCGTTCAC
>NZ_LPUY01000068.1 GCF_001518015.1 Tritonibacter horizontis
CGCGGCGTCAGGAGACCGCAGGCGCGTGACCAATGCGCGGCATCGCGTTCGGGCGCGAATCCCGGCGGCATGATCGCCGCCAGCCGCCCACCGGGCGCGAGACGCTTGGCAGCCGCGACGAGATGTTTGGCGGCGATGTGCTTGTCTCGGGAGCGATCGACCGATGAGGCGAAGGGCGGGTTCATCACCACGACGTCGGGTAGAAGCGGCGACTGCAGCAGATCGTCGATATGCTCGCCGTCATGGCCCGTCACCTCGCCGCCGAAAACCGCGCGCAGGAGGCGCTGGCGAAAGGGGTCGATCTCGTTGAGCAAAAGCGTGGCACCAGCCCGGGCGGCGAAAGCGGCCAGTGCACCGGTGCCAGCCGAGGGCTCCAGAACGGTCTCGCCCTTGCGGATCGCCGTGGCCTGCAAGACCAGCGCCGCAAATGGCAGCGGCGTGGAAAACTGCTGCAGCCGGATCTGCTGCTCTGACCGGCGCGTTTCCGTCAGCAGCCGCGAGGCAAGCAGCCTTGCAGCGGCGACATCACCTGCCACGCCGTCCCCACGCAGCAGCACCTGGACAGCCGCGGCCTGCATCAGGTCATATGCCATACGCCAGTCCCAGGCACCGCCGGCATCGCTGCCATGAAACGTCTCGCGCATGACGCGCGCGAGCGCTGAACTGCGCAGGGGTTGGTGGTGGATCTCTGTGCCGATAAGCGCTAGCGCAGAGGCGAGATCGGCTTCGGAGATTGCGAGAGCCGGGTTGGCCGTTCTGGGTTTGGACATGGGGATTTTCCTTTGGATCAGGGTCTGAGTTCCAAAGGACAAAAAGCCCGCTTTCGCTTTTCAGGGTGACGGGGGTCAGACCGCGCTGACCTCCAAGGCTTGGTCAGGACTTGGGTTCGACCTCCCGTTTCGCATCAATCAATGCCTGTGCGGCCTGCATCACCTGAACTTGAGATGTTCCCGTGCATTTCTCCTCCAGCGCGGCCTGCACCTTCGCGCGAAACCACGCGTCATACGAATTGACATCAGCCGCCACGGAAATGCTCCTCGAGCCCGATATCCAGCAGCTTGCCGAAGTCATCGGGCATGTCTGCAACGTGCACAGCAATTGGGAAACGGTGCCCCGTCAGGTCAAGCGCGCATTGCTCCTCTAGCCCGAGGTGCTGCCTATCCTTTTCCGCCTCAATCATTGTGCTTTCTCCGACCCCATTATCAGCCGATGCTACATCTTCCAGCGGGGCGTCGTAAACGACAATGCCAAAGGGTCACAGCAAGCTGGCCCACTTACCGATCGGGCACCGCTTCAAGGGAAGTTTCGAACCGCTTGGCCGCCGCTGCAGCTTCTTTCAAGAGCGCGTCGAAATTGTCAGGTGGATTGCCATCTTCCAACATCCCTTTGAACGTCGCATAGGCATCCGTCTTGCTGCCGTAGGCGCGCAGGGTCTTGTCGTCATTCACCCAGGCCACCACGATGACCTTCGCATCGCTGTTGAACCGATAGAACAGCCGATACTGCTGGAAGAATTTCGCCCGGAACCAGTGCTTGCGGTGATCGCCGAGTGTGCCGCCTTGCCGGAAGGCGGCGGCACCCGGATCTGCCGGTATGGCCTCGGTGACCAGCTTGAAGATGGCGGCCAGCCGTTTCGTCGGGTTTTTCTTGCGCCAGGTCTTAGGATCGCGTGCCTTACGCGCCTCGACTTCCTCGATCAGCCCTTCGATCTGGTCCAGAAAGAGCGGATGCGCATAAATCGACCATCCGTTTACGACAAGGGGCGCTTGGACTGGCACGCTATCGCCGGTCATTCATCCTCGAGCGATAGCGGCGCATCGAGATCGACGTCAACGTCTCCGACCAGTGCTGCAAGACGGTCATGCAAAGCGCCATCGAACGCTCGAATGCGGTCCGGATGCGCCTTGATATCGGCCTCGACAAAATCGAGAAAGGCGCCGAGCGCAGGATCATCCTCGTCGCTGCGCACGGGCTCGATATAGACCCTGCCACTCGGCTCGGTGCAGTAGCGAATCTGGTCGCCCTTGCCCAATTTGAGCTGTTTACGCACACCCGCCGGCACGGTCGTCTGATACCGATCCGTGAGTTTCGAGACATCTTGTGCGAACGCTGTCATGGCAGTCTCCTGAAAGAAAAGGGTCTTTGCTGCCTGCGATAGGTAATGCATTTGCATTGCCTTGTCAAGACAAGCTGCAAGATCTGCTGTCGCCGGGGAGGTCGATGAACCGTCCGGCACAGGGCCTAATCTCGCCCCGCGAAATACTCCGCCAGCACCGGACTGGCCGCACCCTTCGCGGAGCTGAGCAGCTCCGAGCCCGCAAGCGAGGCCCTTGAGAGCCGTACGAGCCCGTCGGTCTCCTCGATGCGGTAGCAGCGGCGTTTCTGCCGGCCCCGCCTGTAGTGGGTCGCGGTGACGAACTGGCATGTACTGCCATCGGTGAGCGTCACAGGGGCGGCGAGCTTGATCCTGTCTCCTTCCTCGTAGTCCGGGATTGCAGCCCAGTCCCGGCAGCGCTGGCGCCAGGCATGGGCATAGCTGTCGGGGTCTTTCAAGCCGGAGAGAAGCTTGATCAGGCCAAGGGGAGCGCGGGACTCGTTTGGGCCACCGCTTTCTTCAATGTCCTTGTAGCCCCAGCATCCATCATCGTAGCGGGTGAGGAAGACGGCTCCGAAGGTGATCGAGCCGTCCGCATCCGTGACATAGGTCGCGTCCTCGACAGCGGTGCCGTCGAGATTGGTGACCCTTGCGGCCGCATACCAGGTGGAGCCGACCTTGCAGGCTTTCACCAGTTCGGTTTTGCGCGTGTCGCCCTCGAAAGTGCAGAGCCGGGCAATTTCCGCTTTCTCATCCGCGTAGGTCTGGACGCGGCCGTCGGTATAGAAGAGCCAACCCATCACGCCGCCCTCCGGTCATCGATTTCCATCAGGGCATCGAGCGGCACGCGGTAGGGCTGCATGGCATCGAAATCCTCGCAATTGCCGCAGTTCTGCACGATCGCGAAGGTGTCGCAGGCATCCTTAAGGATGACCCGGAACGTGCCGCCAAGACCTGAAGGCACCTCGTATGTCCCTCCGATGAGATAGTCCGAGGCCCGGCGCACGAAGACGCGGATACTGTGGCCATCGGTGGCGAGCCGGATCGCCCCCTGCCCCCGGTCTATGAGCACCTGCACGTCATCCAGGATATCGGTGTAAAACTGACCGGTCAGGTCGCGGAACGCCATGCGCCGCTGCGCCATCCAATCGGCATCCCGAAACGGGTTCAAGCCATCGGCGAAGGCAAAGGAGGGATCCGCCTGCTCGGTCGTGACGATACGGGTGGTCGTGCCATCAATGCCGTTCGAGCGCAGATGCACACCATTGCCGACGATGAGGATCAGGGCGGGCCTGTCCACCGGCCCGTTCCAGTTAGGCAGGAAGGTTTTGCAGGCGCGCGCATGAGCGATCTGCGCCGCGACGGCGCAGGCGGAGAACTTGAGAATAGCCATGGGGATGTCTTTCGGTTGGGTGTGGGAGGGTCGACCCGCGCAGGGAAGGGCTTGCACGGGTCGTGTGGTGGCTCAGGCCGCTTGCGCGACCTCGCTGTCAGGCTCGGGAGTTTCCGCAGCGGGTTCCGCCTCATCACAGGCGACACCGGCGGTCTGCATCATCGGCGGGCACCAGGCGGCCACGGCAGCGCGCTGCGCGTCGGTGAGGGTGGCGAAGGGTTCGGCAAAGAGCTTGTCGCAGAAGGCGACGATCTCCTTCTTGCTCGACGAGGCCAGCGTCACCGCTTCTTGAGCGAGACCCAGATCCTCGCCGAGGATCTTCAGGAGCCAGGCCTTTTTGAAGCGGTTGAAGAGCGCCGCATTCGGCGTCCAGTGGGCGCGGATGTCGGGCATGATCTCAATCTCAAAGTCATGCATCAGGCTGTCGCGCCGAGGATCCCGCGCGAAGCAGGACTGCGTGGTGCTAGCCGTGGCATAGGCGACGAGCTTGGTCTTTTCACCTGCCTCCAGCGCACGAAACGCCGCGAACTGATCGACGGGCGCGCGGGTGTCATCGAGCCACGAAAGGTCAAGCGCATCATGCGCCGCCCCCACCTGCTCGAGCGAGGTCTCGTCGATCTCGTCCATCTTGGCGTGGGTGCGGTATTCCTTGCGGGCGTCGATCTTGATCGCCTGCGTGACACTCATGCCGCTGGCCAGAACGTCACTGACCAGCTTGAAGAGCGTCAGATCGAGAGTGGCCTCCGGATGCAGCGCCATCGCGGCGCCAAGGGCCATGGCCCGCTCGGTTTTGAGGTCCTCGGCCAGCGAGGCTGGATAAGTGATTTCGCCCGGGTCCGGGGCCTCCTCCCCGGTCGGGCTAGCCGAGGAGCCGCGCGCGCCCTCCTCTTTGACGGTGTCTTCCGGGCGGACGAGGCCAACATGGAGCGTGATTTGCCCACCCTGCCACGACGCGATCACCCCAGACCGCGCGAGGTCCTCGGCGCTGTAGGCCTCCTGCAGGTCGCGGGCTTCCTCTTCCAGTGCGTCCACGCGGTCGTAGAGAGCGTTGTAGGCGTCGTCCTCGAGCCCCTCATCCTCCATTTCGAGCTGCAGTTTCTCAAGCTCGGCGGTGATCTCATCGATGCGCTTCTGGACAGCCTCATCCGGCTCGATCGGGCCGGGATAGACGCGGCCGTAGTCGGCCATGGTCGCGTAATCATAGCGCACCATCGCATCGGCCCAGGCAAAGCCCAGCCTCATACGGGCCTCCTCGGCGGCGGCGGTCAGTTTCTCGAGAAGGATGGCCTCGACAAGCGACGCGTCTTCGAGAACCGAATGCTCTTCCAGAAGATCGGCCGCAACGGCACCGCCCCGCGCTTCATACTCCTCGCGCACAAAGGCCCCGATATCGTCGCTGACCTGCACGCCTCGGGACTTGAGCGCCTGTCGCACGGTGTAGGCTTGCAGGTAGTTGTCTTCCTTGGCCAGCGCCTCGAAGACCTCGCGCTGCGCCTCCTGGCTCGGGTGCTCGGCGAAGGCTTTCATCGTGTCGAGCGTGATCGTCTTGGCCCGGGCTGCGGCGCGGATGTCAGGGTGGATCAGGCCATAGCGCAACCGGCCTTTCACGGCGGCGACCGTGGTGCCGAAGGTCTTTGCGATGGTCTCGGGCGACTGGCCGTCGATCTCCATCATCCGGGCGAAGGCCTCGAATTCGTCGATGGCGTTCATCGGCGCCTGGGTGATGTTCTCGGCGAGCGACAATGCCGTGGTCACGTCGCAGTCTTCCGGCACGAGGCGGCAGTCCACCTTGGTCTTCGCGGTGAACCCCTTGGCGGCCTTGTCCGTGACCAGCTCCTTCAGCGCGGCATGTCGCCGGCCACCGGCAAGCACGGCGTATTTGCCGTCGAGCTTCTGAACCAGGAGCGGCTGGAGCAGGCCCAGCACAGCGATACTGGCTTTCAGATGGGCGATGTTCTCGGAGTCATAGGTTTCCGGGGAGTTGCTGCGCACATTGGCGGGGTGGGCAGTCAGATCGCCAATAGCGACGGAGACGGGTTTGAAACTTGCGGTCATGGGATGTCCTTTTCGATGGGTAGGGTGCGGCCCGCGCATTCAGATGCGCGGCCAATCCCCGTCTTCAGGGATCACCACAACAAAAGGCCCACTCTCCCTTTGAGGGGTCAGTGGGCCTTCATCGCCTGGGGTGTCAGGAGAGGGTGTCCCCTGCCCTACCAGTCGCGCGCCAGCATGATGGTCAGCACACGCATGGTCGTGGCAGGATTGTCCGGGGTCTCAGCTCCGTAGCGGAAATCCGAATCCGCCTCATAGAGATCGATTTTCCAGAACACGGTCTCTCCCCGGATCTCGACCGCCCCGAAATCGTGCCAGCCCTCGGGATCATTCTCAGGCTCGAATGTATCGAACGCACCGGTGGCCTTCACCGCCTCGGCCATGAAGCCGTCACCGGCCTCCATGAGCGAGCGGGTGACATGCATCCGGCCTTGGATGGGCTGCGCAGGCGGCACGCCAAGGCATGCAAGCTTGCGGAAGGCATCGTTCTGCACCGCGATCACGGTCGGATCCGGACGGTCTGGCTGGGGTTGAACATTCATGGACATGGGGATCTCCTTTGAGAGGTTTGAAACACCCTTCTCAAAGCCCGCTTTTTCTTTTCCGCTTGGCGGATGAATCGAGGCCGAAGACGCCCTACCCGAACAGCCCTTTGGGTCTGTAATTCGGGTTGGGGATGGTTTCGATCCAGCCGCCTTGTTCTTTGATGCTCTCGAGCGCTGCCGAGAGCGGATAAGCGCCCTCGGCAGCGCTCCACCAATAGGCACCGCGCTTGAAGGTGATGATCTTGCGGCGGCCGTCGTTGAAGCAGGCCACCCGCAGCGTTTTGGGTTCCTTACGTGACATAGGTGTCTCCGTTCTCCGTGCGGTCAGGCGGCCTCGGCACTGCGACCTGCCCTGCCCACCTCCGATCTGGCGATCAGATAGTCGCAAGCGCGCTGCGCGTCAGCGGCGTGCTTGAAGATCGCGCCCTTGTCCGACCGAAGAACGCGCAACCAGTTGTGGAGATAGGCGGCATTCATCTCGAGCGTATGAGCCGTGAAGCCGAGCGTCTGACCCAGGAACACCGAGGTCAATTCTGCGACTTATCCTGACAGTCAAGCTCGAAATATGCCTTGTCAGTGACCGCAGACAG
>NZ_LPUY01000069.1 GCF_001518015.1 Tritonibacter horizontis
CGGCCCGGGTCAGGTAAGTCTGTGCTTTCGGCCTTCCTGATGACCCAGGCCCGTCGCGCGGGCGCCCGGGTCTTCGTCTTCGATTACCGTCTTGGTATGGAGATGGCGGTGCGCGCGAATGGCGGGCGCTACGCGTCCCTGAGCGCCGGTCAGCCCACGGGCCTCAACCCGCTCTGGACAGAGACCGATGCCCGCGGCACCGCCTGGCTCTCGGACTGGCTTGCCACCCTGCTCTACCGCGCTGACAAGCCACTGACGCCCGCACAGACCAACCGCATCCAGGAAGTCGTGCGCCAGAATGCCCAGGCCTCCAATCCGGCCCTGCGGAACTGGCGGGATTTCGCATCGCTTTTTGTGTCCACCGACGATGGCGGCGATCTGCACCAGCGCCTGCTCGAATGGACCGAGGACGGCCGCTATGGCTGGATCTTCGGGCAGAGCCTCGAGGACACGTTCTCGCTCAAGGGCGATGTGGTGGGCTTCGATCTGACCGGCATTCTCGACAGCGAGGCCGACAAGGAACGGATGGCGGTCCTCTCCTATCTCTTCCGCCGGGTCGAGCGCGAAATCGAGGTCCGCCGCCCCACCATCATCGTGATCGACGAGGCCTGGAAGGCCCTCGA
>NZ_LPUY01000070.1 GCF_001518015.1 Tritonibacter horizontis
CCGCCGATCTCCCCGCCCGCGGCACAGCCCCCGCAGGCCGCCCCACGCCGGGTTTTCAATGACAGTGCTTACATCCGCCCAGTTCCAGTTCGCCCGGTTCAGGTCCGCCTTGCGCTCGGGCTCGGCATTTGAGCTTGCATGGCCCCTGGTATGGCCGCGCGCATTGCCCTTGGCGCTGCCGCTTCTGCTGCTGATGATGATGGCGGGCTGCGGTCGCCCGCCGACCGACCCTGAGGCGCAGTTTCTCGCCTCCATCCATGGCGACAGCCTTGACCTCAACCGGCTGCGGCTGGTCCAGGGGGCGCCGCTGCGCGCAGTCACCTACCGGCGGCCCCAGCGCCCTCGGGTGACCTGCCGCGAACGGATCCTGCCGCCTCGCCCGGCGGGCGAATTGGTCACCGGCTCCCCGGCGGCGCTGGCCCTGTTCAACCGGATCTTTTTCACCCGCGACTGGTACCAGGCGGATTACACGCCCGACTACCCCAAGGCCCTGCCCCTGGTCGAGGCGATGCTACTGGCGCATGAGGCCACCCATGTCTGGCAATGGCAGAACCGGGGCCTGACCGGCTACTCGCCGCTCAAGGCCCTGGGCGAACACAGCGCCTCCCCCGATCCCTATCTCTTTGATCCCGACGGGCCGGGGGCGTTTCTCTCCTACGGTTACGAACAGCAGGGCACCATCGTCGAGGAATACGTCTGCTGTCGCGCCCTCGCGCCCACCGCCGCGCGCACCCGACGGCTGCACGACATGCTGGCGGCGGTGATGCCGGTCTCCGCCCTGCCCACCCACCGCGAACACGATGTCTACCTGCCCTGGCGCGGCGCAGAGGTGGGCGGGATCTGCGATTGACCCCGGCGGCGCGGGTAAAATCGGTACAATAAACCCCTTGTCGTCGCCGCCACTTGGCCGCAGTTTGCCGCAACACGGACATCGCAGACGGAGCGATCATGGGAAGGACAAGCGACATGACCCAATATGCGCTTTTGATGCTGGCGGCGGGGATCGGCATTCCGGTGCTGGCGGCGCTGAACGCACGGCTGGGGCAGTTCCTCGGCGCGCCCGGTGCGGCCACTGTGGTGCTCTTTGCCGTCGCCTTTGCCGCGGCGCTGGCCTTTTACCTGCTGGTCGGCCCAAAGACGCTGACCGACGTGGTTTCGGCCCCGAAACACCTGATGCTGGCGGGGCTGCTGGTGGCATTCTATGTGCTGTCGATCACCCATGTCGCGCCCCATTTCGGGGTCGGAAACGCGGTGTTCTTCGTGCTGCTGGGGCAGTTGATTTCAGCGGCGGCCATCGACCACTTTGGCCTCTTTGGCGCGCAGGTCAGCCCGATCACAGCGATGCGGGCGCTTGGCATTTCGGTGATGGCGGCCGGCGTCTGGATCACCCAGATCGCCGCCTGACCGCCCTCTGATCCAGCACCCGCGCGCCGCTTACCCGTCCTGCAACACGCCGTTTTCCAACCGCAAAACCCGGTTCATCCGCGCGGCCAGCTCCAGGTTGTGGGTCGCGATCAGGGCCGACAGGCCGGTCTCGGCCACCAGCTGCAACAGCACGTCAAACACCTGATCCGAGGTCGCCGGGTCCAGATTTCCGGTCGGCTCATCCGCCAGCAGGATGCGGGGGCGGTTGGCCAGCGCCCGGCAGACCGCCACGCGCTGCTGTTCGCCGCCAGACAGCGCCGCCGGTCGGTGCGCGGCGCGGCCCGCCAGTCCCACCAGCGCCAACAGGTCGGCGCCGCGCGCCTCTGCCTGGCGCTGCGGCACACCATCGGCCAGCTGCGGCAGCACGATGTTTTCCAGCGCGGTGAATTCCGGCAACAGATGGTGGAACTGATAGACAAACCCCACATCCTGCCGCCGCACCGCCGTGCGCTTGCGCTCGCCCGCGCCGGCCATGTCCTGCCCCCCAATGCACACGCGGCCGCCATCGGCGGTGTCCAGAAGGCCGGCAATCTGCAACAGGGTCGATTTGCCTGCCCCCGAGGGCGCCACCAGCGCCACCACCTCACCCGCCCGCAGGGTGAGATCGGCGCCGCGCAGCACCTGTATTTCGCCGGGGGTTCCGGGCAGATAGGTCTTGGTCAGACCTTCAAGCTGCAGGGTGATCTCACTCATAGCGCAGGGCCTCCACCGGGTTCAGGCGCGCCGCCCGCCGGGCCGGGAAAATGGTCACCAGAAACGACAGCCCCAGCGACAGCCCGACCGCGGACAGCACATCGCCCATGCGCAGCTGCGCCGGCAGCGCATAGATGCCCCGGATCGACGGATCCCAGACACCGCCGCCCATGGCGTAGTTCACAAACGAAAAAATCGGATCGATATAGATCGCGAACAGGCAGCCAAGGGCGACCCCCATCAGGGTGCCGATCACGCCGGTGATCGACCCGCAAATGAAAAACACCCGCATCACCGACCCTTCGCTGAGGCCAATGGTACGCAGGATGCCAATGTCGCGGCCCTTGTTCTTGACCAGCATGATCAGGCCAGAGACGATGTTCATGGTCGCGATCAGCACCAGGATTGACAGGATCACGAACATCACGTTGTCCTCCACCTCCAGCGCCCGCAGGAAGCCCCCGGAACTGTCGCGCCAGCTCCAGACGCCATAGCCCGCGCCGGCCGCCTGCAACAGCGGCACCACGTAGCGGTCGATCTCTTCGGGGTCCTCGACCATCACCTCGATCTCATCCGCCACCCCGTCGCGGTTGAAGTAGCTCTGCGCTTCGGCAAAGGGCAGATAGGCGCGGGTGTTATCGATGTCATAGCGCCCGGCGGAGAAGACATAGACCACCTCATAGGCGTTGACGCGCGGGCTGGTGCCAAAGGCGGTCTTGACCCCGTTGGGCGAAATCAGCTTGACCTTGTCACCGACCTGCAGCCCGAGGCTGCGCGCCACACCGGTGCCCAGGGCGATGCCCTCGTCAAAACGGGCCAGATCGCCATAGGCGGCCTCGGATTGGGCAATGCCGGGGATCTCGGCCAGATCGGCGGCATGGATGCCAAAGACCTGCACCCCGGCGTTGCGATCGCCCCGGCTGGCCATCACCTGGCCCTTGATCAGCGGCGCGGCATGGCGCACGCCGGGCACTTTGGCGACGGCCGCGGTCAGGTCGGCGTAATCGGCAATGGTGCGGTCCAGCTGCCCGCCCTCGGTCACCGCGCCATGGGCATAGAGCGAGGCATGGGCATTGGCGCCCAGAATGGTATCGACGAATTCGGCGCGAAACCCGGAGCGCACGGCCAAGGTGGCAATCAGCGCAAAGACCGCCAGCGTGATGCCGATGAGCGAGATCCAGGTCATCACCGAGACGCCGCCTTCGCTGCGGCGGGCGCGCAGGTAGCGCCATGCGATCATCCATTCGAAACGGGAAAAAGGCGCGGGTCCGGCCATTTAGGCTGTGTTCCTTATGCGGCACAATCCAAAGGCGGACTGCGAAAAGCGAGGGTCGCGCAGACCCTAGGCGCGTGGCGTGTGCCGGTCAAGCAAGCCGATCCCGCCGCCGCCGCCCACGGGCAAGGACACGCCGCAGCAGCCCCAGCCCGAGCCGGATCACCGCAGTGCCCAGCGCCATGCCGACCGCAGCCAGCAACAGCGCATCGACAGAGACCGGCAGGGCCGGTTCAAAGGCGGCAAGGGTCGCACCGGCGATGTCCGGATCGGCAAAGCGGCCCAGATGCAGGGCGCGTTCCACCGGCGCCATCGCTGCCAGCTCGTGCAGGTCGGCCGACAGCCGACCATAGCGGTCGATGGTGGCGGCCATGGTTTCGGTCCGGCGCGCGCCCATGTCGCCGCCCAGCGCCAATTGCACCAGCGCCGTCTGCCGCTCCAGCCCAAGGGCGGCCGCATCGGCATCGAATTCAGCCACCGTCCGCCGCAGCGCGTCCACATGGCCGCCAAGCCGTTGCAGATAGGCCTGCGCATAGGCCGGAAATTGCGACAGGCCGACACCCGCACCCAGACCGCCCAACATGGAAATCAACCGCGTGACCATCGTCTGTCCTTTGTCCTGCGCCGTGGGCAACAGGATGCCCGCTGACACAGCGGGTGCAACCCCGAACCGGCGAGACAAGCGCGGTGGCGAAAGCCTGCGCATCGGGGTCCGCGGCATCCCGGAGGATGGGAGATTGGACAGCAGGCCGGGTAAGGGGCGCTGCCCCTCCGGGCCCTGACGGGCCCGTTCACCCCGAGGTATTTGAAAAAAGATGAAGTCGCGAGACTGCCCGCAAGCGGCAAGACCGGGCCTGCGGCTGGCGATGCAGGGCCCCGGGCCATGTTGACTGCCCACGTTGACTGGCCGGGGAGAGAGGGGCTGGGGGAGAGGGGCGGCGGTCGAAACCGCCAAGGCCCGTCTTGCCCCCGCCCCCGGCATGACCGCAGCCTTGCCCTCTGGCCTAAAAGCCGCGCGGTGTCGGGTGGGCGGCGTAGATGGCGGCGATTTTCTTGACCGCCTCTTCCGGGCTCAGCTCTTCGCTGTCGCCGGTGCGGCGGCTGGTCAGTTCGACGACGCCGTTCTTCAGCCCGCGCGGGCCGACGGTGATGCGCCAGGGCAGACCGATCAGGTCCATGCCGGCGAATTTGCCGCCCGCACGTTCCTTGCGATCGTCATAGAGCGGCTCCAGCCCGATGGCGGTCAGGGCGCTGTAGAGCTGTTCGCAGGCGGCGTCGGCTTCGTCGTCGCCCTGTTTGAGGTTGACGATACCGCAGTGGAAGGGGGTGACGCCTTCGGGCCAGATGATGCCTTTGTCGTCATGGCTGGCCTCGATGATGGCGCCGAGAAGCCGCGACACGCCGATCCCGTGCGAGCCCATATGGACTGGTATCGACTGGCCATCGCCGGTCTGTACCGTGGCGCCGAGGGCTTCGGAATATTGGGTGCCGAAATAGAAGATCTGGCCGACTTCGATGCCACGGGCCACGCGGCGACGCTCTTCGGGGATCTCGTTGAAGAGGGCCGCATCATGGGTTTCATCGGTGCGGGCATATTTGGAGGTGAATTCCTCCAGGATGCCCTGACACTGGGCCACGTCATCATAGTCGATCGCCCGGTCGCCGAAGGAAAGATCGGTGACGGCGCTGTCATAAAAGACCTCCGACTCGCCGGTTTCGGCCAGCACCAGGAATTCATGGGTGTAGTCGCCGCCAATCGGGCCGGCATCGGCGCGCATCGGGATCGCCTGCAGGCCCATCCGTTCGTAGGTGCGCAGGTAGCTGACCAGGTGACGGTTGTAGGCGTGCAGCGCGTCTTCTTTGGTGAGGTCGAAGTTATAGCCGTCCTTCATGTAGAATTCGCGCCCCCGCATCACGCCGAAACGCGGCCGGATCTCGTCGCGGAATTTCCACTGGATCTGATACATGGTCAGCGGCAGGTCCTTGTAGCTGGACACATTGGCGCGGAAGATATCGGTGATCAGCTCCTCGGCGGTGGGGGTGAACATCATGTCGCGCCCGTGGCGGTCCTGAATGCGCAGCATTTCCTCGCCATAGGCCTCGTAGCGGCCCGACTCGCGCCACAGATCCGCCGACTGGATGGTCGGCATCAGCATCGGGATATGGCCCGCGCGCATCTGTTCCTCATGCACGATGCCCTCGATCTTTTTCAGCACCCGGTAGCCGAGCGGCAGCCAGGAATAGATCCCGGCGGCGGACTGTTTGATCATGCCGGCCCGCAGCATGTAGCGGTGGCTGACGACCTGGGCTTCGGAGGGGGTCTCCTTCAGGACAGGCAGGAAATAGCGGGAGAGGCGCATGTTGGCTCCGAGCGGTAATTGGGTTTTGCCCGGTGTAGAAGGTGTGGACGGGCCAGACAAGGGCGGAGATGGCCCGGCGACGGCGGCGCATCGCCAGAACCGGGGGGCGGTGAAATCGGGACTTGAACCGCCATTCAAAAAAACCCACCGTGGTTCGAGTTTTTCAGGGAGGCCACAGCCATGCGCCAGACGATCACCGAACCGGCCCGCGAAATCGACGTCATCCACCAGACGGATGTGCTGGTGATCGGCTCCGGCCCCGGCGGGCTGGCGGCGGCTCTGGCGGCGGCGCGGGCGGGCGTTGCGGTCACCCTGCTGGAGCGGTTCGGCTGTTTTGGCGGCAATATCACGACCGTCGGCGTCGAAGGATTTGCCTGGTACCGCCACGAACAGACGGTGGAGGCCGGCGGCATCGGCTGGGAGTTCGAGGAGCGCGCCAAGGCGATGGACGCGGCCACCCCGGAGAGCCAGTCGCTGTCCTACGAGCTGGACGCCGAAGGGTTCAAGCTGGTGGCGGACAGGCTGGTCGAGGAGGTCGGCATTCACCCGATGCTGCACCGACTGTTCGTGGCGCCGATCCGCGAGGGCAACCGCATCACCGGGGCGATTGTCGAATCCAAGGCCGGGCGCGAGGCGATCCTGGCCCGGCGGGTGATTGATGCCACCGGCGACGCCGATATCGCCCGGATGATGGGGGCCCCCAGCCACAAGACCCCGGTCGAAGAGATGCAGGCGGCCAGCGTCATGTTCCACATCGCCGGGGTCGACAAACAGAAATTCATGGCGGGGGTGCAGGCCGATCCGCAGACCTACAAGAACTGGTCGACCGGGGAATGGCAGGTGGAGACCTCGGGCAAGGAAGACGACATGTTTTCCCCGTTTCTGGCCAAACCCTTTGCCCAGGCGCTGAAGGACGGGCTGATCCCGGCCCATCTGAACACCATCGGCGGCACCTGGGGGGCGGTGCATGATTCGGGCGAAATGACCTATATGAACCTGGTGCATCTGGCGGGCTGCGACGGCACCGACCCGGACAGCATGACCCGGTTCGAGATCGAGGGTCGCAAGCAGGCGATGCATGCGATCCGGGCGCTCAAGGCCTATACGCCGGGCTGTGACGGGGCGCGGCTGCGCAACTTTGGCATGACCATCGGCATCCGCGACACCCGCAAGATTGATGCGGTCTACAATATGACCGAGGCGGACGTGCGCCACGAGGGGCGGTTCGAGGACAGCATCGGCATCTACCCGGAGTTCATCGACGGCTATGGCGTGCTGATCCTGCCCACCACCGGGCGCTATATGCAGATCCCCTATCGGGCGATGCTGCCCAAGGGGGTCGAGGGGCTTCTGGTCACCGGGCGCGCCATCGGCGGCGACAGGATCGCCCATGCCGCCACCCGCAACATGGCCTGCTGCGCGGTGGCCGGACAGGGCGCAGGCATCGCGGCGGCCCTGTCGGTCAAGGCGGACTGCGATCTGGCGGCCCTATCCCTGACCCAAGTGCAAAAGGAACTGAAACGTCAGGGGGTGCGGATTGCATGATGCCATTGCCGCCCGAACCCGGCCTGTCCGCCCCCCGCCTGCCGCGCGCCACCCCAAAGCAACCAGAATTTCTGCGTAAGCGGATAAAAATGTTGCCAAGTCCGATAACCCGCTGTCACGCCGCGCTTTTTTGCGGATCTGATTTTGCCTCGAAAAAACAAGATCATCCAACGCGGAAAAAGAACGTTCAATTCAAACTAGTTTTTTGTCACATTCGCGCTGTTTGGGAGTATTCAATAAATCAGATTTTGACGGTCTGTGCGCTGTCTAGAGCGGTATTGATGCCTTTCGCCGCGGCCTTTTCGGGCCGTACCCTGTCCTGTTAAAGATCCTTTTGTTCCATGAATCATACTGTTCCCCTTGCCCCCGACGCCTATGATTTTCAGATCCGCGAACTTGGCCTTCTCGACACTGCGGCGGACTCTGCCTACGACAACCTGACCCGACTAGCGGCCCGCGTGCTTGCGACGCCCTGCGCGCTGGTCACCATCGTCCGGCGCGGTCAGGACGACGTCACCGTCAAGAGCAGCATCGGCCTGACGCCAGAGGCGATGGATCGCTGCCGGGCGCCGCTGTCGCGGTTCTTTTGCCAATACGTGCAGGCGACGGATGCGGCGGTGCGCATTTGCGACACCCGCCAGACAGATCTGCTGCCCGAGGCGGTGGCCCCCGGCGACCAGCCGGTCGGCGCCTATCTGGGCGCACCGATCCACCTGCCGGATGGCACCCCGATCGGCGCGTTCTGCGTCATCGACATCAGCCCGCGCGACTGGAGCGAGGCGGATCTGGAAACGGTGCGACAGATGGCGCTGTGCATGGATCAGCAGATCGCCCACAAACAGGCGCTGCGCCATGCGGTCACCGCCGAGGCGCTGGCCCAACAGGAAGCGGAGGCGCGCAAATCCTTTCTGGCCCATATGAGCCATGAAATCCGCACGCCGCTCAACGGGATCATCGGCTCGGTCGATCTGTTGATGCGCGGCACCAACCGGCGCACCCTGCCGCTGACGGAACAGAACGAGCTGCTGCGCACCGTCAACCGCTCGGCGCAGAACCTGCAACGGCTGCTGAACGACGCGCTGGACATTGCCAAGATCGACGCCGGCAAGCTGGAACTGGCGCCGGAGCCATTTGACCTGCATGCCCTTGCCGATGATGTGGCCAAGCTGTTCTCGGCCAATGCCGCGGCCAAGGGCGTCGAACTGTGCCACAAGTTTTCTGATCTGCCCGCGGGCGAGCTGCGCCTCGGCGACGGTTTCCGCCTGAGCCAGATCCTGGGCAACCTGCTGAGCAACGCGGTGAAATTCACCGATGTCGGCTCCGTCTGCATGGCCATGCGTGGCACCCCGCTCGGGGTGCAGATCGAAGTGCGCGACAGTGGCTGTGGCATTGAACCGGACAGGATGGAACATCTGTTCAAACCCTTCACCCAGGCCGATGCCACCACCGCCCGCACCAAGGGCGGCACCGGGCTGGGGATGGCCATCGTGCACCAGATGGTAGAGCTGATGGGCGGCCGGATGCGCGTCGAAAGCAGCCCTGGCGTGGGCACCTCCTTTCACCTGTTCCTGCCGATGCCGGTGACGCAGGCCCGGGCTGACGATCTGCAGGCCGCAACCGAACGACCGCATCAGCTGTTGCGGGGCAAACGCATTCTGGTGGCCGACGACAGCCCCGCCAACCGGCTGGTGCTGCAACGGATGCTGGAGCAGCTCGGGGCCACCGTGGACAAGGCGCAGGACGGTATCGAAGCCTTTGGCCTCGCCACCGCCACCGCCTATGACGTGCTGATGCTGGACATTCAGATGCCGGGCTTCAACGGCATGGAACTGGCCGAGAAGCTGCGCACCCGCCACCAGGCCCGCAGCCCAGAGGCCGCGGAGCGCACCCTTTATGTAGCGGTCACCGCCAATGCCTTTGCCGAACAGGTGGAATCCTATCTCGAAGCCGGCTTTGACGGCTGGCTGGCCAAACCGCTGCGCCAATCCGATCTGTTGCGGGTGCTGTCACCGCTGATCGCCGCCGCAGCGATCGCGCCTGCCGCCTCTGCAACACCGGTCGCCCCCGTCGCACCGGTCGCCCGCAACGAGGTCTGATCGCCCCGCGCGCGGGCACCGGCAG
>NZ_LPUY01000071.1 GCF_001518015.1 Tritonibacter horizontis
GGCGAGATTACTGTTCTGGTGGCGACGGATGTGGCCCCGCGCGGCCCAACGCTTTTGTCGGAGCCTTTGGCTCAGAGAAAAGGGGCGGGAGTGTTCCCCCGCCCCTTGAAATACCAAAACCGTGACCCTGTGATCCGTAGGGGTCAGGATTTGCTGCGTCTGCGGTTTCCGCCGGCACCGGCCGAGCGCGCTTCACCACCTGCACCCTGACCTTCAGAGCGGCCAGCGCCACCGCCACCGCCGCCAAAGCGACGACGGCTGCCGCCGGGTTTGCCACCTGACTTGCCGCGACCACCTGCGCCGCCGCCGCCAGGGCGACCGCGTCCGCCACCGCGTGCGGGTTTCGCGGCCGGATCGGGCAGCTCTTCCCAGGCCCGACCAGAGGCAACGGGGATGGTGATCCCCATCGTCTTTTGGATCGCCTTCAGATCGCCGATCTCGTCGGGGGCACAGAATGCGACGGCCTGACCATCCTTGCCAGCGCGCGCGGTGCGGCCGATCCGGTGGACATAGGCATCTGGCACATTCGGCAGTTCGTAGTTGTAGACGTATTTCACATCCGGGATATCAAGGCCGCGCGCGGCCACATCTGTCGCCACCAGAACCGTAATCTCGCCGGATTTGAACGCCCGCAGGGCGCGTTCACGTTGGCCCTGGCTCTTGTTGCCGTGAATGGCGGCTGCCTTGAAGCCGGATTTCTCCAGCACCTTCATCAGCTTTTCCATGCCGTGTTTGGTGCGGCCGAAAACCAATGTGCGTTCGCCCTCATGGCTGGCCAGCTGTTCTTTCAGCAGCTTCAGCTTTTCAGCCTTGGCGATGAAATGCACCGACTGCGTCACTTTCGCGGCGGGCTTGCCGGGAGGGGTCACTTCGACCCGGACCGGGCTCTTGAGATAGGCGTTGGCAATCTCGTTCATCTGTTTCGGCATGGTGGCCGAGAACAGCATGGTCTGACGCTCTTCGGGCAGCAGGGCCGCGATCTTGCGCAGGGCATGGATAAAGCCAAGGTCCAGCATCTGGTCCGCTTCGTCCAGCACCAGGAAATCACAGGAGCCAAGATCCAGTGCGCGGCGGTCGAGGATGTCCAGAAGGCGGCCCGGCGTGGCGACAAGAATGTCGGTGCCGCGGGCGATACGGGAAATCTGCGGGTTGATCGAGACGCCGCCGACCACCAGGCCGGTCTTCAGCGGGGTGCCGTCGGTCAGGGCCTTCAGGGTTTCGGCAATCTGGTTGGCCAGCTCGCGGGTGGGGGCCAGGATCAGGCCGCGCACGCTCTTGGCGGCGGGTTTCTGGCCATATTCCAGCATCTGGGCAACCAGCGGGATGCCAAAGGCGGCCGTCTTGCCGGTGCCGGTCTGTGCCAGACCCAGCACGTCCTTGCCTTGCAGCGCATGCGGGATGGCATGGGCTTGAATCGGCGTCGGATCGGTATAGCCGAGTTCCTTGACGCGGTTCAAAAGCAGTTCGGGCAGATCCATGGATGAAAATTCGGTCACAATAGCCTTTCTTCGGCCGGAATGTCACAGACACGCAGACCGCCGGGGCGCGACACTCATGGTCAGCGGCTCCCGTTCGAGTGGGGCGGAAATCTCCGACACTGTCTGGCCTCATGCCGACAGGTCGATCTCTCGCACGTAGCCCCACGCGTGATCTTGGAACCATGGCACCCCTGGAAAAGAGCTGGTCAGACGAACAAATGTCCGTCTTTCTGAAAGGGCGCATCGGGTCGGGGTCGTGATCGACCCCTGGGCGCCTTCAGCTCTCTGCTCACGCGGCAGAGGGTGTGCCTGTGGGGGCACATGGCCTGTGAAGGAGGGTTTGTCAATGGTCCATCCGTACAGTTGCCTGTTTTCGTCAGGGGTTGCATTCGATAAAAGGAAACGCCAAGCAAGGGACCCCTGATCGAGCAAAGGGAAGGGAAAGCCATGACGACCGATACCATTATTTCCCGCTGCGAGGCGCATGGACTGCGGATGACCGGCCCCCGCAGGACCATTGCCCGCATCCTGCAAGAGAGCGACGATCACCCGGACGTGGAGGAGCTGCACGCCCGCGCCAACGCGCTTGATTCCCGCATCTCATTGGCCACCGTTTATCGGACGGTCAAATTATTCGAAGAGTCCGGCATCCTCGACCGGCTGGAATTCGGCGACGGGCGGGCGCGCTACGAGGATGCGGATCGCGAGCATCACGACCATCTGATTGACCTCAACACGGGCGAGGTGATCGAGTTCTGCGACCCCGAGATCGAAGCCCTGCAGGAAAAGATCGCCCAGAAACTCGGCTATCGGCTAAAGGGGCACAAATTGGAACTCTATGGTGTTCCGATCAAGAGAGAACGCTAATCAGTCCTGACCCATCACGAACGCTCATGCACATGTTCACAAGTTGTGCTGTTGCGACGACGAATTTGGACTTGCGCCCCGTAGCGCCTGCGCGCGATGGCAGGGGGACCGGTTTCACAAGTTCCCAACGCAAAGGCCACCCCTCATGGACAATGTCAAAGGTATCCTGCTCCTGCTTGTTGCCATGGTCGGGTTCACGATCGAGGATCTGTTCATCAAGCAGCTTTCTGGCAGCCTGCCGGTGGGCCAGATCCTGTGCCTGATCGGTGTCGCGGCCGGCGCGGTGTTTCTGGTGGCCCTTCGGGTCAAGGGACAGCCGGTGTTTGCGCGCGCCGCCTGGCGGCCGTTGCCGGTGCTGCGGGCGCTGACCGAAGGGGGTGCGGCAATGAGTTTCGCAACCGCTCTGGCTCTTGTCGATATCTCGGTGGTTGCGGCGGTGTTTCAGGCCACGCCTTTGGTGATCACGATGGGCGCGGCCCTGTTTCTGGGGGAGCAGGTCGGGTGGCGGCGCTGGAGCGCGATCGGTGTCGGGTTTGTCGGCGTGCTGATGATCATCCGCCCCGGTCTGTCCGGGTTCGAGCCCAACGCGCTATTGGTTTTGATTTCTGTCCTCTGCGTCGCCGTTCGCGACCTGATCACACGGCGGATGAATGTTAGCATCCCGTCGTCGCTGGTGAGTGTTCAGGCCTATGGGGCCGTGATCCTCGCTGGGGGGATCTTGTTGCTGGCGTCACCGGCACCTCTGGCGATGCCAACCTCTCCGGAATGGGGGATGCTGTTCTGCGGCACTCTCTTTGGGGTCATCGCCTATTATGGCCTGGTGACGGCGACCCGGCTGGCCGACGCGGCGGTGATCACGCCCTTTCGGTACTCGCGTCTGGTGTTCTCGATGATTGGCGGGGCGATTGTGTTTGCGGAACGCCCGGATGCCATGACGCTGGCCGGGTCCGGTCTGATCATTGCCACGGGGCTCTATACCTTTGTCCGCGAGCGCCGTCTGGCCCGCCATGCCGCCCGCGCCGCCAAAGCCGAACAGGTCCTTCGCGACGCTGCCAACACGGTCAAAGCCTAGGGCCACAGGCCTAGAGCGGCGCTGCGGCGGCCTGTGGCAAGAGCCGTTTGCGGGCCTGGGCGATGCCGAGCATCATGACGATCGACGCAAAGGCAAAATAGGCCGCGATCCCATAACCCTGCTGGTCGAAGGCAATTCCGAGATCGATCAACAGCCCCGTCAGCCCTGGTCCGATTGCAGAGCCCAGCACCATCACAGCTGTCGCCAGCGCCTTGATCGCCCCAATGTTGCGGGTTCCGTACAGCTCCGCCCAAAAGGAGTTCTGCAGCGTCGCGTTGGCTCCGGTTGTCAGCGCCAGACAAAAGAGCCCGACGCCAATCCCGAGGCCACTGCCGAACGAGGCAAAGATCACAAAGGCAGCCACCATCGGCCATTGGTAGAATGGTGTCAGCCGTGCCGCCCCCCAGCGATCCAGCGCCCAGCCAGAGGCGACCATCGCCGTCACCGCCATCGCGGTATAAAGGGGAAACAGTGCCACCAGTTCCAGATGGGCCCAGCCCTTGGTGGTGGCGAAGTGCAGCTGATGAAAGAAAAACGCGGTGTTGAAGGCGGCCGGCCCCAGGATCGCGGGGACCATGCACCAGAACAGCGGCGAGCGCAGTGCCTCCCAGCGGTTCCAGTGGCGCCCGTCCATGCCAACGGCGCTGCTGTCATCGGCGGTTGACTGCGGGGTACGCTCCTGGGCCAGAAGGCGCGCCAGCACCGGGGCGCCCAGCAGACAGACCCCGGCACTGATCAGCCACAGGATACGCCAGTCCAGGACCGTCATCAGCGCCACGAAGCTGAGCGGCAGCAAAGCTTCGCCCGCGGAAAAGCCGAGCGTGGCAATCGACAAAGCACGTCCGCGTGTGGCGATGAACCAACGTGCCATGGCGATTACGGCCAGATGGCTGCTCATCCCCTGACCGAAGAACCGCAATGCAAAAATCGCGACCGGCAGCAGCCAAAGGCTTTGGTTGAACGCCATGGTGACGCAGGCCAGCGCCAGTCCGCACAGGATCAATGGACCAAGATGGCGCACCCGGAAGACATCGGTTAGCCCGCCCGCCCAGACCATCACCAGCGCAGAGGCCGAGGTGCCGATCATGTAGAGCCCGCCCCATTGCGCGTGACTGAGGCCAAATTCCAGCCGGATCTGGCCGGCGAAAATCGAAATGAAAAACGTCTGTCCAAAGCTGGACAGGAAGGTCAGCATCGCGCCGGCCGAAAGATACCGGGCGTTGGCGATCAAGAATCTCTGGAAGCTGGGTGAGGCTGTCATCCGTGCACGCTTGCTCTGTTAAGGATCTCGCGCAAGATTTAGCGCTAACCTTCGGCAAGGAACCGCGTCTGGCGCGTCATTTTTGCCGCGCCTTTTGGCGCCCGTCACCCATGGTTTTGGAAAAATCCCGCCTGTTAGGGCTAAACTGCCCAAATTACGGCTGTTAGCGATAACGCGTCAGGTTTACTTTTTACAAGGGCTTGCTATGACCGGGGGCAAATCGTGTCACAGTGAGGGACCATTTCCGATGAGCACCATTATCGACATCCACGCCCGCGAGATCCTCGACAGCCGGGGCAACCCCACCGTCGAAGTCGATGTCCTTCTCGAAGACGGCACCATGGGGCGCGCAGCGGTCCCGTCCGGTGCCTCCACTGGCGCCTATGAGGCGGTCGAGAAGCGCGATGGCGACAAGGCGCGCTACCTCGGCAAGGGGGTGCTGGAAGCGGTCGCTGCCGTGAACGGCGAGATCGCGGACGAACTGGTCGGCTTTGACGCAACCGAACAGGTTTCCATCGACCGTGCCATGATCGAGCTGGATGGCACCGACAACAAAGGCCGCCTTGGCGCAAACGCCATTCTCGGTGTGTCGCTGGCGGTGGCAAAGGCCGCGGCCGATTTCACCACCCAGCCGCTCTATCGCTATGTGGGCGGTGCTTCGGCGCGGGTTCTGCCGGTGCCGATGATGAATATCATCAACGGCGGCGAGCATGCGGACAACCCGATCGACATCCAGGAATTCATGATCATGCCGGTGGCGGCAGAGAACATCCGCGATGCGGTGCGCATGGGATCCGAAGTGTTCCACACGCTGAAAAAAGAACTGTCCGCTGCCGGGCTGTCAACCGGGATCGGCGATGAAGGTGGCTTTGCTCCGAATATCGCCTCCACCCGTGAAGCGCTTGATTTCATTTTGAAATCTATCGAGAAAGCAGGCTACAAACCGGGCGAGGAGATCTATCTCGCGCTCGATTGTGCCGCGACCGAGTATTACAAGGATGGCAAATACGTGCTGTCTGGCGAAGGCAAGACACTGACCTCGCAAGAGAACGCAGACTACCTCGCAGCGCTGGTTGCCGATTATCCGATCATCTCGATCGAGGACGGCATGTCCGAAGATGACTGGGACGGCTGGAAAGCCCTGACAGAGACGCTTGGCAACAAGGTGCAACTGGTCGGCGATGATCTGTTCGTGACCAACCCCGCGCGTCTGGCGATGGGGATCGAGAAGGGCTGCGCCAACTCCATGCTGGTCAAGGTGAACCAGATCGGCACCCTGACAGAAACCCTGCAGGCCGTCGAAATGGCGCATCGGGCACGCTATACCAACGTCATGTCGCACCGGTCCGGCGAAACCGAGGATGCCACGATTGCGGACCTCGCAGTCGCCACCAACTGCGGTCAGATCAAGACCGGCTCGCTGGCGCGCTCTGACCGGCTGGCGAAGTACAACCAGTTGATCCGGATCGAGGAAACGCTGGGCGAAGTCGCCGAATACGCAGGTCGTTCGATCCTGAAAGGCTGACCCCAGCTCTGTCCGAATGCGAAAACGCCCCGGGTCGAACCGGGGCGTTTTTCGTTGCGCGCCATCTGCTTGTCCTGCCTGACCGTGGCGCGTAGACCGGCAGGGAAAATCGAATTGGACAGCACGGAGCGCCCCCATGTCTCTGCCCGACGGCATCACTGATCTTGGCCCTGGAAAACTCGCCTCTCTGGTGACCTATCTGGAAATGTTCAGCCCGCCAGAACCCGCAGCGGTGCCCCTGCAGCCGGATGTGACGCTCAAGCGGCACGATGCGCCATGCGTTGAGTGGTATCGCAGGCTCTACCGGTTGGTCGGGGAGGACTATCTGTGGTTTTCGCGTCTGGTGATGGCGGACGACCTGCTGGCCGCCCATCTGGCCTCTGACACGGTCGAGGTCTGGTCGGTGCAAAAAGACGGCGCCGACCTTGGGTTGCTGGAATTGGAATGGATGCCAAGTGGCGATTGCGAGCTTTCGTTTTTTGGCCTGTCATCGGGGCTGATCGGGGGCGGGGTTGGCCGCTGGCTGATGGCGCAGGCCATCGAGCGGGCTTTTTCGCGCGGTATCAAACGGTTCTTCGTCCACACCTGTAGCCTCGATAGCCCGCAGGCGCTTGGTTTCTACATGCGCGCAGGATTCGTCCCCTATGGCCGTGCGGTCGAGATCGCGGATGATCCCCGCTGTCTGGGCCTTTTGCCGAAAAGCTGTGCACCGCAAATTCCCTTTCTCAAACCCTGACAGGCTGCGATTTCCGGGCAGTCTTTGGGCGCTCCCGATCCTCGAATCGCCTTTTTGCGCGGAAAAAATGCCTTCCATGACAGTTTCATGACATACTGAGTAGGTCGCAAAATAAAAATCAGCGACCGTTTGTTTGCTATGGAGGTTTGTCATGTTTCGAGCAATCGACCCAAAGTCGCGCAAAAAATCTCGCCCGGCCTTTCTGCAATGCGCCGCCCTATGTGGCCTGGTGCTCGCGCCCTTCCTCGGGCTGACCACCGAGGCACAGGCTGGGTGGAGCCGGGTCCCCGGTGGGCTGCGCCTGGACGGTGAAATCAAGGCCATCGACTATGGCGCGTTTCTGCATCATTTTGAGGCGGCGATGCTGGAGGAACCGCGCCATGCGCCCATCGCCATCTGGCTGGCTGGCACCGGCGGCGACGAAACGGCCGCTTACCGGATTGCCGAGATCCTTGCCGTGGCGCAGGAACACGGGGTGCGTTTGGCGACAGTGATGGCGCAGGGGCACAGCTGTGATGGTGCCTGTTTTATCCTATATGCACTCGGGGACGAGCAAATCGCGGCCGCCAGCGGCACCCGGCTGATTGTTGGCAACTGATCCGGCTCAGAGCTTGCGGCTCATCAGGACATAGCGGTCGCGGGGTTCAAATCGCGCCCGGCGATAGAGTTTGGTCGCCGCCTCATTGTCGCGATTCACTTCGATATGCAGCGCCCGTACCCCGGCCTCTGCCAGCGTGCGGGGCAGGGCGAAGAGAACCTCTGTCGCGATCCCGCGCCCGCGCACGGCCGGGCGGATGAACAGTTCGTCAATCATGCCGTCCAGCCCACCGAATTCGACCGACCAGGTAAAGGTCACGATCAGATAACCGATGGGTGCGCGCACCGGCCCCACCAGGTAAATCGCCCCATAGGGGATGCCGTCAAGCAGGGGTTGCAGCGCCCCGCGGCGTTGCGCATCCGTGCTCTCAATGCCTTCTTCGGCGTGGAAACCGGCGACCAGTGTCAGCAGTTTTTCCAGATCCTCGGGACGCGCCAGATGGAGCGAGGCGCTCATAACCGGCCCAGACGTTCGGTCAGCAGCGCAAAAAATCCGTCGGCGTCGACGTCACCAATGAACATCGCGTTGGCCGGGCGGTCGGTGACGCCCCACCAATCCGCAACCGTCATCCCAAGTGTCAGCGCAGAGATGGTTTCAATCTCGACATTGATCTGGCGACCGCTGAACAGATCCGGGCGGATCAGATAGGCAATGACGCAGGGGTCGTGCAAGGGCCCGCCTTCGGAGCCATATTTCTCAACGTCGAACCGTTCAAAGAAATCAAGCATATCCGCCGTGAAATGACCCACGCGGGTGTCAAGCGCCCGAAACGCTTCGATCCGCGGGCGTGTGGCCAGCGCCTTGTGGGTGACATCCAGAGGCAGCATGGTGATTGCGACACCCGAGCGGATCACCTCCTGCGCCGCCTCCGGGTCAACGTAGATGTTGAATTCTGCCGCCGGGGTGATGTTGCCCACTTCGAAGTAGGCCCCGCCCATCAGCACGATTTCCTGCAGGCGGTCGATAATATCGGGCGCCTTGCGAAACGCGGCGGCGATGTTTGTCAGCGGGCCAAGCGGGCAGAGCGTGACAGTGCCGGGCGCCTCTGCCCGCAGGGTGTCGATGATGAAATCCACACCATTTTGCACGGCAAGCGGCGTTTTGGGCTCGAACAATTCCGGTCCATCAAGGCCGGTGCGGCCATGGACATGTTCCGCCGTCACCAGTGGACGTTCCAGCGGGGCGTCGCAGCCTGCATGCACCTTGACGTCGGGCCGCCCTGCGACCTCGCAGGTGATCCGGGCGTTTTTCTGCGTCAGCGGCAGCGGGACATTGCCGGCAACCGTGGTGATCCCAAGCAGGTCGATCTCTTCCGGAGAGCCAAGCGCGAGCAGGATCGCAACGGCGTCGTCCTGACCGGGGTCGGTATCAATGATGATTTTACGCGGGCTCATTGGCGGCTCCGTTGTCTGAAAAGCAAGAGTGGCAAGGCGTCTGGCGCTTGTCCAGCGGGGGTGAGATCGAACGAGGGCCGTGCACGCCACGGGACGCAAAAGCCGGGCTTTCGGCCCGGTCCGGCCTAGGCACGTGCTTTTTCCTCGGCTTTGACCTCGTTCCAGAACGCGTCCATTTCGTCAAGGTCGCTGTCCTCAGGACGTTTCCCGATTGCTGCAAGTTTGTCTTCTACAGCCTTGAAACGGCGCGTGAACTTTGCGTTGGTGCGGCGCAGGGCCGCTTCGGGGTCAACATCGAGGTGACGGGCCAGATTGGCCATCACGAACAGCAGATCACCAAGCTCGTCTTCGACATCATCCTGTGTCAGCGCGTCGCGGGCTTCGACCAGCTCTGCCGACTCTTCTGCGATCTTGGCCAAGACGTTCTGTGCGGAGGGCCAGTCAAATCCGACACGGGCCGCCCGCTTTTGCAGCTTGAGCGCCCGCAACAGGGCCGGCAGGCCAAGGGCGACCCCGTCCAATGTGCCGGATTGCGCTTTGGCCGCGCGCTCGGCAGCCTTGATCGTCTCCCAGTCCCGGGTCTGCTGAACGGCGGATTTGTCGCGGGTCTCATCCCCAAAGACATGCGGATGCCGGGCCACCATCTTGTTCGACATGGTGGTGACCACATCCTGAAAATTGAAATATCCCGCCTCTTCCGCCATCTGAGCGTGAAAGACGGATTGGAACAGAAGATCACCCAATTCGCCTTTCAGTTCCTCCCAGGACCGCCGCTCGATGGCGTCGGCGACTTCGTAGGCCTCTTCGATGGTATAGGGGGCGATCGTGCTGAAATCCTGTTCCAGATCCCAGGGGCAACCGGTCTGAGGGTCGCGTAACCGTTGCATGATGGCCAGCAACCGTTCGATCCCTGCGGTTTCGTCGTGGATCAGCCTGTTGTCACTCATTGCACCTGCCTGTCTCCTGTGATGAGGTGCATCATCCCGACTATTTTACAGGAGTCCACCCCATGCCGGTCGTCAACCGTATCGCTGAATTCACCGAGGATATGAAGACCTGGCGGCGTCATCTGCACCAGATCCCGGAACTGGGGTTGGATACAGTTAAGACTGCCTCCTATGTGACTGAAATCCTTCAGGGGTTTGGCGTCGATGAGATCCATCAAGGGATTGCCCAGAACGGGATCGTGGCGATCATCAACGGGCAGGGCGCCGGGCCGACCATTGGCCTGCGCGCCGATATGGATGGTCTTCCGATCACCGAGCCGGCGGCGGTGGAGTATGCCTCGACCCATCCGGGCAAGATGCACGCCTGCGGTCACGATGGCCACACCACCATGTTGCTCGGCGCGGCGCGGTACCTGGCGGAGACGCGCAATTTCGCGGGCCGTGTGGCGTTGCTGTTCCAGCCGGCCGAAGAAGTCATCGGCGGGGCGCGGATCATGGTCGAAGAGGGGGTAATGGACCGGTTCGATATTCGCGAGGTCTACGCGCTTCACAATGCGCCGGGCCTGCCAGAGGGGGCGTTCCTGACAACGCCGGGCCCGTTGATGGCCGCGGTGGACACTTTTACTGTCGCGCTGACCGGGATGGGCGGGCATGGCGCCATGCCGCATCTGACCCGCGATCCGGTCATGGCGGCCTGTGGCATGGCGCAGGCGATCCAGACGATTGTCAGCCGCAATCACCACGCGACAGAGGATCTGGTGATCTCGGTGACACAGATCCACGCCGGGACGGTGGACAATGTGATCCCGGAGACGGCTTTCATCAACGGCACCATCCGGACCTTCAATCCCGAGGTTCAGAAGATGGTGATGACCCGCTTTGACGAAATCGTGAAAGGCTGCGCCGTCGCCTATGGTGTCGCGGCGGAGCTGACCTACGAGGTCGGCTATCCGGCGACCATCAACGATGCGGAAAAGGCGGCCTTTGCCGCCGGTGTTGCGCGTGAGATCTCTGGCGAGGCGCAGGTCGAGGCCGAGGGTGGCCGTGAAATGGGGGCGGAGGATTTCGCCTATATGTTGCAGGCGCGTCCCGGGGCCTATCTGTTCATTGGTCAGGGCGAAACGGCCGGGCTCCATCACCCCGCCTATGACTTCAATGACGCGATTGCGCCCGTGGGGGCGTCATTCTTTGCCCGGTTGGTGGAGAAAGCACAGCCTCTGGCTTGAACTCTGCCCATGCGGCCGGCTTTCGGATGACAAGCCGGTCAGCATTCGCTATGGCGAGGGCCACAACCCGCCCGAAGAGAGGGAGCAGACCAAGATGGCGTTGGAAGATGCAAAGACCCAGGTGGACCAGGCGTTTACCCGCGACGAGCTGAAGGGGCTGAGTTTCGAAAATACGTTCGGCGGCGCGCTGTCGTTTTTGCGGCGACGCTACAGTAAGGATCTGACCCATGCGGATATCGCTGTCACCGGCATTCCGTTTGATCAGGCTGTTACCAACCGGCCGGGCACCCGTCTGGGGCCGCGCGCGGTGCGCGAGGCATCGGCGCTGCAAAGCCCGGATGCGCCTTACGGTTGGGACATTTGCCCGGCAAGTGAACTGGCCATCGTTGACTATGGCGATCTGGCGTTCGACTATGCCAATGTGCCTGCCTTTCCGGATGCCCTGACCGACCATATTCGCACCATCCTGGCCAGCGAGACGGCCTCTGTTGCGATTGGCGGTGACCATTATGTCAGCTTTCCCATCCTGAAGGCCTATGCCGAGAAATACGGCCCGCTGTCGCTGGTGCATTTCGATGCCCATAGCGACACCTGGGCCGATGATGACTTTAGCCGCGTTGATCACGGAACCATGTTCTACAAGGCGGTGAAGTCCGGCATTATCGACCCCAAGACCAGCGTTCAGGTCGGCATTCGCACCACCAACGAAGACAATCTTGGGGTTCCGACCATTGACGCGCCAACCGTGCACGAGATCGGCCCCGTCGAGACCGCACGGCGTATCCGCGAGGTGCTGGGCGACCGGCCGGTCTATCTGACCTTTGACATCGACTGTCTCGATCCGGCCTATGCGCCTGGAACAGGCACGCCGGTCTGGGGCGGTTTGACCTCGGCCCAGGCAGAGGCGATCCTGAAAGGGCTGCGCGGCATCAACATCAAGGGCGGTGATGTGGTCGAAGTCTCGCCCCCCTTTGACACCACGGGGGCCACCGCCATCGCTGGCGCACATGTGGCGATGAGCATCATTTGCCTATTGGGCTGGAGGATTACGGGACGATGAAAGAGTTCAATCAACCAATCAGCGGCAACGATCTGGCCCGGTTTTCCGGCCCCAACACCTATATGCGGCTGCCGCAGGCGACCTCGCTGGACGGGCTGGATGTGGCGGTTCTCGGGGTTCCGATGGACATTGGCACCTCCTGGCGGTCCGGCACGCGGTTCGGCCCCAAGCAGATCCGGGCCGAAAGCGCGATGATCCGCCCCTACAACATGACCACCGGCGGCGCGCCGTTTGATCATCTGAACGTTGCCGATATCGGCGATCTGGCGATCAATACCTTCAACCTGCCGGAATCCCTGCGCATCATCGAAGAAAGCTATGACGCCATCCTGTCACAGAATGTGGTGCCGGTCGCGATGGGGGGGGATCACTCCATCACCCTGCCCATTCTGCGCGCAATCGCCCGCAAACACGGCCCCGTTGCGCTGATCCATCTGGACGCCCATGCCGATGTCAACGACGAGATGTTCGGCGAAAAAGAAACCCACGGCACCGTGTTTCGCCGCGCCCACGAAGAAGGTCTGCTGGTCGACGACAAGGTCTATCAGATCGGGTTGCGTGGCACGGGCTACGGTCCGAATGACCTGAAAGAGCCGCAGGGCTGGGGCTTTCAGCACTTTCTGGCCTCGGAGCTCTGGAACCGGTCGCTGCATAACATGGGGGCGGAGATCCGCCGCGATATCGGCCCGCGTCCGGTCTATATCTCCTATGATATCGACAGCCTTGATCCGGCCTTTGCACCGGGCACCGGAACGCCGGAAATCGGCGGGTTGACCAGCATGCAGGCGTTGGAGCTGATCCGGGCATTCAAGGGGATCAACCTTGTTGGCTTCGATCTGGTCGAAGTCTCACCGCCTTATGATCCCTCTGGCAATACCGCGCTGGTGGCGGCGAACCTGATCTACGAAATGCTGTGTATTCTGCCAGGGCAGGGGCCGGAACGCACCGCCGAGGCCTGATGCCACGCCATTTCTCCCCGGACCCAAGCGCGGATCGGGCTTTGGGCCCGGGGGAGGTCAGAGTTTTGGCAGCCTCTGAGGACGGCGCGATTGGGTATTTTCTGCCGAGAGGCAGCCGTCTTGAACTTTGCGCCACATCGGGACGTTCAAGGACATCTGGCACTGGGCCATGAACATGGTGCCATCGACCTGCAGGCAAATCGTTTCTCCCAGTTCGATCCGCCCGCCCTGCTTGTCGGTGCAATAGCAATCAATCGTCTTGCCGCCCGGACCTGTGACATCGGCTGCGGCCGTGTTTGCAAACACGGCAAGGACAGGCACAAGATGGACAAGAAGACTGGTATGTTTCATGGCGCTAGCCTATCACAAATGAAGCCCCGCGCCAAAGCAAGAGGCGCCTGAAACAGTGAGACACCTCCGAGAATGATCCCCGAAGACCGGCTGGAACAGATACTGCAACGCTACCAATACCTTGAGGCCGCGATGGCCGATGGGGCGGGGGGCGATATTGCCCGGCTTGCAAAGGAATACTCCGATCTGCGACCGGTGATCGAACAGATCGAGGCCTATCGCCAGCTGCTGCGGGATCTGGCCGAGGCCGAGGAAATGCTGGACGATCCGGACATGCGGTCCTTGGCACAGGAAGAAATTCCGATGCTCAAGGCCGCCCTGCCTGAGGCCGAGCGCAACCTCCAGCTGGCCCTGCTGCCAAAGGACGAGGCTGACGGGCGCGCGGCGATCCTTGAAATCCGGCCTGGGACAGGCGGCGATGAGGCGGCGCTGTTTGCGGGCGATCTATACCGGATGTACAGCCGCTACGCCGAGGCGCGCGGCTGGAAGGTCGAAGTAATCGAGGAACAGTTCACCGAACTGGGCGGGCTGAAGGAACTGGTGGCCCGGATCAATGGCGATGGCGTTTTTGCCCGGCTGAAATACGAAAGCGGCGTGCACCGGGTCCAACGCGTCCCGGTGACGGAAAGCGGCGGCCGTATCCACACCTCTGCGGCGACCGTGGCCGTGCTGCCAGAGGCGGAAGATGTCGACATCCGGATCGACGCCAATGATTTGCGGATCGATACCATGCGGTCTTCGGGCGCTGGGGGGCAGCATGTGAACACCACGGACAGCGCGGTGCGCATCACGCACCTGCCGACCGGGCTGGTGGTGACCAGTTCCGAAAAATCCCAGCACCGAAACCGCGAAATTGCCATGCAGGTGCTGAAAACACGGCTCTTTGATCTGGAACGGCAGCGTATTGACAGCGAACGCTCGGCGGATCGGGCCAGCCAGGTCGGATCAGGTGATCGTTCAGAGCGGATACGAACCTATAATTTTCCGCAAGGGCGGATGTCGGACCACCGGATCAATCTCACGCTTTACAAGCTGGAGCAGATCATGGGCGGCGACCTGGAGGAAATCATCGACGCGCTGACCTCGGACCATCAGGCGCGCATGATGGCGGAAATGGGCCAATGACCACCACCGCCGCACAGGCGATGGTCGCTGCGACCGCCCGGCTGCGGGCCGCCGGGGTTGACGATCCCGCCCGCGATGCGCGCGTGTTGCTGGCGCATGCGGCGCGCGTCGATGCAAGCCGGGTCACATTGATCGCCCCCGAGGACCTGCCCTCGGAGATTGTCGAACGCTACGAACAGCTTGTCTCGCTCCGGGCGATCCGGGTGCCGGTCTCGCATCTGATCGGCGAACGGGATTTCTATGGCCGTCGCTTCAAGGTCTCGGCTGATGTGCTGGATCCCCGCCCGGAGACGGAAACTTTGATCGAGGCGGCCCTGTCACAGCCGTTCGAACGGGTCCTGGATCTCGGTGTCGGGTCTGGTTGCATCCTGGTGACGCTCCTGGCCGAACAACAGGGGGCCATTGGCCTCGGGGTAGATCTGAGCGAGGCAGCCTGTCTGCAGGCAAGTGCCAATGCGGTGCTGCACCGGGTCGAAGCGCGCGCCGATATCCGCAGGTCGGACTGGTTCGCGGCGGTTGACGGGCAATTTGACCTTATCGTCTCCAACCCGCCCTATATCGCGCTGGAAGAGATGGACAGCCTTTCGGCTGAGGTGCGCGATCATGAACCGCAAATGGCGCTGACTGACGGCGGCGATGGTCTTGGGGCCTATCGTAAAATCTGTGCCGGAATTGGGCCGCATCTGGCGCAATCGGGCCGCCTGCTTGTGGAAATTGGTCCGACCCAGGGCCCGCCCGTGATGGATCTGATGCGGGATGCGGGCCTGACCGATGTCGCGGTGCTGCAGGATCTCGACCGACGAGATCGCGTTGTTTTGGGCAGGCGTTTGTGACATTTCGAACGAAAAACTCCGATATTTGGTGTTTGACCACAAAAAAAGGTCATTTTCTGGCCGCTGCCCCCTTGTTTGTGTTGCTGGAAAGTGGTTACTCAAAGTGTCGCTGCTGTAAGAGTTCTTTGACAGACCTCTCGGCGACGCCAAGCCCAAAAAAGTTCGCAGATCCGGCGCAGAACGCGCAATTCGCGGTCTTCGACAATTAGAACCAAGGCTGACGTTAGGCATATGAGATCGTCCAAATCACGTTCGCGTTCGAAATCGAACCGGAACCGCCCGAATGGGGTCAATGTTGTCAACCGCGTGTTCGACAGCAACGGGCCCGAGGGAAAAGTGCGCGGTACGCCGCAGCAAATTATTGATAAATATAACCAGCTTGCGCGGGATGCGCAGTTGGGCAACGATCGGGTTGCCGCGGAAAACTTCCAGCAACACGCAGAACACTACCTGCGCATGCTGAACGAGGCCCAACGCGAGATCGACTCTCGTCGCGAAGAGCAGGAGCGTCAGAATCGCGAGCGCCAGGCCGAACGGGATCGCGAGCGTGCCGAGCGGCTGGAACGTCAGGAGCGCGATGCTTCCTCTGACGCCACCGTTGGCGATGGCCCGCAGCCAGAGATTCAGGATCCGCGCGATGTGGTGACGGAGGCATCTGACAACAGTGGCCTCGTGGACACGCCGGAGGGACAGACCGCACCTCAGGACAGCGCTGAGCCGAAGAAAGCGCCAACCCGTAAGCCACGGAGCCGCAAGCCGGCAGCCCCGAAGGACGCCGCCGAGGCGGCCAGTGACGAGGGCAAGGCAGAGGCCAAGCCCGAGGGCGAGGCAAAGCCAAAGCGCAGCCGCAAGCCGAAACCCAAGCCAGAAGAACCGCAGGAAGCCGCAGAGTAATTTGCAGCATCCACCGGGGCCCGGACCCTGCGCCGGCTCGGTCTGACCCAAAGTTCAAAAAAGCCCCTGATGTCTGGCATCGGGGGCTTTTTGTCTTTTGGTATTCCTGGGTTGTATTGTCAGGCGGCCTTGCGACATTGTTCAGCCCTTGTGGGCGGCCCAGCTGCGGGCCAACGATCAGCCTTCGCCCGCGATGCTGCGCGCCAATGCGCAAAACCCTTCCAGGCCGACCTGTTCTGCCCGTTCGGTGGGCGGGATGCCGACGGCGTTCAGGTGCTCTTCGATGGCGGGGGTTACGCCCTTCAGCGCGGCGCGCAGCATCTTGCGCCGCTGGTTGAATGCGGCGGCAACGATGCGCGACAACACCGCAGCATCAGCGGGAAAACGGGGTTCCGGCAGGGCGGTCAGATGCACCACGGCGCTGCTGACCTTTGGCGGCGGAGTGAATGCGCCCGGTGGCAAGGACATCACGATGCGCGCATCGGCCCGCCATTGGGCCAGAATGGCAAGACGCCCATAGGCCTTGGAGCCGGGCTGTGCGACGATCCGTTCCGCGACCTCGCGTTGGAACATCAGGGTCAGGCTCTGCCAGACCGGCGGCCAGACCTTGGGCGTCAGCCAGCGCACCAGCAATTCCGTTCCGACGTTATAGGGCAGGTTGGCAGCGATCCGGATCGGTGGGGTCAGATGGGCCAGCGGGTCGATCTCCAGCGCATCGCCGTTGATCACTTCAAGCTGGCCGGGATAGGCGGCTGCGATCTCGGCCAATGCCGGCAGGCAGCGCTGGTCCTTTTCGATCGCCAGCACCCGGCGCGCGCCTTCGCTGAGAAGACCGCGGGTCAGGCCACCGGGGCCCGGCCCGATTTCCAGCACGTCGCAGCCGCTGAGGTCGCCCGCCTGACGCGCAATCTTGGCGGTCAGGTTGAGGTCCAGCAGAAAATTCTGACCCAGAGATTTGCGGGCCGAGAGCTGGTGGGTCGCGATGACCTCACGCAGCGGGGGGAGTTTGTCGATTGCGCTCATGATGCGCCTTCATAGGCCGCCCTGCGCGATCTGAAAAGGCTTCGCGTGCGGGATTGCGGGGGGATCACGCTGCGGCCCGCCCACCGCAGGGGTCGGCGATGACGCTCGACCGGCAAGATCAGCGGATCACAACGGCCGGGCGGCCGCCATCGTCTGCGCCATCTTCAAGGCCTCGATCAGGCTGGAGGGGTTGGCGCGGCCTTTGCCGGCAATATCAAACGCGGTGCCATGGTCGGGCGAGGTGCGAATGAAGGGCAGCCCCAGCGTCACGTTGACGCCCTTGTCGAAATCAAGCGTCTTGATCGGGATCAACGCCTGATCGTGGTACATGGCGATCACTGCGTCATAGTTTGCGCGGGCGGCCGCGTGAAACAGCGTGTCGGCCGGGTGGGGGCCTGTCAGGGCGATGCCGTCTGCGCGCATCTGCACGATCAGTTCGTTGATCCAGTCGAGTTCTTCTTGCCCCATGGCGCCGCCTTCGCCGGCATGGGGGTTCAGGCCGGCCACCGCGATACGTGGGGCGTTTATTCCAAACTGCGCGGTCAATCCGCGTGCGGTGATCGTGATCACGGACCGCAGCACATCCGGGGTCAGGGCGGTCGCCACATCCCGCAGTGGAATATGGATGGTTGCAGGCACCACGCGCAGTTGCGCGCTGGCAAGCATCATCACCACATGATCGACACCGGCCAGTGCGGCCAGGAATTCGGTATGGCCGGGATAGGCAAAACCGGCGCCATCAATCAGGGCCTTCTTGTGGATCGGTGCGGTGCAAATTGCCGCAGCGGCCCCGTTTGCCACCAGTCCGACGGCGGTTTCGATGGCACGAATGACACCGGTGGCATTGCGCGGATCCGCACGTCCGGGGGTCGCGTCTCCATCAAACGCAATGGGCATGACAGGCAGGGTTTGGTCACAGATGTCCAAGGCCTGCGCCGGGGTGTCGACCAACGTGAATTCGGTCCCCTCGGGCAGGTGACGCGGATCACCGATCCAGACAAACGGACAGGCGGACCGGAGCTTTTGCCATGCGGCGACAGCGATTTCAGGTCCGATGCCTGCCGGCTCGCCACAGGACAGTGCCACAACCTGCGGCACATCGGTCATTTGTATTCGATCCGCGCGTTGGCCTTGAGCTGTTCAACAAGACTGTCCGCCAGGGCGTTCAGGCGCTGCTGCACCAGCGCGTTTGCGACGTTGCTGCGGGCATCTTCCTGATTGGCGTTGATCTCGCTCGTGCGGCCACAGAGCATGACCAGAAGCAGGGTTTGGCCATTGTCGCGGGTGATTTCCGTCGCGGTTTCACCCGGATCGAGTTTGGCCAGCGCCAGCGCAATGTCCTTTGGAATGGCGCCGGGCGCCTCGGAGCTGCGCGTCAGCACCGCCGGGTCCTGATCCTTTGCGATGCCATACAGGTCATCGCAGGTGTCAATCTCGCTCCGTATTTCGTTGGCACGGGCCAGCGCCGGGGCTGTCAGGCCGCCGGGGATACGGTAGGTGGCATATTCGATGGCCGCGAAACGGGCGCTGCGACCGTCCACTTCGCGCAGGCCGCGCATTCTGAACAGGGCAAGCGCGCCGGGAAGCGGCAGGGGCTGGGTGATCTCGCCATTGTCCAGACCCAGCACAACTTCCTGCAATTGTGGCGGCAGTTGTGTCAGCGAGACCCAGGGCAGGCGACCGCCGTCGACGCGGCTGTCCGCGGCAGAGAACTGCGCCGCAGAGGCCGAAAACGCGGCTTCTGTCTCGACCGCAGCGATCTGGGCTGCCAGATCCTGCACCTGGGCCGCATTCTCCTGGTTCATGGGAATGATGATTTCCGACAGCAGAACCTGCACCCCGCCGGAGCCCGCAGCCCCCATCGCGCGATCAATCTCCGCTTCGGTCGGGCGCGCCTGTGAAAGGAAACGGCCCCGGATATATTCCCGCCACGCAAGCCCGGCGGAGGAAAAGTCGCGCACGGTTTCCGGTGCGACACCGGCCTGCTGCAGGCGGGCCAGGAAATCTTCCAAGGTCAGGTTTGCACGTCCGGCCAGCTCACGCATGCCTTCGGTGATTTCCTCTTCGGTCAGCGACAGCCCGATCTCTGCCACCACGGACCGCTTCAGCCGGTCCTCGATCAGATCGTTCTGCGCGGCCTCGATCGGGTCACCCTGAGCGGAGCCGAGCACCGACATGAACAGCGCGCGCTGTTCAAGTTCGAAGGACGTAATCACATCTTCGTTGACGACAATCGCCGGGGAAAACAGCCCCTGGCCCACTGCCCGCGATGTGGAAGCGACAAGGGTGAGCGACAGTGCCACAGCGCCAAGGCCGACAGCCTTGCTGGTCCAGTTGATCAAGGCCCGGATGGCCCGGCGGGAAATTACGTTGTCGTGCATGATCGCCTGCTTGTTGTGGTGTCGCTTTTGACAGAAAAGCCATTGAGCGACAGTGTAAATCCGAAATCGGTCGAAGGCTCAACACTTGTCGTGGAGGTATACCGACGGCTGAGCGAGAGGTTGAGGGTAACGCATTCGTTGCGATAGGTCAGGCCAAGACCGGCGCGGGTGGCGCGTTCGTCCGTGATGTCATAGCGCATGTCGGCGCCGATTTCCCAGGTCGGGGACAGCGCGTAAGAGCCATCGACCCAGAGTTCCGAGGTCTCCGTATCGCGCTCTTCTGCGGCATCTTCCTGCAGCCAGAGGTAGCTGCCCGCAAGCGACATCCGATCCCGCGTGATATTGCCGCGAAACTCCGCCTTGGACACCGACCATTCTTCGTCGAACAACCCGCGCGCGGTCAGGGTCATCGTGCTGCCAAGGCCGATCTGACCGGCAATCAGAACGTTGGAGTTGCGCCCGTCCAGACCGGAACTTGAGGTGAAGCCGGGCTGGGTCGCAGAGCGCAGGATTTGCGCGACGGTGGCGGTTGCCTCCCAGCCGGAGGGGGCGAAATGGCCGAAACTGGCACCATAGACAAGGGCAAACCCGTCCTCGCGGGCGTCGGCTTCGGGAAAGCGCGAGAGCGCCAGCAGATTGCCCTGATCGAATTCGGAGATATTGCTGGATTCGTTGGGGACATCATCGCCGCTGATATGGGTCCAGCCCAGCTGCACGATGGGTTCAAGCATCTGCACGGCACCGGATGCGGTTTGGCGCTGCATCGGGCGGCGGAAGGTCACGGCGGCCTTCGGGGTGGCGCGGTTTGCTTCGTTGTCAAATACCGCGTCATCCGACAGGGCAAAGCTGTCCAGCCCAAGCCCCGCGATGACGGAGGTCTCGACGCCCCAGGGCAGGACCCAGCCACGAAGCCAGGTGATATCTGTGGAGATCCGGGTCACGTCCCGGCCATTGGCTTCTGTCGCTGTCGCGTTCAGCGATGACCCGCGATTGAACCGCGCCATGTCCAGGGCCAGGCGCAGCTCGCCTCCGATCCGTTTGGGAAACAGCCGCTGTTCAATTGTGCCGCGCAGGCTGGTGGCGGGGACAAAATCCTGGTTCTCGGTGTCCCGGAGCGATTTGAAATCATAGGCGCTGAGTTCGATCAACTGATCGCGGCGGACTCGGCTGACCGAAACTTCAGAGCGCAGCCGGTCGGTGTCGGAAATATCGTAATCCGCCAGATAGGCGTTGTCGGAAACCGTTCTGAGATCGAAGTTGAGCCGATAGTCGCGTTTCAGCTCGAATGTGCCTTCGGCAAAGAGATAGCCACGCCCGTCGTTGGGCTGAATATCATCCCGGCTGAACGCGCCGGTGACCTCGATTTGCCCGGTCCGGAAAGCCTGCCGGTACCTCAGGTCCAGCGTTCTGGTTTTGGCAGAGATATAGGGGGTCACCGTCAGGTCCCGGTGCGGCCCGACAGTAATGAAATACGGCAGCTTCACGCCAAACCCGAGGTTTGAGGAGCTTGACAGCGACGGGATCAGAAAGCCGCTGGCGCGGTCCAGTGTCGGGTCGGGCAGACGCAGGGCGGGAAAGTAGAAAACCGGAACGTCTTTGATCCGCAACTGGGCATGTTCAAGATAAAGCTGGCGTTCCTGTTCATCATGGGTGATCCGTTCGGCCCGGATCTGCCAGAGCGGAGCGCCGCCGTTTTCACAGATATCGCAAGAGGTTACAGATGTCTTGTAAAGTTGAAGGTAGCGTCCTTCGACGCGGGTCATCTGCAAGGCGGCCAGTTGCACCTGTTGTTCGAACACCAGTCGCGCGCCACGCAGGATGCCATTGCGCAGACCATTGTCCAGCTCTGCCGCATCCGCCAGAATGGTGACTTGCCCGTCGCCCTGATCAATGCGGATGGGACCGGCGATGTTCAAGACCCCCGACTGTCGGTCGTAGACAATGCGCGCCGCCTGCAGGCGCAGATCGCCCTGAAACGCCTCGACATTTCCTTCGGCGATCAATTTGCGGTCGGGTGAGACAAAGACCCGGTCCGCGACCAGCATGGCTGGTGTCTCGGCCGGCTGCTCTGCCGATGCGGTTCCGGCGCGTGACGTCGCACCGGATTGGGCCAGGGCCGGTGTGCCGGCCGCCAGGATCAGACCCAGAGGCAAGACCGCCAAGAAAAACGAACACCGCCGCGTTTGGGTAAAGTTAACCGTCTTCGGCATGCAGGAGCAGTCCCATCGTCAAGAGTATCGAAGCTACGGGAGGCGCCCAGGCCGCCAGCAGAACCGGAATCTGGCCGTTTTCTCCCAGAATCCGAGCGAAGTTATGGACGAAGTAAAGCGCAAACCCAAGCATGACGGAGGTCAGCACCGCAACGCCCGTACCGCCCAGACGCGTGTGCCGCATGGTAAAGGCGGCACCGACCAGCACCATGGCGACCAGAAACAGCGGCCGCGCCAGCTCGACCTGGAACCAGACCCGGAAACGCGTCGTTGAAAACCCGGCTTCAGAGAGCGCCTGGATCGTCTGCGGCAGGTCATAGATCGAGATCCCTTCGGCAAACCCGATGGTGTCGCGGATACGTTCGTTGGTCAGCGTGGTCGGCAAGCGCAGGGTTTCATACCGACGCGCGCCCTGTTCCGGATTGACGCCCACCACAAGCTGCCAGACCTTGGCATTGCGCAAAACCCAATCCTGTCCGTCAAGCCAGGCTTCTTCGGCGATGGTGCGGCTGACCGGTCCACCGTCGGGCGCATAGGTCAGAATGGATACGTCATAGAGGAACAGATCGTTGGCATCGCCACGGTAATTGGCGGCGTGGATCACCGATTGCCCGTTCTGGCCGCCCTGTCGCAACCACAGACCTTCGCCGGTCAGCGACACCGCCGCCGCCGCGCCCGGATGGCGGTAGCTTTCGGCCAGCTCCTTGTAGCGGTTCGCGGTCGCTGCCACCATCGGGTTCAGGGTGCTGACCGCAAGCCCACCAATGATCAAGGCAGCCACCACCGGGGGCAGCAGGGCGCGAATGCCGGATCGCCCGATGGCGCGGGTCACCACCAGCTCGCTGCTGCGGGCCATACCGACAAAAAGCACGATGGTTGTCAGGATCATGATCAGCGGCAAGAATTCGCTCAGCGTGCCCGGCGCATTCAGCAGCGTCAGCCCCAGAAGCTGGCCAATACTCAGATCCTGGGCGTCAAACCGGCGAAATTGTTCGCTGAGATTGATCAGCATCACAAGGCTCATCAGGACGCTGGTAATGACCGCGAACCATTGAAAGAAACGTCTGGCGTAATAGAGATCCAGGATCATTGCAGATGTCTCGCCATAGCAGGCAGAGGCAGGCCACCACCCGTAGGGGCGCGCCGATCCGGCAGGGCGATCCGGCCCGCCAAGGCAGGGATTTGCGCGAAAATCCAGTGGCTGGCAAAGCTCTGGCGCCATTGCGCCAGACCGCGTCGACGCTGGCCGGATGGCAGCCCGGTGCGCAGCGCAAACCCCGCACGAGCGGCTTTGACGCAAACGACCAGCAGATCGTGCGACAGGCTATTTCCGTCGGATTGAGACACCCGATCCCCCCATAGATCTTGCGTGCAGCAGTTAGCGCGGACCTTAGAGGATTTGTGAGAGCGGGAAAACTGCATTCTTCTCCGGTGGATGCCAGTCGGGACCGGACATGCTTGATGCTCTGGTATTCGGCGCACACTCCGGCTACCTCTAGAGCAGCAAAGACGCGTCGGCCTGTCCGACCCCTTATTTTCTGATGATCCATAGGAGAGCTGTATGAGCGCGCCCACCCCGATCCGTTTTACCCGCTACGATCCCAAATCCCTGGCAGAAATCGAGGGACATCTGGCGATTGTGGTGACGCCCGAAGGCACCATGGATCAGGCCGCCCGCAGCGCCAATCGTCTGACTAAAGGGGCGGTGGCGCGGTTGATCGCATCGGACAGCTTTGCCAAGGCAAAGACCGGTCAGGTGGTGACCCTGGCCTGGCCTGCGGGTTTGGCGGCGGAGGCCCTGCATGTGCTGGTCCTGCCGCGCCGTCTGGATCAGGCGACAGCTCGCAAGGCCGGGGCGAAACTGGCAGAGGCACGCGGCAGCGCGGCGCTGACAGTCAAGGCCGGCAATATGACCCGTGCTGCGGATCTCAGCCTTGGGATTGCGCTGCGTGGATACAGCTTTGACGCCCATAAATCCGCCAAGAGCGATGAGCTGGGCGAGGTGGTCATCTGCCACAACAAACCGGAAGAGATCGAAGCTGCCTATCAGCCGCTGCAGGCTGTCGCCGAGGGCGTCCATATGACCCGCAATCTGGTCAACGAACCGGCCAACGTGCTGACCACTACCGAATTTGCCTCCCGTCTGGCGGATATGACAAAGATCGGCCTGGAGGTTGAGGTCCTGGAGGAAGCGGAGCTGGAAAAGCTCGGCATGCGCACGCTCCTTTGTGTCGGCCAAGGCTCCGCCAGCCCCTCCAAGGTGGTGGTGATGAAATGGAATGGCGGCGCCAAGGATGCTGCGCCGCTGGCGCTTGTGGGCAAGGGCGTCGTGTTTGACACCGGCGGCATCTCGTTGAAGCCTGCGGCGGGCATGGAAGACATGACCATGGATATGGGCGGCGCGGGCGTTGTTGCCGGCACCATGCGCGCGCTGGCCCTGCGCAAGGCAAAGGCCAACGTGGTCGGTCTGGTCGGCCTGGTCGAGAACATGCCCTCGGGCACCGCGATCCGTCCGGGCGACGTGGTCACATCCATGAAGGGCGACACCGTCGAAATCATCAATACCGATGCCGAGGGGCGGCTCGTGCTCTGCGATGTGCTGTGGTACGCGCAGGAGCGGTTCAAACCCGCGGGCGTGATCGACCTCGCGACCCTGACCGGGGCGATCATCATCGGTCTGGGCCATGACAACGCGGGCGTGTTCTCCAACGACGACACGCTGTGCAATGCTTTCCTCAAGGCGGCCGCGCAGGAGGACGAAGGCGCCTGGCGGATGCCGCTGGGGCAGAGCTATGATGACCAGCTGAAATCCAACATCGCCGATATGAAAAACGTCGGGGGCCGACCGGCCGGCTCGATCACCGCGGCGCAATTCCTGCAACGCTTCATTCAGGAGGGGACGCCTTGGATCCATCTGGATATTGCCGGTGTCGCCTCGGTCAAATCCAATACGTCCTACGCGCCCAAGGGGGCGACAGGCTGGGGCGTGATGGCGCTGAACCGTCTGGTTCAGGACACGTACGAGGACCTCTGAGAGATCCATGGGGGCTGCGTATTTCTATCATCTGACACGACGACCGTTGCAGGACACGCTGCCGCTGTTGCTCGACAAGGCCCGTGGCGCAGGGTGGCGCATTGCGGTGCGTGGTCGTGACCCGGATCGTCTGGCCTGGCTGGATGATGCGCTCTGGCTGGGGGGAGAGCTGAGCTTTCTCCCCCATGGCCTCGCTGGGGGGGCGCATGATGCGCTGCAACCGATCCTGCTGACCACCTCATCCAAGGCCGCCAATGCACCGTCCTGCGTGATGAGTGTCGACGGCGCCGAGATTTCCCCGCAGGAAGTCGAAACGCTGGAGCGGGTCTGCATCCTCTTTGATGGCACCGACCCGGACGCGGTGCAGGCCGCGCGGGTGCAATGGAAAACGCTGACGGCGGCAGGCTGCGCGGCGCAATATTGGTCAGAAGAGTCTGGCCGTTGGCAAAAGGTTTCAGAAAGCGCAGGGTGACGGCCCGGCCCCGGCCCGGCCTGCGTCCACAGCAGAAATGCCAGCCGGTCAGCGCGTCAGGATCAACCTGTTGTTGTTGATTTCAAATCCGGAAAAGCGCTGCAGATACCCCATCCCAAGCAGGGATTGTTCCAATTCACCCTCATTGACCCAGGCCGCGACGTTGCGGTCGGTCACCGGGCCCAGCTCAACGGTCTCCAGCTTGACGCGGGCAGTGCGCACCTCGCCATTTGCCGTCATGGCCCGGCCAAGAAAGGCAAGGTCGTCGGTTTCCAACCCGACCCGCTCGGCCGCTTCAGCATTCAGCACCATCTGGCTGGCGCCAGTGTCGACGAGGAAATCAACCGGTTCACCGTTGATCGTCAGGGTGAGGTAATAGTGGCCATCCGGGGCGCGGGGGACCGTGATCTGGCCGGTGTCGGCCAGCACCGACTGTTGCGGCATCAACGTCGAGCGGATGTCGCCCCACAGCCCGTAGGCGGCGATCACCCCGAGAAAGATCAGCCCCCAGACCGCAAGCTGCTGCGCGGTCTTGCCCAGCGACTGGCGGTTCTGGACGAACACCCAGAACCCGACCGCAGCCAGGAGTACAATCAAATAGACCAGATGGCCGATGGTGTCTGATGTCATAGGCGCGCGCCCTCCCTCAGTGGCACCTAGGTATTGCGCGCGGCGATGTCTAGCGCTCTAGCTGGCAAAGCCGAAAGCGCGCAGACCTTCCAGGACGAATTGCACGGACAACGCCGCCAGCAGCATCCCCAAGAGCCGCGTGGCCACGTTGATCCCCACTGGGCCAAGCAGCCGCTCCAGCAGGCCGGAAATCGAAAACAGGCCCAGCATCAGCGCAATCACGGCAACCACAATCGCCATGACCGTCGCCAGCCCTTCGATGCCGGGATGCTGCCCGGTCAGCAGGATGACCGTCGCAATCGATCCCGGTCCGGCGATCAGCGGGATCGCCATGGGAAAGACCGAAGGATCATCCTCCGGTTCGATCTCGTCGCCCTGGTGCTGCCGTCGCGCGGTGCGGCGTTCAAACAACATGTCCAGCGCCGTCAGGAACAGCAGGATGCCCCCGGCAACCCGGAATGCGGGCATTGAAATGCCGATAAAGCCCAGCACGCTTTCCCCAAAAAGCGCAAAAGCAAAGAGGATGCCAACACCTGTCAGCGACGCCCGGATCGCAATGGCGCGGCGCTGCTTGGAGGTCATACCCTGTGTCAGCGCCAGAAAGACTGGCGTCAGCCCGATCGGGTCGATAATCACAAACAGCGTGACAAACGAGGTGATCAGGAACGCCGTGTCGATCATTGGGCCTCTGCCACCTCCAGCTTTTCAAGCGCCTTCATCCACATGGCTTCGGCCCGCTCCAGGGCTTCGATGCATTCGGCGTGTTTCTTTTGCCAGACTTCCACGCCGCCGACCTTGCCCTTTTCGTAAAGTTCGGGATCTGCGAGCTTTTCGTCAAGCTTTTCGCGCATTTCCGACAGTTTTTGCACGCGGCCTTCGGATTTGCGCACCTCCGCGCGCAGCTCCAGCAGCTGGTCACGGGTGACACGCTTGGGCTTCTTTGCCGGTTTGGGCGCCGATTTCGATGCCGGTTTGTCGCGCGACAGCAGCATGTCGCGATAGCTGTCAAGATCGCCATCATAAGGCGACACCGTGCCGCCGGACACCAGCCACAGCCGGTCCGCCACCATCGACAACAGGTGCATGTCGTGGCTGACCAGAATGACCGCGCCGCTATAGGCGGTCAGCGCATCGACCAGCGCTTCGCGGCTTTCGATATCAAGGTGGTTGGTCGGTTCGTCGAGGATCAGCATATGGGGCGCGTCGATGGTGGCCAGCAGCAGCGACAGCCGCGCCTTTTGCCCGCCCGACAGCCGCCCGACGGCGGTGTCCGCCTGATCGGCCCGCAGACCAAACCCGGCCAGCCGCATCCGCCATTTTCCGGGCGCCTCGTTCGGGCGCAGGCGGCGCAAGTGCTCGATCGGTGTCTCGTCGACATACAGCTCGTCCACCTGGTGTTGCGCGAAATAGCCGATGCGCAGCTTGGACGACCGCACCATTTTTCCCGAAATCAGCGGCAGGCGATCCGCCAGCAGTTTTGAGAGCGTCGATTTACCCTGACCGTTCTTGCCCAACAGGGCGATCCGGTCATCCTGATCAATCCGCAGATTGAGACGGCTGAGGATCTCGACATCGCCATAGCCGGTGGTGCCGCCCTCAAGGTGGATGATCGGCGGCGACATCTCTTCGGGTTCCGGGAAGGAAAACGCCCGCATGGCGGCCTCTTGCGGGGTCGAGATCGGTTTCATCTTCTCGATCATCTTCAGGCGGGACTGGGCCTGTTTGGCCTTGGACGCCTTGGCCCGGAACCGATCGACAAAATTCTGCAGGTGGGCGCGGCGCGCGTCCTGTTTCTGCGCCTCGGACTGGGCGGCGGCGATACGCGCGGCCCGGGTCTGGGCAAAGGTGTCGTAAGTCCCCTGATACAGCGTCAGCTTGCGGTCTTCCAGATGCAGGATGGCCCCGACCGCACGGTTCAGCAGCCCCCTGTCGTGGCTGACGATCAGGACGGTATGGGGATATTTGGCGATATAGCTTTCCAGCCACAGCGCCCCTTCCAGGTCGAGATAGTTGGTCGGTTCGTCAAGCAGCAGCAGGTCGGGTTCTGAAAACAGAACCGCCGCCAGCGCCACGCGCATCCGCCAGCCGCCGGAAAAATCGGAACAGGGTCGCAGCTGGTCCACATCGTCGAACCCAAGCCCCTTGAGGATCGAGGCCGCGCGGGCCTCGGCGGACCAGGCATCTATGTCTGCCAGTCGGGTCTGGATTTCCGCGATCCGGGTGCCGTCGGTCGCGGTCTCCGATTCGGCCATCAGTGCCGCCCGCTCGGTGTCCGCCGCCAGGACCGTATCCAGCAGGGAGTCGGCGGAGGAGGGCACCTCTTGCGCGATGCCACCGATCCGGGCCTGGTTAGGCAGGCTGATGCTGCCGCCTTCCAGCGCCAACTCCCCGCGAATGATGCGGAACAGGGTGGATTTGCCGGTGCCATTGCGTCCGACAACGCCAACCTTGTGGCCCGTTGGAATGGTAGCGGAGGCGCCCTCCATAAGAGGACGGCCTTCGACGGAGTATGTGATGTTTTCGATCCTGAGCATGGCACCTCTCATGTCGAAAGCCGCGCGAAGGGTCAATGCCAATTGGACCAGGCGGCCAGAGGAGTTCACGGGTTGGCGCACCGACAGAGCATGCTACCATCCCCTTGTTTTTGACAGGTCCGGCTCTTTTGGTCCCGGACATTTTGGTTTTTGAGTGGAGGTGATTGAAATGCGCCGATTGATTATCTGTTGTGACGGGACGTGGAACACCGCCGATCAGCACGAAAATGGCACCCCAACCCCGACCAATGTGGCCAAGCTGCATTCGCTGGTTGCGGCACAGGATGAAAGGGGCACCCCCCAGATCGCCTATTACCGCACCGGTGTCGGCACCTCTGGTGGCTGGCTGCGGCGCACCCTTGGGGGCGCAATCGGGTTGCGGCTCGAAGATGACATCATGAGCGCCTATAAATTCCTCGCCGAAACTTACGAGCCGGGGGATGAGATCTTTTTGATCGGTTTCAGCCGTGGCGCTTACACGGTGCGCAGTCTTGCCGGCATGGTGTCCAATGTCGGGCTTGCCGACCTCAGGCCGGACAAACTCTCCCCCTACGAGGAGGCCTGGGACGTCGTGCAGCGGCTGATGGAGCGCTATCAGTCCAACAAGGCCGAAGACGATAAAACCGCCTTGCAGGCCGCGTTCCTCCGGGAACGTCCGATCGGTGCCGTGCGCTTTCACCCGCAGGACCAGATCGGGTTCCGGTTCATCGGCGTCTGGGACACGGTTGGGGCGCTGGGCATTCCCGACGACAAGGGGGTGTTGCGGCTGGTGCTTGGGGATCCTCGCAAACACGGGTTTCGCGATACCGAGCTGGGCCGCAATGTGGCCTGCGCCCGCCAGGCCCTGGCCATGGATGAACGGCGCCAGGATTTCACGCCCACGCTCTGGACCGACTGGGGCCCAGAGCAAGACGTGCAACAGCGGTGGTTTCCCGGCGTGCATGGCGATGTGGGGGGAAGCTATGGCGACTGCGGTCTGGGGGACCTCACCCTGGACTGGATGCTGCAAGAGGCGGTCGCTTGTGGCATGGCGCTGCGCCCCATCGCGCCGGGCCAGCTGAAACCGGATGCCTTCGCCCGCCGACATACCTCTTTCCTCGGGCTGTTTCGCTATCGACCGACCCGGCCGCGTGCGGTGCCGGAACTCTCCGGGGCGGCAAACCGTCTGGCGGATTGGACCAGTCGCACCACTTTCGACCCCTCGGTCGTCGCCCGCCACAAAACGCCGCCACCGGGAGAGAGCAGCTATTGGCCAACGCAGCTGCTGCAGCCGGGACAGCGGTGCAAGACCTATGCAAGTGCCCGGCCGCGGTGGAACAGCACCGGAATTTTTGTCGAAGGCGGCTGTACCTATCGGCTGCTGGCGCAGGGAGAATGGCTGGACGCCTCTGTCCCCGCCAGTGCCGATGGGGCCCGACCGGGGGCGCGTTTCGGCAAAATCGGCTACGCGTTGGCCGCGATCCCGGAAGGGCTGCGCCGCGGCTTGCGCCGGGTTTCGCGGTTGTCAAAGGCCGATGTGCCCTTCACGCGACGTGTCGCGGATGCCGCCTGGTTCGCCCTGATCGGCGTGGTTGCAAACGGGCAGGGGGCCAGTGAAAACGGCGAGGGCGTGGCCGACCACGAAGTGCACGTGCTGGGCCAGGACGTCACCTTTACCGTGGCGCAAAGCGGCTATCTCTATTTGTTCGCAAATGATGCATGGCACATGTATGGCAACAACGCGGGCACCCTGTCTGTCGAACTGCAGCGACTGGCGTGACCGCCACTGGCGACACCGGGGGCGCGCGCCCTTGCCGGGACCCTGATCAAAGGACGACCAGCCCGAATGAAACCACAGGCGGCGCAAAGCCCACCGACAATGATCACATTGATCTTCGCCACCGCGCTGTCGGTGCTGTCGCTCAATATGTTTCTGCCCTCCTTGCCGGGGATCGCGGCAGGGTTTCAGGCCGACTACGGCCTTGTGAACCTGTCAATCGGCGGGTTTCTCGCGATCTCGGCGGTGATGCAGATACTCATTGGGCCCCTCTCGGACCGCTTTGGTCGGCGGCCGCTCCTGTTGTGGTCTTTGGTGGTCTTTACCCTGGCCTCGATCGGCGCAGCCCTGTCGCAGAGCATCTGGGTGTTTCTGGGCTTTCGCCTGCTCCAAAGCGCGGTTGTCGTCGGTTCGGTTGTCCCGCGCGCGGCTGTGCGCGACATGTATGACACCCAAGAGGCCGCGCGCCGGCTTGGCTCCGTGACCATGGCGATGGCGCTGGCCCCGATGCTGGCGCCGATGTGCGGTGGCCTGTTGGACATCGCGTTCGGCTGGCGGGCGGTGTTCTGGTTCTACACCCTGTTGGGGGCATTGGTCTTGCTGCTGGTCTGGGGTGATTTCGGCGAGACCCATCACCGCCGCGCCCCCACCATCATGGCCCAGATGCGTCGCTATCCGCTTTTGTTCTCCTCGCGCCGGTTCTGGGGTTACAGTTTCTGTATGGCGTTTTCGGTCGGCGGGTTCTTCTGTTTCATCACCGGCGCGCCCTTGGTGGCAAAAGTGTGGTTCTCCATGAACAGCGCCCAGGTTGGGCTTGGTATCGGGGTGATTACCGGGGGCTTCATGGTCGGCAACCTCGTGTCCACGCGGCTGCTCTCGCGGCTGTCATTGCTGAGCCTGATCCTGTGCGGTCGGCTGTCTGCGTTACTCGGCCCGCTTGCAGGGTTGATGGCGTTTCACGCCGGGCAGGGGTCCGTTGTCACCTTTTTTGGGGCTGCGGTCGCCGTTGGGTTTGGCAACGGGCTGACCATGGCAAATGCCAGCACCGGTCTGATGTCGGTCCGCCCCGAGCTGGCCGGTAGCGCGGCCGGGCTGTCCGGTGCGCTGGGCGTTGGTATCGGCGCGATCATGACCACGGTCACCGGCATGGTGGTGCGGCCCGAAACGGCGCCCTTCGCGGTGCTTGGCATCATGTTGGCGGCCAGCGCATTGGCGATGCTTTCGGCGCTCTATGTGGCGTTTGTCGATGCACGCGAGGCGGCCGCTGCCGCCCGGTCGTGATGCGCGCAGGCTGGCGGCGCGGTTTGCATGTGTTGGCCGCGACAAGGCCCTTTCCATGACGCATCAGGCGTGTTACCCGGCGCCAGATCGTTGCGGATGCCACCCCGGCGCCGCATGACCGCAAGATTTACGTGAATCCCACGAAGGAGACCGCCCGATGGCACTGGAACGCACTTTCTCGATCATCAAACCCGATGCAACCCGCCGCAACCTGACCGGCGCGATCAACGCCAAATTCGAAGAAGCCGGCCTGCGCATCATCGCACAGAAGCGCATCCAAATGACCAAAGCCCAAGCGGGCAAGTTCTACGAAGTGCACGCCGAGCGTCCCTTCTACGGTGAACTTTGCGACTTCATGTGCTCCGCTCCGGTGGTTGTGCAGGTTCTCGAAGGCGAAGGCGCAATTGCCAAGAACCGTGAAATCATGGGCGCAACCAACCCGGCCGACGCGGCCCCCGGCACGATCCGCGCCGAGTTCGCGGAATCCGTTGGTGAAAACTCCGTGCACGGCTCCGACGCACCGGAAACCGCCGCAGAAGAAATCGCCTATTTCTTCGCCGGTCTGGAACTGGTCGGCTAAGCCGTTCGGCCTCGCTTGACACTGTCAGACGGGAGCTGACCGGGGCTGCCTGGTTCGCTCGTGTCTATCAAAACCGCCGCGTGGTCTGCGCGGCGGTTTTTTTTGATGTCTGCGCTTAGCCGGGTCGGCGTTCGATCACGCCGATTTCGTCCAGAATGCGATCCAGCGCCGAGCGGTCGCGATCAAAGGAGCGGGCCTTGATCGCATCGAACGTTTTGCGCAGTGCCTTTTTCTCGTCGCCCTTGCAGTCGTTCCAGGGGCGGCCTTGCAGCGCCATGACCAGAACATAATACCCGATGAAATGCGGCTTTGACCCGGTCTGCAGCATCCGGGCATAGGCCGCATCGGCGCCAATCTGGTGCAGCTCCTCAGCCGAATGAATGCCCGCGCGGGCGCAGGCCTCCTGATAGGCCGGACCAAGATAGCGAATGCTGGAAACAGGGGTGCTCATTCCTTCGACCATATCCGCCCCCACCTGAAATACCATCCTGAAAAACCAGCCTGTCCCGAACCGCCTCCCGCCAGGGCCAGAGGTCGCGCCGCCGCCGGCGATTATGTGATTCGAGTGGATCTTGGTTAATATTCTCAGAGGCTTGCCGGGATCGTTTGCCAGGAACATGGTTAATTCCCGTTAGGCCCTCGCAGGCGCGAAGATGTTATCTCTAATTCCCGTAAATTTGTGATCCACGGAGGGAAGGCCCCTATCCCAAAGGCGCAAGGCCCAACCATTTGCCCGCGACATGGCGACGGATGGATAGCGGTCATGAAGTTAGAAATCGTTTAAATCTATATGCAACGGATCACAAACAAAGCGAGGTTCAAGATGCTGCATCCCATCATTCTTGCAGGCACGCCCCTTCAGTCCAGCCCTCAGGGGGACGGTATGGTGCCCATGCATTTTGAAGATGCGCCGGGACTGCGCAGTCGGTTTGCCAATGTGGTCCGCTCCCTGACGGGGGATGTGTTTGCGGCAGCAACCGTCGTCACGACGCAGGCGTTGGCTGAGGTGGCCCGCAAACAGGTGCAGGTCGGCACCGGTATGCGGCTGATCCAGGAGCCGGAGCAGCACAAGCCAGCCGCCGCCCTGCTGAGCGCGGTCTTGACGCTGCGCGAACACCCCCAGGCCCTTGTCGTGGTGGCGCCAGCCTCCGCCGATATTGACGATCCCTGTCTTCTCGATCAGGCCCTGTGTCATGCGATCCCCGCGGCGCAGCAAGGTCAGATCGTGATGTTGGGTCAGCGCAGCAGCCGCGCCGTTCCCGGATCTGCGACCCTCGAGGTTGCCAGCATGCCGCGCGACAATGTCCCGATCCGGGTGGATCGCATTCTGCCTTCGGGGCGGCAGACAACCTTGTCGCATCTGCTGAAAGGAAACCACCAATTGAGCGGCCTCGGCATTTACGTCGCACGGGTCGATGTCCTTCTGGCCGCGTTCAAGGACCATGCCGCCCGGCTGTATCTGCCAGTAAAGAACGCGACCGACCGTGCGGTTGCAACCAACGACAGCCTTCTGCTCGATCCGGGCGCCTACCGGCGGGCGAAACCTGTCTCCTTTGAGAAGGCAGTCGCGGCGAAATCGAAAAATATCGTGGCGATCCAGACCGATACCGCCTGGCACCAGCTGCGTGCCTGGGATCGCGACGCGGCGCGCGAAACCCGAAGCGTCGCACGGGGTTTTGCCGATTGGGACGCGGATCTCGTCGAGGAAGCCGCCGCTGCGCAACCCTACGCGGCAGAGATGCGGGAGGTCTATCAGAGCTTTGGCGCTGTCGACGCCGATCAGGCTCTGGCCTCGGAGCGCAAGACTTTCGACTGGGGCATCCAGGAGGCGCTGGCGATGGGGCCGGGGTTCTCTCTGCAGCGGTTGGAAATCCACCCCGGCGCGGCTGTGGATCTGCAGGCTGGGCCAAGCACGGAACATTGGATTGTCATTCAAGGCAGTGCGCTGATTGGCTCCGGGCAGAATATGCGTCTGGTCCTGGACAATCAGAGCGCCAGAATTCCCGTCGGCCGCAGTCGTCGGGTGGAAAACCCGGGCGCGTCGGCGCTGTGTATGGTGCAGTTGCGGGTGGCACCCTCGGCCTCGCAGAACCCGGATACGCTGTCAAAGGTGAACCGTTCCTCCCCCGCCGGTGTTGCCTGAGATCAGAAGGTTTTGGTCACAACATCGGTCACTCAACGTCCCGCGCCCCCACGCGGGACGTCTTTACGTGGTCGGTGGTCGGGCTGGCAGGACTGGGGACAGCGGGCCTAGCGATTGCTGAACTGGAAACGGCGGGTCTGGCGGCCGGATTGAGGTCGGGACAGGCGGCGGCGAAACTGGAAAGCACGGCGCGTGGGGGGCCGCAAGCCTGCTGAACGACGGCAGAAATTGAATCGGCGCAGGCCGCCGGGGGGATGCGCCGATTCAATTTCTGC
>NZ_LPUY01000072.1 GCF_001518015.1 Tritonibacter horizontis
GGGCCGGGGGATTGGGCAGGGCACGCGGGGTGGGGGCGGCTGCCGTACGGGCCACCGCGCGGATCGCCTCAAGGTCGACGTTCTCGCGCAGGAAGGCCGCATAGCCCGCAATCGCCGCCTCCAGATCCGGGTGTTCGACCGCCTGGATCAGGCCCAGATGCCGCTCCGGCAGGGCCAGATCGCCGCGCCGGGGCAGGGAGCCGAGCACGGTGACACCCGCCCGCTCCATTCCCAGCCGGGTCAGACGGTCGTGGCGGGGGCTGGCGACGCGGTTCAGGATCACGCCGGCAAAGGGCAGGTCAGGATTGTACATCTTGAACCCCAGCGCCGTGGCGGCAGCGGATTGCGCCTGACCGCCCACGTCGATGACCAGCACCACCGGCCAGCCCATGCGCAAGGCGGTTTCTGCCGAAGAGCCAAAGCCCGACTGGCCGCGTGTGGCGACGCCATCGAACAGCCCCATCGACCCCTCGCCGATACAGATATCCGCGCCTTGCGCCTGGGTGGTGACGGCGTCCAGCAGCGCGCCATCCATCGCCCAGGTATCAAGGTTGAAGGACGCCCGTCCAGCGGCGGCAAAGTGAAAGGCAGGGTCGATATAATCCGGCCCGCTCTTGAAGGGCTGCACGGTCAGCCCGTCCTCGGTGAGTGCCCGCAACAGGCCCAGCATCACTGTGGTCTTGCCGGTGCCGGAGGAGGGGGCGGAGATCATCAACCCCTTGGGAAAGTCGGTCATTGCTTTGCGCCCTTCATTCGGAAGTTCCGTCCGGCCGACAGGCCGGACAGCGCCGGACCCTCCCCCCGGGAGGGCGCTTTCGCCCCCACCCAGGCTCGGGCGCTGTCCTTGGCATGTGTCAGCAGCCGATCAATCATCCCCATCGCTCCACTCGGACCAGGGGCTATCCGCGCTTTGCGGGCGGTAGCGGCGGTCGTAGTCCGCGCCATAAAGGCAGCTTTCGGCGAAATCTTCCGCGCCCAGAGCCTGGCCCGCGAGGATCAAAGCGGTGCGTCCGCGCGCCCCCTCAGTGGCCTCAATCACCGAGCCCAGAGTGGCCTTGACGATCTTCTGATCCGGCCATGTCGCACGCCAGACGATGGCGACGGGGCAGTCGGCGCCATAGGCCGGGGTGAGCCGCGCCACCACGTCGTCCAGCACATGTACCGACAGGTGAATGGCCAGCGTCGCGCCGGTGGCGGCGAAATTCTCCAGCGTTTCGCCGTCGGGCATTGCCGAGGCCCGACCCGAGGTGCGCGTCAGCACCAGCGATTGCGCGACACCGGGCAGGGTCAGCTCGGTGCCAAGCGCGGCAGCGGCGGCGGCAAAGGCCGGCACGCCGGGGGTGATGTCATAGGGGATGTCCAGATCGCGCAGGCGGCGCAGCTGTTCGCCCATTGCGGACCAGACCGACAGGTCACCGGAATGGAGCCGCGCGACATCCTGGCCCGCTGCATGTGCGGCGCTGATCTCTGCCATGATCTCGTCCAGCGACAGGGGCGCGGTGTTGATGATCCTGGCGCCCTCGGGGCAATGGGTCAGCAGCGCTTCGGGCACCAGCGAGCCGGCATAAAGGCACACCGGGCAGGCGGCGATCAGGTCGCGCCCGCGCAGGGTAATCAGGTCGGCGGCACCCGGTCCGGCGCCAATGAAATGAACGGTCATCTGTCTATCATCTCCGCAAGAGCCACGGTGGCAAGCCCATCCGTGGTCACATATCTGGTCTGGATCAGCCGCGCGCCCGTGCCCGCGCCAACAAGCGCGGCGGCTTCGGCCACCGATCCGGTGTTGAACCGCGCCTGGATGCGCGGGGATTGGGTGGCGGTCACGATGCCGGCGATCTGGTCGTCCTCCAGGCTGTCCACGGGCAATGTGTGACGCCGGGCAAAGGTCTGAAACACTGGGCTGACGGCCTTGTGGCGCAGGGTGACCAACCGGTCAGGGCGCTGTTGCAGCGCGGCAAAGGCCTCCTCCAGGCTGGTGTCCGTGGCGCGCTCGGAAAAGCCAAAACCGGCGACGATCATCTGGTCACGCTCCATTGGACCACCGGGCGCGCCCGCGTCCAGCCGCGCAGGCTGCCCAGGGGGCCGGCTTCGGCGATTTCAGCCCTGAGCAGCTGGCCGCCGTGGCTGGCATGGGCCTGCATCAGCAGCGTTTCCGTCTCCAGGGTGACCCCATTGGCGACGATCCGGGTGCCTGCGGGCAGGGTTTGCCAGAGGTGATCGAGCAGCGCCTGACTGCCGCCACCACCGATAAAAACGCAGTCCGGTCTTGGCTGATCTGCCAGAACCTGCGGTGCGCGGCCCTCGATCGCCGTCATCCGATGGGCGAGGCCGAAATCCGCGGCGTTGCGGCGGATGTTGGCCAGCCGGTCCGCGCGGGCCTCAAAGGTGGTGGCCGTGGCGCCGCGCGCCGCCAGGCACCATTCCACCGACACGGACCCGGAGCCGCCACCGATGTCCCACAGATGTTCGCCCACCCGCGGGGCAAGCGCCGACAGCGTCAGCGCCCGGATCGGGCGTTTGGTGATCTGCCCGTCGTGGGCAAAGCAGGCATCCGCGCGCCCCGCAGCCTGCGACAGGCCGGGGCCCGCCGCGACGAAGGCCGCCATCACCGGCGCCTCCACATCGGTGAGGGCATAGCTGGCGGCGGTGGTCTCGCGGTGGCGCGCGTGTGGCCCACCAAGCCGTTCAAGCAGGGTCAGGCCGCTGTCGCCCTGGCCGATGGAGGTCAGATAGGCCGCCAGCTCAGCCGCCGCCGCACCATCGCGCAGGGTGCAGATCACCTGGCTGCCCCTTCCCAGAAGCGGGCGCAGCCGGGCAAATGGGGCCGCATGCAGGCCAAGGCACAGGGTATCCTCCAGCCGCCAGCCGAGTGTACTGGCCGCCAGGCTGAAACAGGAGGGCGCGGGATGTGACACCCAGTCGCCCGGATCGAGATCGCGCAACAGGCTGCCGCCGGCGCCGTGCCAGAAGGGATCGCCAGAGGCCAGCACCACGCAGGCCCGCCCCCGTGCCGCCAGCACCGGTGCGGTGGAAAACGGCACCGGCCAGGGCTGCCCCCGCGCGCCCGCGTCAACCAGATCCAGATGCCGTGGCCCCCCGATGATGATTTCTGCCGCCGCCAGCGCGGATCGGCTTGCATCCGTCAGCCCTTCAAGGCCATTTTCGCCCAGCCCGATCAGGGTCAGCCAGGGCCGTTTTGTGGGCGCAGTCAAAGGATCAGACATGACCAAACTCCTGCTTTTGGGCGGCACCACCGAAGCCTCGCACCTGGCCGTCCACCTCGCGGCGCATTGGGCGGGAGCCGGGCGTCAGGCGGTGTTCTCTTACGCGGGCCGGACCGCGCGCCCGGCGGCGCAGCCGTTGCCCTGCCGGGTCGGCGGCTTTGGTGGCGTGGCCGGGCTGGTGGATTACCTGCGCCGTGAAGGCGTGAGCCATGTCATTGATGCCACCCATCCCTTTGCCGCGCAGATGAGCGGCAATGCGGTGGCGGGCTGCGCCGCGGCGGGCGTCGCGCTCTGCGCGCTGGAACGCCCGGCCTGGCGCGCGCAGCCGGGCGACAGCTGGCGTCATGTGGCGGATATTGCGGGTGCGGTGGACGCACTGCCCGAGGCCGGCGCGCGGGTGTTCCTGGCGATCGGCAAGCAGCAACTGGCGGAATTTGCGGCCAAGCCCGCCAATCGCTACCTGTTGCGGCTGGTCGACCCGCCCGAGGGGCCGCTGGTGCTGCCCGACGCGACGGTGGTGATCGCGCGCGGCCCGTTCACGGCGGCGGCGGATGCGGCGTTGATGCGGGCCCATGGCATCACCCATGTGGTGGCCAAGAACGCCGGCGGCACCGGGGCCGAGGCCAAGCTGACCGCCGCCCGGACCCTCGGGGTGCCGGTGGTGATGATCGACCGGCCGCAGATCCCGGCGCGGCGGGTGCTGGGCACCATCGAGGCGGTGATGCGCTGGCTGGATCACGAGGCCTGACCATCCGGCGTCTTCGGCTGATGGCCGGGGGCAAAGCGGGGGGTATAGACATAGGGCCCGACCCGGCGGGTGTCGCGATTGCCAACGATCACCACGGTGCGCATATCGGCCATCTCTGGCCGCGCGTCGCGCAGCGGCAGGGTCAGCAGCGTCTGTCCCGGCTTGGTCACATCGCGGGCGAAGGTGATCAGCGTCTCCTCGCCGCAGGCGGCGCGCAGCACCTCCAGTGCGCGGGCAAACTGATGCGGGCGGGATTTCGACCGCGGGTTGTAAAAGGCCATCGCGAGGCCGGCCTCGCCCACCAATTGCAAGCGACGCTCGATCAACTCCCAGGGTTTTAGATTGTCGCTGAGGTTGATGGCGGCAAAGTCATGGCCCAGCGGCGCGCCAATGGCGGCGGCAGCGGCGAGCATGGCGGTGATGCCGGGCAGCACCCGGATGTCCAGTCTCTGCCAGGCATCGGGGCCGGCCTCCAGCGCCTCGAACACGGCAGAGGCCATGGCAAAGACCCCCGGATCGCCGGAGGAGACCACGACGACACGCCGCCCCTCTGCCGCCATCTGCAGCGCATGGGTTGCGCGGTCCACCTCGACCCGGTTGTCACTGGCGTGCAGGGTCAAGCCGTCGCGTGGGGCGATGCGCTGCACGTATGGAACATAGCCGACCACATCGGTGGCCTCGGCCAGAACGTCCTGCACTTCGGCGGTTACCATTCGGTCAGAGCCGGGGCCGAGGCCCGCGATGACCACCCAGCCTTTTTGTATCTCGCTCATGGGCGCCGTCCTGTTCCGTGCAGCAGCACGATGGAGAAATAGGGCACCTCGCCGGTCACATCGCAGAGCTTTTGAACCGTCTGGGCGGGCATGGTGCCGCGTTCCACCAGCCAGGCGTCGTCGGCGCGCCCCGCTGCCGCCAGCGCCCGGCGCAGCTTGGGCAGGTTGCGGCCGATCTTCATCACCACCAATGCGTCGGTTTCGGCAATGCGCTTGGTCAGTTCTGCTTCGGAGAGGGTTGCCATGGCCACGGTCAGCACATCATCGCCCCAGGTGATCGGCTGGCCGGTCGCGGTCCAGCAGCCGGACATGCCGGTGATGCCGGGGATGATCTCGACCGTGGCCCGGCCCGCCAGCCGCGTGTGCAGATGCATGAAAGAGCCATAGAGGAACGGATCGCCCTCGCAGAGGACCACCACGGTGTCCTGACGGGCAATCTCGGTCAGCGTGTCGGCCCATTGGTCGTAAAAGGCGGCAAGTTGGCGGTTGTATTCGGGGTCGGAGAAATGGATCTCGGTGGTGACCGGATATTCCATCGGATACTCGGTGACCCCCTCCGCCAGCAGGCCGTCGACGATGGCGCGCGCCTGTCCGGCACGGCCTGCCTTGCGGAAATAGGCCACATGGCGGGCGGACTGAAGCGCGCGCCAGGATTTGACGCTCATCAGTTCGGGATCGCCGGGGCCGAGGCCCGCGCAGATGACTTTGCCGGTGGGGAGGGCGGTCATGTCTATTCCTTCCAGGAGGCCAGGGCGTTGACGGCGGCGACGGTGATCGCCGATCCGCCCAGCCGCCCTTCGACGATCATCGAGGGCACCGGCAGATCCGCCATCAGCGCATCCTTGGATTCGCGGGCGCCGACAAAGCCGACGGGGCAGCCGATGATGGCGGCAGGGCGCGGGCAACTCGGATCCTTGAGCATGTTCAGCAGGTGAAACAGGGCCGTGGGGGCATTGCCGATCGCCACCACGGCGCCCGCAAGATGCGGCCGCCACAGTTCCAGCGCCGCCGCCGAGCGGGTGTTGCCCATGTCCTGGGCCATCTGGGGCACCTTCGGGTCGCGCAGGGTGCAAAGCACCTGGTTGCCCGCAGGCAGGCGGGGGCGGGTGATCCCTTCCGAGACCATATAGGCATCGCAGAGGATCGGCGCGCCCTTGGCCAGGGCAGCGCGGGCGGTTTCGGCCATGCCGGTTGAGAAGCGGATATGCGCCTCCAGCCCGACCATGCCGGCAGCGTGGATCATGCGCACGGCAACCACCTCTTCGTCCTTGGTGAAGCGGGCAAGATCGGCTTCGGCGCGGATGGTGGCAAAGCTTTCGGCGTAGATCTTGGCGCCGTCGGTTTCATAGGTGTGCAGCATGGGTCAGGTGTCTTTCGTCAGAACGTCCGGGGTGCGGCGCAGGGTGGTTGCACTCAGGGAGCGGCGGGCAGGGCGGGCGTCTGCGCGCCCGCCCCGGATCAGGTCAAAAGTGTCAGGACCGGTGGCGGTCAGGGTCAGGTCGGCGGCGCCGGGATGGGCGCAGCCTTTGGCGCAGCCGGACACATGGAGGTGCAGGCCAGCGGGCAGCATCGGTGCCAGATCGCGGGCAAGGGCGCGGGTTTGCGCCTGCGCCTGCAGGCAACCGGGTGCGCCGGTGCAGGCACTCACCTGCAGGCGCGGATCCGGGGTCTCCAGGATCAGGCCGGGCAGGGCGGCGATGTCCGAAACCCCCTCCAGCAGCAGCATGCGCCAGGGGGTCAGGCGCAGGGGCGCGGCATTTGCCAGGGCGGCAAGGGTTGCGGCGGGCAGCTGGCCGAACTCCAGCGCGACCAGTCGGCCACCGGCAAGGGGGCCGGGAGCGGCCGTATAGGCGCTGGTTGCCCCGGGTGCGTCATGCGCAGGGGGCGGACCGCGGCGCGCAATCAACCGGTGCATCCGGCCCCGACCCTCGGGCGCGCCGCCCTCGGCCAGAAACCAGCGCGCCAATGCGATGGCCGCGGCGGCGGCGGTCTGTTCGGTCACTTGCCGCGCCAGATCCGCGCCGTCGGCCCGCAGGGTCAGCGCCTCGCCCGCGCCCTCGATGCGGATATCGGCGGCCACCTGTTGCAGAACCGGGCTGTCCCCCGCATCAACCGCAAAGCCGAACTTGCCGGGCAGGTCCAGATCCGGTGCCGCCGCGAGGCGCGCCGAAAGGTCTGCCGCGATGCGCTGGCTGCGGTCGCCGGCGGCCCAGAAGGGCGTCAGCAAGAGATTGCGACGCGCCTCGACCCCGGCGTCGCGCTCCACCAGACCGTGATCCTGCAGGGCGGCGATCAGCGCCGCGTGATCCTCGGGGCGGACACCGCGCAGTTGCAGGCTGGCGCGGGCGGAGAGGTCCAGAATACCATTGCCAAAGCGCCGCGACAGCGCCGCGACGGCGCCCGCCTGTGGGCGCGACAGCCGCCCCATCGGCGGACGGATCCGGACCACCAGACCATCGCCGGACATCATCGGGCGCAGGGCGCTGGGGCACCAGCCGCAGACCTTTGGCGCCGGGGCGGGGGTA
>NZ_LPUY01000073.1 GCF_001518015.1 Tritonibacter horizontis
TCCGCGACACGATCTCGGCGTATCTCAGCTCGCCAGGGGGGGCGGGTGGTCGCCAGTGGTCGCGCCGTTGATCGCGGCCAGCAATGTCAGTTCTGTTGCGTCAGAACAGGCCGGTTTCCTTGGCTGTCATGGCGGCTTGCGTCCGGTTCTTGGCATCCAGCTTGCGGCACAGGGTGCGCACGTGGAGCTTGATCGTCACTTCCTGCAGGTTCAGATCGCGGGCGATTTCCTTGTTGGACTGCCCCCGGCAAAGGCCCTGCAGGACTTCGACTTCGCGCGGGCTGAGTTGTCCCAGCAGGGGATGGGCGGGGGCCGCCGCCTCCTGTCGCATCAATTCGACGGGGACATAGATCTCGCCGGCACTCATGAAGCGGACCGCATTCAAAAGCGATTGCGCCCCCATTGTCTTGGGCAGAAACCCGACCGCCCCGGCGTCCAGGGCTTCTTGTGCGGTATGGGTCGGGGCACTGCCGGACAGGATCGCGACGCCGCGACCACCGTTGCTTTTCAAGGCGCTCTTCAACCCGTCAAGGCCGTTCATACCGGGCATGTTGTAGTCGAGCAGGACAAGATCAAAAGGACCGTTGTCCTCCAGTTCCTTCATTGCGCGGGGCAGGTCCGTCGTTGCGGTGATGTCAGCCCCCCCTTCGGAGCTGAGATACGCCGAGATCGTGTCGCGGACCATATCGTGGTCATCTGCCAGAAGAATACGCATGTCGCTATTTAACCTGTTTTCACCATACTGAACGAAGTCTATCGCCGAAAACGTTTCAAATCAGTCAACTCCCGTTCGCAAATCAGCGCGACGCTGCGGCACCTTCCGGGCGGCGCATGGCCAAAGACGCCTGTTGGACGGGCCGCGGCACGTCCCCGAGCAGGGCCAACGGCGGGCAGGGGGGCCGTGACCGGGCGGAATTCGCCTCTGTCGGGGGCAGAGTTTACCGAACTTATACGAAAGGGTAGCAAACTATACGCAGGTGCGCATGCCGTTCGGGCTGTGTTGTGCCACAGTTGCCGTGACCGGGTCGATGGGCCTTGGCATTATATTGCTCTTGGAGGCACTTGATGAGACATCTATTCACGGCGTTCGCCACAGTTGTTGCCCTGTTGTTTTCGCTTCCCGCGTCGGCGTCAGATGTCATCCTGACCATTCGCGACGGAGAAAGGGAGCAGGATTTCTCTCTGGCGCAATTGCGCGCGCTGGACGCCCGTGAGGTGAACACCACCACCATCTGGAGCGAGGGCGTACAGAACTTCGTTGGCGTCTCGCTGGACCGGTTGATGGATCATGTCGGTGTCACGGAGGGTACGCTGGAGGTTGCAGCGGTCAATGACTACGCCGTTGAAATCCCCATGTCGGATGTCGCCGCAGGCGGGCCGATCGTCGCCTACATGCGCAACGGGAAAACCATGTCCTTGCGCGACAAGGGGCCGCTTTGGATCATCTACCCCTATGACAGCGGGGCAGAGTTTCGGACCGAGGCGATTTATTCCCGCAGTATCTGGCAATTGAACAGAATAACCGTGAGGTAAGTCCTCTCCGATGGGAGAGTTGAACAGGAGGGCGTGGCCCGTTGCAGAGCCAAAAGGTTCCCAAACTGCACCGATGGTTGTCTGTTGGTGCGGCCATGGTTCTGATATTGCTGGCGGTTCAATCCGTCCGGCTTGGCAAAGATGTGCAACAACGGATCGAGGCGTTCTCGGCTGCGGCCACGGATAACCTGCAATGGACTCTGTCCCAGGCCGAAGTTGATTACCTGAAATATCAGCGCATGGTCTCAATAGCCGAAGATCACGACGATCTTGCGGCGCTGCGACGGCAGTTCGACATCTACTATAGCCGCATCGCGACGTACCGCGAAAGTTCACTCTACGCTGACATGCGTGCGACCAGCGAAGGCGGCACGACGCTGGATCGGCTCTGGGCTGGGGTGCAGGCCCAGGTTCCGCTTATTGATGCGCCGGATGACGTTTTGCTCGCGCGCTTGCCGGATTTGCAGCAGCTGGTGGCCGAGGATGGCGAGGCGGTGCGGGAACTCGCCTTGATCGGTGTTGTGCTCCAGGCGGAAACGGCCGGGGTGGAGCGGGTTGTCTTGCATAAGCTGTTTCTACAGCTCGCGCTGGTTGTGGTGTCCCTGATGGTGGCCCTTGCGTTGACGGCCCTGTTGATCCTGTCCCTCTTTCGGCGCGGGCAGCGGCTTGCCTCCCAGCAGGCCCAGGACGCCGCCCGGACAGAAGCGATGGTGACCTCGTCGCTGGATGCTATTCTGGTGGCCGACGAACAGGGGCGGATCACGGCCTTCAATGGCGCGGCGGAACGGATTTTTGCTTATTCCGCACAAGAGGTGATCGGCATGTCCTTTGAGGATCTGGTGGCAATTGATGCCGCGCAGATTGCCAAAGGGGACACGCCTGACGGCTTCGGCAAGGGCGACGGACGGGTCCAGCTTACGGCGACGCGAAAGACCGGCGAGCGTTTGCCGGTCGAGGTTTCCCTGACGGTGTGCCGTTCCGGGAATGAACCGGTGCTGGTCAGCTATGTGCGCGATATCTCCAGCCGTCTGCGCGACGAAGAAGAATTGCGCCGCGCCCGCGACGATGCGCTCTCCGGGGTCAAGGCCAAGGACAAGCTGTTGACGGTGATGAGCCATGAAATGCGCACGCCGCTGACGGGCATTCTGGGGTCGCTTGATATTCTCGAAGACCTGGACCCGAGTGCCGAGCAGCAGAAGTTCCTGCAGGCGATGCGGGTCTCGGGCGAACTTCTGTTGCATCACGTCAACGATGTTCTGGAACTGTCGCGGCTTCAGTCGGGGGCTGAAACCGAAACGGTGGCGGTTTTCGATCTCAAGTCACTGGTGCAGGGGGTGGTCGACAGTCAGCAAGCCACGGCAACCAAGAACAACAACGAGCTGAGCGTTTTCTGCAACCTTGGCCCGCTGGATGGCGTTCATGGCCGGGCGAGAAGCCTTCAGCAGGTGCTCCTCAATCTGGTCGGCAACGCGCTCAAATTCACCCAGGACGGGGCGGTGTCGGTGGATGTCGTGCGTGGCGCTGGCGATATGGTCGAGTTCTGCGTCGCCGATACCGGAAAAGGCATCGCCGCAGACGATCTGGAACGGATCTTTGACGATTTCATCATGCTGGATCCCAGCTATACCCGGGGGAGCGAAGGCACCGGCCTGGGGTTGGCCATTTCGCAGCGGCTGGTGCGTATGATGGATGGGGAAATCAGCTGCGAAAGCGAACCCGGTGAGGGCAGTCTTTTTACCTTCACACTGCCCCTGCCGCCAACCGCGCTGGATCAGACATCGGTGACGACACAGCGTCCGGTGACCGATGTCGGACAACGGCTGTTGGTGATCGAAGACAATGACATCAATCGCTTGCTGCTGGACCGCATGCTCAGCGACCTGGGTCATCAGGTGGTGACGGCAAGCGGCGGTGCGGCCGGGGTCGAACAGGCCAGGGCCGGCACCTTCGACCTCATCCTGACCGATATCAGCATGCCGGAAGTGGACGGAATGGAGGTGCTGCGCCAACTGCGTCGCGAACACCTGGCAGAAGGCATTGATGTCGTCGCATTGACCGCCCATGCCTCGGCGGATGATCACGCCCGGATCCTCGATGTCGGGTTCGCGGAGGTTCTGACCAAGCCGATCGACAGGGACGCGCTGGGCGATCTCGTGCGGCGACGCTGTGCGGCGCCGGGGCCATTGGGCGTATCATCGCAGGTGGGCGCATCATCGCAGGTGGGAGAGCCCCGGCCGTCGGGGTCGAACGGGCCGTCCGCACAGGGCCAATCCGACCTGGAAGAGTTTGTCTCGGCCCTTGGCCCGGAAAAGGCGCATCACTTCCTGTCTGTCTTTCGTCAGGACCTGCGCAGCCTGAACGACACCTTGCTCCAGAGCGCGGAACTGACCGTCGATCATCGGCAGGAGGCGCATCGGCTGGCAGGATCCGCCGCAGTCCTGGGGCTGGCCGATCTGCGAGCGTCGATGCTGGAGATCGAACAGGCCAACACCAACGCCATCCCGGCGCTGGACAGGCTGTGCCAGGCATGCGCGCGCGCGGATACGATGCTCGCCCGCTACGAAGACGGCTAGATCCCCGCTAGATCCCCGCGCGGATTGGCTGTGATGTCTTTTTGGGCATCCCCGAAACTGGGGGCGAAGATGCCGGAACATGCCGCCGTCGCGGCGGCGGATTTAACGGAAAAAAAATTGTCTTGTTGGATGTTGGACCAAACTTATTTGGAGGGACACCATGTTCGTCAAGTCTTGGTTCCGCAATATGCCCGTAAAACGAAAGATCCTGCTGCCCGGAATGCTGGGCCTGCTGGTGATGATCGGCGTGATCACAACGTTCTGGGCACAGCGCTTGGACACAGCACTTCATACTGGATTTGAAGAGCAGGTAGAGCTGACCGAAGCCTATATTTCGGCACCTCTGGCGACAGCGGCCTGGAACTATGACGGAGAATTGGCGAACACGACCCTAAGCTCCCTGTCCGAACGCGACTCCTTCGTCTTTGCGCGTGTGGTCAGCGGTGGCGACATCCTGGCAGAGGCCTTTAAAGGCGATGCCATGCAGGAAGACTGGATCGCGACGGCCGACCAGATGCTTGCGGAGGAGACGCCGCGACTGCAACAGGGCAATTTTATCTATTTCCTGTCGCCGCTGATGTTCGAAGGTGAAATGGCAGGCAATCTGGTCTGGGCGTTGGACACCTCGATCATCGCCAATCAGATCATGCAGGCCAATATCGTCGCCGCGGCGCTCGGCTTTGGCATTTTTGCGGTCTTTTCGGTCATCTTCTACCTGATTGCCACCGCAGTTTCGCGCCCGATCAGCGCCGTGGTCGGCCACATTGATGCCTTGCAGCACGGCGATACGACGCTGCAAATCCCCGAAGCGGAACGGCGCGACGAAATCGGGGCGCTGGGCAAGGCCCTGGTCGATTTCCGCGATACCACTGCGGAACAGCAGCGCATGGAAGAGGAAAAACGCCAGCGCGATGCCGCGCAGGAACATATCGTCTCAGTTCTGAGCGATGCGCTGGGCAATCTGTCGACCGGCGATCTGACGGCCAAGATTACCGAAGATTTCCCCGGCGAATACGAAAAACTCCGGGAAGATTTCAACGCCCTTGTGACCCGTCTTTTTGACACGGTTTCGGCGGTTGTCGACGCTGCGGAAAGTATCCAGAACGGCTCGACCGAAATCAGCTCCGCCTCTGATGATCTGGCACGCCGCACAGAAAGCCAGGCTGCGACGCTGGAAGAAACAGCCGCCGCGCTTGATCAGTTGACCGCTTCGGTGCGCCAGGCCGCCGATGGCGCCAGCAGCGTCGCTAACACCATGGAAGAAGCAAAAACGGAAGCCGTCAACAGCGGCACCGTCGTCAACAGCGCGGTTTCGGCCATGACCGAGATCGAACAATCGTCGTCCCACATCGGTCAGATCATCGGGGTGATCGACGACATCGCCTTCCAGACCAACCTGCTTGCGCTCAACGCAGGCGTCGAGGCCGCCCGTGCGGGCGAAGCCGGGCGCGGTTTTGCTGTCGTCGCATCCGAAGTTCGCGCGCTGGCACAGCGCTCCTCGGATGCTGCAATGGAAATCAAGACCCTGATCGGCGATTCCTCCAGGCAGGTCGAACGGGGTGTGGATCTTGTCGGCAAGGCCGGCGAGGCGCTGCACAATATCGTGGAGCGAGTGACCCAAATTTCAAGCCTGATTTCTGACATTGCCCAAGGTGCCAGCGAACAGTCCGCGGGTCTGGGCGATATCAACAGCGGTATGGTTGAATTGGATCAGGTCACCCAACAAAACGCGGCAATGGTCGAAGAAGCCACCGCGGCGAGCCATATGCTGAAAGCAAACGCCACCAGCCTGGCCTCGATGGTCTCCCACTTCAAGCTGAGCGAGGGGGCGACGCATATTGCGCGCACGCCGGTGTCTGTCGCCAGCGCGGCCGACGAACCCGAAGAAATCGTCGCCCCATCCGCGCATGGCGAGGAATGGGACTACACGCCAGAGCCGACAAAGGCCGTCGTTGGCGATGCGAGCAGTAACGCAAAGATTTGGGATGACTTCTAAAGCCCGTCAAAAACAGATCTGACATCACTATGTCGCAGCGCGGGTTGGAAGGTTTATTCCCCGCGCTGTGGCAGCACAGCCACCACGACCCCACTGTTCCTGATGACCGCCAACGGTCCTCAATGCGGTTCGGGGGGGGGGACGAGCGGTGCAGCAAGGCCTTACCCTCGTTCAGATCGCTGTGCTTATCCGCGAGGGCACCCAATTGCGGCCCGATATGCTATCTTTGAGCCCACCTTTGAGCCCACAGTATGAGGGGCGAGATCATTGTGTACGCTCTTTCCACCGGGTTCTGACAAGAGTTCGACGAATAGCGGGCCAAGGCGGCGTGAAAAAACCACTTTCAAAAGATTTTCCTCTGGACGCCTAGGCGCGACAGAGTTATGTCCTCCCCCACACTCCGGCGTAGCTCAGCGGTAGAGCAGTTGACTGTTAATCAATTGGTCGTAGGTTCGATCCCTACCGCCGGAGCCAAAATCTCTTAAAGAGATCAATGACATAAAGGCCCATCTCGCGATGGGCTTTTGTCGTTTTTAGCGGGCTCTACAACAACTCTACAACAATCGCCGCTTTGCAATGAAAACGGGCGGCACCAAAGCACCGCCCGGATTGGATCACAGTTCAGGTGAAGCCCACCACCGCCCTTCCATGAAGATGTAAGTCCGACCGTAGAGAGTAAGTCGAACATGGCAGTTGCGGTCGAGACCACGGCTGATTGTGCGCAGCCGTTCGAGAACACTCTGGCTCATGCCGCCACCATCTGTTTGAGCAGTTCGATACGCCCGTCATATGCGCGCTGCATTTCGCGCAACTCCTCCGCCATCACTTCGATTGCGCTGACAGCGAAGCCGAACTCCTTGCTTGCCATCAGGATCGACAGCACTTCCTTGTCGTCGGGGTCTTGTGGGCAGAGTTTCTGACCGGCGACCATTACGCGGATCGAACAGAAGCTGATTTCTGTCTCGTCAGGGTGCGTCGCGAGAATCGCGAGAGCGCGTTGCAGGTTCTTATTTTCATTATTCATGGCATTTCCTTTCGCTTAGCCATTTCAGTCGCTACGCTCCGCGTGAGCAGTAGCTTGCGACCATGAGTAAGGAATCACCTCGACTGGCGCAGTTGTGCAGAAGGCGGAGATTCTCAACTTGGCGAACGACGATGAAGGTGACGCTTATGATGCTTGGGCTGCCCTAGCCGCGAACCTTGGCACACTGCCATCTAGCGCAAGGCAGTACTTTGAAAGGCTCTGCGCCACGGTTGAGGAGTTCGACCCTCATGAAGACGAGGAACTGGCGCTCACAAACCACCTTGAGATGCCCATCATACGGCCCAAGCCCCGAAAGTTGCTTGGAGCCAAATCAAAGCACGACTATGCGCAAATTTTCGATTGGGTGGACTCTTGGCGACGTGAAGCAGGCGCCGACCTCGAAACAGCCCTAGTCAAGTATATTGAGGTTTTCGAACTGGAAGACGGATACGAAACGATCAAGTCAGCTTACCATAAAGTCCGGAAAGCGCGTCTTGCTAATATGTAATTGGAATGCTGTGCTGATAGCTTTCCACAACCATAGATTTAGTGTATTGAAGCGAAGTCGTCACCAGTCGAGGTGTCTGGTTAGAGTATTTCGCGGATCGAGTTAGGCATTTTAGATGGCAAAAGTTAAAAACCCGGTTCTGTTTTCTAAGCACTTTGGAGTTGATCCTGCATTGTTGGATGCAGCGGATTTGATTGATCCATTTCTTAATGTGGATACCCAACTTTTCATCGACCCAGTTCTCTTGGAGAAATCTTCCAATCAGAGAATCCGAGTTGATGGCATTCGAACGTTCCGGCAACATTTTCAGAACTTTATCAGGCTACTCGCAATTTCCCGCAGTAAGGGTGATGCAGCATGGCGAGCCGCTGAAAAACTACTGGATCTTCACGAGCCTGCGGAAAATGGCCTTGGATACGGTGGAAGTGGTCGCTCTGGCAGTTCTCGTCCAGATCACATTCGGGATGCGATGATGAGTACCGCGCAAGAGATCGTCGAGTTGGGAGCCGACGACCCTGAGATGATCTCTTTAATGGGTTTTTTTGAAGATGAAGTTGGACCAGATACGATTAGTGACTTCACGACTCGCGTAATTCTTCATGATCTGGCAAAAATCACGCAAGATTTCTGTGAAGCAAACGGTATTCCTGTTTCCAAAGATGATCGGATTGAAGGTGTATTGTTGCCCCGTTTTGTAGACTCTCGAAGCGGCACTATGAAATCTACAGTTCTAGTTCCGACAGATATTGTGCGCGACCTACCAGTCGCAACGGATTGGTCGGATATCGAAGCCGCTGCATTCCAGAACACCCAAATTAGAGATCGAGTGAACGTCTTCTTAGGAAATATCGCAAAACCGACAGTGGCTGACAGGAAGGCAGCTTTGAGACGGGCAGCAATGGATTCCGCACAGAGTTTCGATCAGTTTCTCGCTACGGTTAAAGAGCATACCAGTCACTATGATAAGAGCCTTGATGCGCTCGGTTACTACAAGCTCAAATGGCTTTTTGGGCAAGACCCTTCTGGACTACAAGTGCCTGCTTCATATGCGTTGCACACCGGTCCGGAAGAGTTGAAGAAGCTGGTACACGATACACTGAGTATGTTTAAGCACCATGTTGAAAACGGCAATCTTTGGGAAGAATTGTGGGTTGATGGTAAACCCAAAAAGGAACGCGCGGCCCAGCTAATCTATTATGCTTTAGCCGACAGTTTTTGTATTGCCAACAATGTGGATATTTCACCAGAGGCGAACATGGGCGGTGGGCCAATCGACTTTAAGTTTTCCAGCGGTTATCGAGCGAGAGTATTAGTTGAAATGAAAAGATCGAGTGGAACCGTTCGTCATGGATACGAACGTCAACTCGAAATATACAAAGACGCTTCGCGAACCCAAATCGGGATTTTTGTGGTTATGGACTTTGGTGATGTGGGTAAAAAACTTAACCAAATCAAAGCCATACGCAACGCGCGAATTTCGGCTGGTGAAGATGCTTCAGATATTGTGGTGATAGATGCGACACCAAAAGCATCAGCAAGTAAAAGAAAATAGCCGAGTGTTCAAATTAAAGGCCGTCTACCAGTAGCCCTTGAGCGGCACTTCCCCGATGTGCGTACCAACTGACCGATGATCAGACAGCCAGAGTGCCAGCGAGGCGGAAACGGCGAGGTCCGCGTGGCCGAACTTTGTGCCACCTTCGATCCGCACACGCCCGGTCGATCCCACATCGGCCTCGAAGCTCTCAAGCTCCTGCCGCATTAGGTCGCGGGCCTCGAAGTTGCCGATAGACAGGTCGCCCGTGTGGATAGCCGAGTTCAGCGCCGACAAGAGCCGGGTGCGGCCTACGTTGTTGAAGGTGCGTCCGCGCTCCTTTGATTCCGTCTCGTTTTCACCGGCCACCATCTGAACGCGGGTGTGCTGGACCGACTTGGTATCCAGCAGGTCGCAGAAGGCCCGCCCCACGCCGGAGGAGTCCACGACGAGATAGGAGCGGCCCGCGATGGACGGGTCCATCATCAGGTTCCGGGTCACAATTGCGAGGTCTGCGTAGGACATGGCGGGCAGATGATCAGCCCGGACGATCTCGCGGCGACGCTTCGTTAGTTCCTGCCGCCCGTTTTTGTTATAGAACGGCACCCGCTCATCGAGCAGAATTGAATAGGCGTTGCGGTCCTGAGCCTGTGCGATATCGAGGCCCACGAGGAAGCGGCGATAGCCCTTGACGACTTCAACCGCCGGGTCTGCGTTCGGCAGGATCAAGTCCTCGCCCTTTTCAATCAAGCCCTGCATATAGGTCTCCTAATCTCAATTGGGGTGTGTCGGTGAAAGCTGCGGCGATGGCCGCTGAGTCGAAAAACTGCTGTCCCCGGCCCATCCAGTTCAGGCCGTGTTCCACGTCGAACTCGAACTTGGACAGCACCTTTCGCTGGCGGGCGACCAGCTTCGCCATGCGCGGCAGATCGAGGGAGCAGGCTCGGATGCGTTCGACTTCGGGATACATCTCCCAATCGCTCCACATCTCATAGGCCTTGCCCGACTTACCGCCCGGTGTGGTGATCAGGATCGTCTTGGCGTTGTCTTCGGCAATCGAAAGCGTCGAGCCGAAAACATCATCAGGGATGAACGCGGCCTCGTCATAGATCAGCAGCCCGTCTTTGACCCCATAGCCACGCGCCTGTTCACCGTTTTGGCCCGCTGGAACGCAGACCACCGACGAACCATTCTTGAGGTGAAGTTCGGTCATCGTGCGCCGCTTAGTTTCAATCGGCAGCGCCATCTTTTCCCAAGTGAACGCGATCTTGGCGAACAGCAATTGAGACTGCGGCAGCGTCTTTGAAAGGATGATCACCTGATGGTCGGGCTTGGACAGTTCCTGGCCTGCCATCACGCCCACGGTGGTCGATTTGCCTATCCTCCGCGACGCCAGCACCATGATGATGTCCGACGCGGAATTCATCAGCGTGCGCTGCCAATCATCGGGCGGCCCACCCACAACCCGCTCCAGCAGCAGCTCCGGCTTTACCCGCTCGTTGAGCGTGCGGAGGAATAGGCCAAGGTCATTCGACATCGAGCGGAATCCGCCGGTCTGTCACAACCTGATGGAAGGTCTCGAACGCCTCCGGGTGCTTGTGGAACACCACCCACAGCACATCCATCAGCTTTTGCACGTCGGGATGCTCGTTCAGGCCCAGCACGATGGTCGTCTTGTCGCGCAGATTGGAATAGACCTTGAGCAGGTTCTCATAGGATTTGTTCTGATCCCGGAGCAACTGCATCATCGGGGACAGCACATCGAGCAGGTTCTCGCCTTCGACCATATCGTTGAGGGTCCGATAGAGCCGCTTCTGTTCCTTGAGGATACCCTCAATGCCGCCTTCGATCTTGTCTTGGGCGCTGTTCACTTCCTGATCGAGCGAGGTGGCGTCCAGCTTGTTCGCCTCGACGAGGACGATCTTCTCCACCTCTGGGGTAATGAAACGCTTGCGAAACCTAGTGAGGCTTTCCAGATCGACGCAGCACCGCTGCGCGATCTCCTTGAACTGGCGGCGGCGCAGCACGCAGTCGAGGACCACCTCAACAACGTCCGCCCGAGCGCGGATGGTGGAGCGGCGACCGTTGCCCGATTCCACGGGCAACGCGTCCTTGATGCGGTCATAGTTGATGGTCATGCAGCGGCCCGCCATCCGCTTGCCGTGCGCCCGGCCAGTTCGACCATGTGCGGGGCCATCCGGCCAATCACGCGCCGCGCGTCCGGCCCATAGATCGGGTGATCCCCAACGTCGCGGATGAAGTCGGGTTCTTCCGCCGAGAACAGGCAGTCGAGAATGGCGTTGCGGGCAAGGGTCACGTCGAACTCCCGCACCGTGCGATAGGTGCCCGCCAGAAACTCGCGGGCGGTGGCGTCTGCGGCCTTGGCGAGATCATTCATCGGACACGATCTCCAAGGTCGTACCGGTATTCTCAGCCTGCGCCTTCGCGCGGCGATAGAGTGCGGCGTCACGGGCCTGCACGCGGGTCAGACGGATCGGTTCGGGCGACAGCGCATCCTTGATCGACGCCGGGTCGCCTTTGCGTTCGAGCAGGGTCTTGAGTTGCCCAGCCTCGGCCTGCTCCTTCGCGGCGGCTTCCGCTGCGGCCCGCTTCTGATCCTTGATCTCGTCGAGCACCTTTTCGGCATTGGATTTCAGGACGCCGATCTGATCTTCGATCTGCTTCGAGACTTGTTCCGTCAGCGCTTCAAGAAGCTTGGGCGTTGCCTTCTCGATGAACTGCTCCATCAGCTTGTCGTTGTCCTCGGACATGTGCATCTCCTTCACGTTCGCACAAAAAGAAAGGCAGACCCGGAAGCCCGCCTTTCTCCTGAACGTGAAGATCTGCGCGACGCCCGGTCTGCACGATCACAATAAATGCCTGTTAACGCTCAACAAACCGGAGAAGAAGGTCTTTCCGCTAAGCTGCGGCCGAGACATAGGTGTGGCGTTTTTCGTTTCTGACGACTTCACCTTTTTGCATCACAGGGGGAAAGCTCTTTGGATCATTGCGTCACCCAGCTTACGGACGCTTCACATAACGCAAATCAGTCTCGCCGCTTCAGACCACTTTTTGCAAGCAACTCATCGACAGGCATAGAACGGCGAATAACCGCTTCATAAGTCGAAGCTTCCGGCCTATTCAGTGCCCGATACAGTACCCAATCGCCAACTATCTGAGCTTGTTGCTCACATCGATAACTTGTTAAACTCTTGGAAGCACTTAACGGAGTCGGGTAGACATAAACTGTGTCTCCAAATTCAGAATGCTCGCGTGCTAGCTCTGACACTGTGCATTTTGGCGTTTTTCCGCTATTATATTGCCAAATGTGGGTTACTTCGTGCGCCAACAAAACCAAATCCTCGATGAAAGTGACATCATCGTCAGGAACAAAATTTTCCCTATAGGTATTACTGTTGTAGTGAATTTTGTTCCCAAGAGCCACGGCTCCGTCGTTAGGTCTTGCGTCAGCTAAGCCGCCTTTTACGATAAGAATATCGTCAAATTGCACGTTGTTGCCATGCACCGTTCCCAAGAATGCCGCTTCAGAGCCGGTTAGCGGTCGCTCGGTGCAACCAAATAGGAGAAATGGCAAAATTGCCAGCGGTAGAAACCTCATAGTGGTAACTCCTTGCTCAAACGACTTTCTGTTGTTCCCAGAACTATGCGGCGTACTGGTCGGTATGTCAAAGAATACGGAAGGATGTGGATGGTCCTTTGTGATTTCAGCCCAAAAGGCGTCATAGTTCGCGCGTGCCGATGATGGGGGATATGTCGCCCCCGTCCTCGTCGATCATGTCCCGCTCGTCCTCCCATGACCGATCCGCACGAACGATCTCGCCCTTTTGCAGGTTCTCGTGCAACGTCGCGCGGCTGATCACGCCGGACAGATACAGCTTCATCTGCTGTTCGATCATCTTCGGTTCCATCGCGCTTTCGATAAAGTCACGGGACAGCGACACGGACGCCGCGTCAGGATCGTCACCAACCCATTCAGCAGCAAGGCGCAGCAGGCGGTTCAGGCCAGCCTCGACCGAGACAACGACGCCATGCAGCAGCGCCAATTCTGACCGGGTGCGCTGCGTCGCTGTGCCAAGCGTTTCGTTGCGGTTGACGGTCGAAGACAGCATCCGCGCGCCGAGCGAGATCATCGTCTCGGATTTCTCCTCCATGATCTCTTTCATCGCGGCGACACCGGCCCCCGTGAATTCCAGCATCCCGACTTCCGTGCCTTCGGGCAGCGTCCAGACAGCGCCGGAGCCGATCTGTGTCGGCACCTTGTTCGCCGGGATCGACCCAGCCACCCAAGGCGTCGGGCTGGCCGTCAGGAAGATTGCGTGTTCCCGGTCGGCGCTGTTCTTGAAGTGTGAAATAGCGACCTTGCACAGAGACAGGAACGGCGGGCTGACATGCTCCGGGCGCAGGCCTTCATGGCTGACCATCAGGAACGGGATGTAGTCGAGCGGCTTGCCGTTGATCGTCGGGATATGGTTCTCCCCCACATCGACGCGGGTTTTGTGCTGGTCCCGTATGAAGCGCCGGAACTGATAGACGCCCGCCTCAAGGATCAACTCGTAGGTGACGTCTGAATCTTCCCACTGTTCATCTGAGGCCAGATGCACACGGGTCAGCACCTTCCGCCCATCAACGAAGCCCGTAGAGAAGTCTTCGATGGTTTCGGCTTGGAAGGTCGAGATGTGCGGCACGGCGTTCGCGCTTGCGCCATCTGCCGGGAAGTCGAGCAGGATGCCGAAACGCCCCATCGTTGCGACCTCGCGCACCATGTCCTCCACCAGAACCTGCATCGGCGCATTTTCATAGGTCGCGTTCAGGCGCATCGGTTCGAGGCGCGGCGGCAGCTTGATCACGGGGTCTTTGCGCAGCGCCAGCCCGACGAGCGCGCGGAGTGTCATTTCCGGTGCGCCGTAGAAGCAAGCCCGGTCGAGATAGTGGGTGTAGTTCTGCGCCGACATGCCCTCAGGCTTCGGGACATACAGTTGCCCCTGATCCTTCACGGCGTCCTCGCCATCGAGGCAGTCGCGGATAAGGTGATATTGCGCTTGCAGTCGGTCCCAGTGCTTGCTCATTCCGCGGCCTCAAGCACGAGGGCAAGCAGGTGCCGATAAGGCAGTTCGAAACGACCAGTGCCTGCATGGATGCGAAGACCGTCGCGGCTGCGGTCGATCATGACGGCATCGACCATCACGTCGCGCTGTTCCGGGTTGAGCAGCAATTCGCGGAGGCCGGATTGCAGAGCCTGCTTCGAGATCGGGATGGAAAAGGCGGTCGATGAAGAAACGGTTTTCTGGGCGAGCGTGCAGGCCGCATCGCCGTCCGCGGTGAAAGTGATTTGCATGTGCTGATGCTTTCATTGTGGGTGAACGGCCATCCGAAAGGAACGTCGCGCGAAAGATGGCCGTTCAGGAGAGCCAAGCCGCGCATGTCGAATGTGGACGGACGCCACCGGGGCGCTCAACTCAGGAATAAGGTGTTGATCAGTGTTATCGTTATCGAAAGCAGGTGGTTCAACGCCACTGGCAACCTAGGGAAAAGAGTTTAGACTACATCTCGGTAGGCAAGTGAGGACGGGCGACTCGTGGCAAGACAACGCGGCAACAAGAACTACTCGAACATAAAAAAAGGGCTAAAACTCTCGATAAAAGATATCTATGTTGGGGAAGAAGATACTACGAGAGAGCTCGAAATCGGCGATAGCAAGGTTGCCGCTCAGTTTTACAACTCATATTTCCTGAGAAATGATACCGACTATAAAGACTTCGTAAGCGGAAACAAATTCTTCGTTTATGGGTACAAAGGGGCTGGAAAAACGGCTTTCTTGAGGTATGTGGGAGAGTCTTTCAACCGGGACAAAGAATATACAAGAGATCCATCTTTTGCGCGGAAGTGGGACTTATTCCGCTACAGCCAAGACTTTCCTCAAAAGATGCACGCTGACATCTCGGAGTTTCTAAAGCGAAACAGGAAATTAGATGTCGATCTCGAAGAGAACGATCTAAATATATTCAGAGACTACGACTATGAGGATTTATGGACTTTCTTAATTTTGAGTAAGCTGCATGACTTTATCTCGTCCGAGGGTAAAGGAATGGTAGAGCCGGGAGCAGATCTAGATCGTTTTTCGCACCTTCTAACCGCAATTGATCGAGGAACGATCTTAGATCGCTTCGCTCGTTTGGTTCCGAAAATTCGCTCTGGGTCAGCCAAAGTATCTAGTGATCCCGAATTGAACTTGGACTTCGATTTTAAAGCTGGCTCAGATGACCTTGACAAATTTGCTGACTATGTCGGAGATCTGCGGGAGGTTTTTCAGAAACTGAACTTTACGAGCGGCTACTATAATTTGATGTTCGATGAAATAGACCCTCGGGTCGGGTCCGGGAAGGCCTTTGATTTGGATTGCATCCTAATCCGTGATCTCATTGTCACAATTTATCGACTGAACGCTACCCAACCACCTTCTGATCGACGCATCGTTTTTTCAGCAGCGATAAGATCAGAAGTTCTTCATTCGGTAAATAAAGTAGGAAAGGAGATTCATAAACTATTGTCTCAGTTCGGCATTCATATGACTTGGGGAATATATGGCGCGCGCGACCTTGATCATCCACTCGTTAAAATGATTTGCAAGAAGATCTCATATTCAGAGCAAAAATTTGGTGTATGGGACCATAGCAAGGATCGCTCTGTCACTGAGACTTGGAACCGCTACTTTCGCAAAAACCGTAAGGCCGCCCTAGCGCCAAAGGACTTGCTACGTCTAACTTGGATGAAGCCACGGGACTTGGTTCGCCTCTTGAAGGCTTGCAAATCGATTGATGGAGACTCGAAAGCATTCTCGATGAGTCTTATTTCGAAGGCAGAAGTTTTATACGGCAACGAAAGCTGGGCCGAGATACAATCACAGATTTCTAGCTCTATAGGTGCTGATCTTGAGGGTGCTATTGAAACAGTTTTCCAAGGGTTTCATGATCGATTTTCAATATACGAACTACAAACGGAAATTGATCGCTGTGCTTTGATAAGCACAGATGTTGCAAAATTAAGAAACAAGATGAAGCCCTTTGATATTGTGGAGCTTCTTTACAGGAATGGTATAATTGGAAACTATAGGCGTCGGGGAGACGATAGGTTCTTCTTCGATGGACACGCCAAACCAGAGGCCAAAGGCATATTTGTGGCACATCCAATTTCGAAGATCAGGTTGGGGCTAGAAAAAAGAACCTACAGCGATGTTCAATATGAACCTGACCTATTCGACCAAGATGGGTTGGACGGCTGCGAGGGACATAATCGAAAGGATGTTTCCTGACAGGAGTTCCGATTAGCGGGTAGCATTTTTCACTCTGATATTTCCGAGTGTGGGGCCGGGTTTCCACATCTGCGGCAGGGGGTTCCAAAAGGTGCCGGTTTGCATCTGCGACTTGGTCGCAACTGGATGTTGCAGCATTGTTGCAGAGCCTGACCAACCGCTTGATGTGTAAGTGCAATTCACCCGTGCGATTGATCGGTGATCAATTGGCCATGCGCAAAGTATGTCAGCATTGTTGACGCATCACGGATACACCGCTCCGAGTGACACTTGCGGAATTGCGCTGGGCGCTGTGCCACGCGGCACCAGTAAGCGACAGCTTCTCTACTATAGTACTACATAAGAGAACATGTCGCTTACTCCGCTCACACCGCTTCCCACCACAGCGCGCCAAGCTCGGCCATGCACTGATCCACATCGGCGCCCGCCGCTATTGCGCACAGATACGGCTTCGGCTGTGCAACCTTATCCTTCATGCGATACTTGTGCGTCGCCTTGACCCGCTTCGCGACTTCCCGCGTGTTGCGCCCGCCAGTCGCGAACACGCGATCCACCTCGTTTGCGCTCAACAATGTCACATCGCCTGCGCGGCGCATGACCTCCTCGGCAGACACACATTCATCGACCTCAATGTCGAGCCGCATGGAGTGCATGACGAATACGCGGCCCATCTTTTCACGGCGCACTGATCGCATCCGCCCGACAGCCTGCATCAGGCTATCAACCGCGACATTCTTCAGCACGGCATCGACGCGCGGATCGTCATGGCGCAACCGATACCCAGCGACACCGCCCCCTAGCTCCCAGTTCTCGGTGCGATACCACCCCATCTTCTTCACGGCGTCCTCGTCCGCGTGGTGCCGTCGCGCTATCGCTTCAAGCTCGTAAGGTGGCGGTGCATTCCGCCCGAGAACAACCAAGTTATCGACATCTACGCCATGCAAACGTTTTCCATCCGGGAAATCCCAGATATCCTTGCCCTCGACAGCCCCGTGATGCGCGAAGGCGACTCGCTTGAAGCGATGCTCGCGCTCAATGGCCTCGCGGTGATCCTTCTTGGTGACGACGACCGTGTAACCTGGCTGGGCGCGAAGCCAAGCTGCCAGCCTTTGCCGCGCCTTCTTGACGCGCGCCTCCTCTGCTTTGAACTTTGGGTCTGACTTCGGAAGATCATTGATCAATTGGGATCGCTTGCCGATGGCATCTGTGACCTGCACCACCCGCGTATTCAGTTTAGGTGCTTCGACCTCGAATACCTCGATCTCAGGCCAGTGCGCGCGCAACGCAACCTCGTTGGGCGTTGCATCGAACAGCAGCACAGTGTCAGCCTTCTTGAGCAGGCGCGCTTCCTGCCGCCATGCCACATCTACCCACCAGCGTGTGAACTCCTCGCCGTCGTCGTCCTTCTTGGTTTCGGAAAAGACATGCAGATGGTTCTCGCCGCCCTCCAACCGGGCATTCATTGCCCGCCAGATCGACACACAGCCAGCCCGATACGACCCCAGATCGCAATTCGCGATGATCTGCTCGTCCGACATGTCAGGCTCTACATGCGGTGACGGCTTTGCTTCATATTCCAGTTCGAGAGCTTCTTGGACCTCATCGAAGGTCAGCGTCTGGGTGTCCTCCAGCAGATCGCTATGCGCCCTCCGGGACAACTCGCCCAGACGTCCGGGACGCGGGGCTAGTAGCTCCTCAAGCGGAACCATCTTGTTCCCGGCAAGATATTCAACACATCCCTCGTCGATGATCACAACATCAGCGTCCGAGGCGATCCGCGACAAGTGCGAGATCATCGCGACCGGCGCGACCCAGTTGTGCCGCCAGAAGTTCATAACCTGATCGGCGTAGGCGCAAGAGGCGAAAATCGGACACCTTTTCACATCCTCGGACTCGTCCAATGTCGGAAAGCCGCAGATATGCTTGTGAACGGACACGCCGGCCCGGAACGCCGCGTTCACGGCATCAAGCCGGGAGCACATCCCCTCGGCAGATCGCCCGCGCCACGATGCCCAATGCCTCTGAAGCCAGCGATCTTCAATTTCCTCAAATTGTTCGACCTGATCGAACGCATCATAAAGCCGCTTTTGGCGTGCATCCTCTAGGCGCGATACGATCTCGGCGCACCTTTCATGGTTCGGGGCGAGGATCAGAGCTTTCACGTCCCGCGATGTGACAAGCTCGACAATCTCATGGGTCTTGCCGACGCCGAGCGTGACCTTGTTCAGGAACACGCCTTCCCGGTCGATCTGATCGCGCACAGCGCGGCTAAGCGCCTCAGAGGCTGCCGTCAGTGTGGTGTCTGGTTCTCGATAGGCGGGTTCGCCATAGACTAAGGTTTCGCCCGCACGCATGTCGCGGAACATCCGTCGCGCCTCACCCAAGGTCGGATCAGTCATGCCATCCGAGCGCCTGATCACCTTTCGCATCCGACGCCATGTTGCGGATGGAGCTTCAAGGCGCGTCAGTTCTTCATGCAGTGCGGCAATGGCTTCGTCTTCGGTCCTGCCAGATCGCTTGCACGATAGAATGAAGTTCCAGCATTCCTCCGAAACGCCGCCTTCTCCGGCGTGGATGGGAGCCGTGTTCACCTTGTAGATGCTGTGCTTGCCCCGGCTGAACTGTCGCTTGAGTTCAACAAGCCCTTCGGTTGATCGAACGACCCCGGACAGGTCGATCACCATGCCATCGCCTTTGAACTCGAAAACGCGCACGGGAAACGGATCGCTTTCAATGTCAGGCGGGGCTGCGAACAGCACACGGCCAGCTTGAAATATTCCAGCGTCCAGCCACGGCACATCCTGCTTCTTGTGCAGCGCCGCAATTTCCTTGGCTTCACAGAACGGAGTAACGCCAACCCAAACGTGAGCGCGAAAGTCGCCGGTGAAACCAGCACGCGACGAGAGCGCCACCACTATGTGAAGCTGATCGACTTCGTCGGACCCAAACATTTGGCAAAGCTGCGCCCGAATGGTGCCCTCTGGATCGGATCGCAAGGATTCGTCAGTATAACCATCGACATATGGCATCCCGTCAATGTCGAGGACCATCAGATCGGTTGGCGGAAGACGAAAATCGGTGCGCCGAAGCCGAGTGACGTTCCGACTATCTGGTGCGCCGCCAAGAACGATGCACTCGTGAGGCTGAATTCCATCATACAGCGCGGGGACGCTATCAATCGTCACGTCTCGGGTCGTGCCATACCAATGCGTCGGCCACTCAATTGGCGACGCTTCGGAGCCATCAGGCAAACGCTTCTTCACCTCCTTGCCGTCTGGCCGAAGGACTTTCCGAATACTCGGCTTTGCAATTCCATGAACGCGTGAAATCCGCATCTGCTACTTCCTCAATGCAGACGCTACTACCTTGTTTTTCAGTCGGATTCCACCAAAGCGTGTCTTATAAGCGAGTTGTTGATGCGATGGGTTCGCTTGCTTTGATGGCGATGACTGAGGGACGAGGTGTAGCGGCTTCGTCCCTCTTTTTCAGTTCACGCGGTGAGAACGCGCCCATGCGAGAACGTCCTCCCGATCATACAGGATTGTCCGGCTGGAAATGTGCAGGAACGGCGGGCCGCTTTCGGCTCCGGCATTGCGCTCCTTGCGCCAGAGGTAGAGCACTTCCTCCGAGCGTTTGAGGTATTCCGCACATTGCGCGGGCGTCATGAGATCAGGCAAACTCTGCTTGACCTGCAAGCCGCGCAGTTCGTCGCGGAGAGCACGGATTTCTTGTGTGAGTTCGTCCATCGACAGGTTCCTTCACGTTCAGATTAGACGCAGGCCCGTTGATGTGCTGGCGGATGCCTTCATACGATCCGCGACCAGCCCCTGATGGATCGAATATGGTCACGCCGGTTTATTCAGCCGCACAGCGACACCGACGCGCGCCTACATTAGCGCCTGCCGCCGATCTGGACAACATTCGAAGAAGGTACTGCCCCGCATTCCACCTCAATCTGTTTCGCGATGGCGTTCGCGTCAGCGTGGCTCATGGAGCCTTGGTCATAGATGTCCTGCACGCCTTTCTCCACATCGCCGCGCAACTGGTCGATGATGTAGGAAGGCAGGCGCAGGCGACGGGCGGCAGTCGTGAACAGGCGGCGGGTATCGTGCGGCGTCATGCGGACGCCTTCGCCTTTCAACTGCTGGGGGTGGTAAATGTGCTTGGCGGTGTCGTGCTGTGGGAAGACCCATTCGCTGTGCTGTGGCAGCGCCCGCAGAGCTTCGGCAACACGGTCAGCGATGGGGAATGCCCCTTCTGTCCCGTTCTTCAATTCAGCGACGCGGAGACGGGCGCTTTCGAGATCAATGTCCTCCCACCGGAGTTCGGTCACGTTCTTTGCACGGAGGCCCGTGAAGAGCATCACCTCCCAAGCTGTCCCGATGATCAGGTTGTGTGCCTTCTTCGCGTCGATCAGATCGAGAGCTGGCCATGCTTCGTCCACATCGAACTTCACCTTGTTGTTCCGCGCCCGGTATTTCACCTTTTTGAGTGCATCGGCCACGTTCGGGATACGGCGGACGACCGACGCCCGTTTAAACGCCGTGCCGATGATCTGGCGCAGGTGCTGCTGCGTTGAGGTCGGCTTGCCGTTGACGTCCACATAAGGCGCGAGGGCGCGTTCGAGGTCCGGCAGCGTCAGTTCGTCGATGGGCCGGTCAAAGAGCTTTGCAAGGTGGCGTTCGATTTGCTCCCGGTAGTAGGTCTTCGTCTGCTCGGAGGCGTCCGACTGTTCGATATGGGACTCCATTGCATCGCGCAGCGTGTGGATGCCCGTCGAGCGGTCATCCGTGCGGGTGGTGATCGCCTCCATCTTTTCCTTCGCCACATCGCGGGCGGCATAGACGGTCGGCAGGTCAGGCCACGCGCCTAGCGTGACGGAGCGCACCTTGCCGTCTATGCGCTTCGACAGCACCCACGTCTTTTTGGTGGCCCCGACAGCAAGGCGGATACCGCGAGCGTCGGGGTCGGGTTTCACCGATGGGTCGGAATACATGATGGTGTTGCCCGGTGCGTGCTTGATCTTCGCAATGGCCGGGCGTGTGGTCAGGTTGTGGTTAGGCATCTCTGCAACATCCTCTGCAACATTCAGTGAGGACATGTTCGGTTCTCTACCGGAGGTCGCACAACTTGTTTTTCGTTGCAGAACAGTGCTTTACCTTATTTTACTGATCAAATGCGGTGAACCACCCTTGGCGAGTCGTTCCCTGTTAATCAATTGGTCGTAGGTTCGATCCCTACCGCCGGAGCCAATCTCCACATAAGAGGTTGGAAGTAAACGTCAAAGCGCTCTATTGTGGGGCGCTTTTTTTCGTTCTGGCTACGATCGCTGCCTCATCCGATTTCACAAACACTCGCGGGATTCGGAGTCTTGAGAAGATCGAAGACATGCCAGCATCTGGAGATCAGGCCACCAAGGTTTTTCTGGGGTTTTCCCGGCAGTGGCGCGTTCTGATTTTTTGCAAAAACGGCCCAAACCGGTTTTCCTATTTTTGGTGAAGACCGATGAGTTGCGCGAGACAGTTGCGCTGGCCTGCCGTTCGACGTGGCACAATTCGGTCGAAACCTGATTGTTGGAGCATAGTTGGAGCACCTGCTTGAAACGACAAAAGCCGCCACGATGGGCGGCTTCTAACGTCATGTAATCTCTAAGAGAGATTGGCTCCGGCGGTAGGGATCGAACCTACGACCAATTGATTAACAGTCAACTGCTCTACCGCTGAGCTACGCCGGAGTGTGGGGGCTCGTATAACTTTGAGTTTGAGGGGCGTCCAGAGCGAAAGTTAGGGATTTTGGAAAAAAGTCAGTCCAGCAGTCGAAAAGAGGTGGTGGCGGTCATGGCACCGATGGGGGCGATGCGTTTTTGTTGGTAGAGGTCGACCAAATGGGCAAAAACATTGCGCTCTGCGGCGCCGAGCAGGGCGGCTGGGGTCTCGGTGTAGATCGCGGCTGCAAGGGCGGCAGCTGTGGCCGGAGTGGCTGCGAGATGGGCCAGAATCGCGGCCTCACGCTGCTGGCGATGGGCCAGGAGCCAGGCCAGACGCTCTTTTGGGGTGTGGATTTCCGGACCATGTCCGGGCAGGAAGCAGGACCAGCTGCGCGTTTGCAGTCGACGGCAAGAAGCCATGAAATCGGTCAGATCCCCGTCGGGCGGCGAGACCAGAGAGCTGGACCAGCCCATGACATGATCACCGCTGAACAAGAGGTCGCCCAGGGCAAAGCACAGATGATTGCCTATATGACCCGGGGTGTGGATCGCCTCCAACTCCCAGCTGTCGCCGGTGACAATGTCACCATCGGCCAGGATTTGGTCACAGGAAAAATCATGATCCAGCCCCTCGCCACCGCCGATCAGCCCCCCCTGGGCCAGGTCCTGCATGATGGGGCTACGTCCGGCTGTCGCCGGGCCAAAGGCCAGCACAGGCGCACCGGTCGCGGCCGCGGCGCGCCGGGCGAGGGGGGAATGGTCCAGATGGCTATGTGTAACCAGGATATGAGAAATAAACTGGCCAGGTGTCAGCGCAGACAGCAGGGCGTCCAGATGGGGCAAGATCTCCGGCCCCGGATCAATCAGGGCAAGCCCCGTGGTGCCGATCAGGTAGGAGTTGGTCCCGCGAAACGTCATTGGTGAGGGGTTGGGGGCAAGAATGCGGCGCACGCCCGGGGCAACCTCCTCTGCGACGCCGGGTTTGGGGTTGAACGCATCACCGGCATGGGATCTTTTCATGGGGCTTCTCCTGTCGCGCGCTGCGCAAATTCATTGCTCCGGTTTAGGCTTAGTCATGATTGTCTCACGTCTCAAACGCTATCTTCCGCGGATGCCGTCCGGGATCTACGGGCGCGCGGCCCTGATCCTGTTGATGCCGATCGTGCTTTTGCAGATCGTCGTGTCCTTTGCCTTCATTCGGCGGGATCTGGAGGACATCACAAAACAGATGGCCCAGACCATGGTGCGGGAGTTTGTCCTGATCGGTCAGGAGATCGCACGCAGCGAGTCGCAGCAGGATGCCCTGCAGCGGCTACAACCGATCCTCGGTCCGCTCAACGTTTCCATCCGGTTTCTCGATCCGGGCGAGGCGATCCCGCCGGATCTGATCCCGTTCGAGGATTTTTCTGGCCGGATCGTGCGCGAAACCTTTTCACTGAGCTTGCCACAGTTTCAATCGATCCAACTGCCCCGGTCGCGGCGCATTCGGGTGGTGATCGACAGCGCGCAGGGACCGGCGTCGCTTGAATTCAATCGCCGCCGGGTCAGCGCCGCAGCGCCGCACCAGCTGATCGTCACCATGGTGGTGTTCGGCTTTCTGCTTGTGGTGATTGCGATGGCCTATATGCGTAATCAGCTGCGCCCGATCAAGCGGCTCGCGGATGCGGCCGAGGCCTTTGGACGCGGTCGTATGATCCCCTATCAGCCCCGCGGCGCCATCGAGGTGCGGGCCGCCGGCGCGGCCTTTATTGATATGCGCGCCCGGATCGAGCGGCAGATCGAACAGCGCACCTTGATGTTGTCCGGCGTCAGCCATGACCTGCGGACGCCCTTGACCCGCCTCAAGCTGACACTGTCGATGCTGGATGGGGAAGATATCTCCGCCATGGAGATGGACGTGAAGGAAATGGAGGACATGGTGGATGCCTTTCTCGATTTCGCGCGTGGGGTCACCACCAGTGCGATGGAGGAAGTCGACCCCTGTGAGCTGGTCGAGGACGCGGTGCAAAGCTGGGCGCGCCAGGGGCAGAATGTGCTGCTGGTCGAGGTCGTCGGCAACCGGCGTGTGCCGCTGCGCACGGCGGCGGTGCGGCGGGCGGTGGACAATCTGATCTCGAATGCCGTGCGCTACGGCAGCCGCGCTCGGGTTTCTGTCGCCGTGATGCAAAAGTCGCTGCGGATACGGGTCGAAGATGACGGCCCCGGCATTCCCGAAGATCTGCGTGGCGATGCGATCCGGCCCTTCACCCGGCTTGATCCGGCGCGCAATCAGGATCTGGGCACCGGTGTCGGGCTGGGGCTTGCCATTGTCGCGGATATTGCCCGCGCCCATGGCGGCACATTGCGGCTGGGCAATAGCGAGGCCCTTGGCGGCTTGCAGGCCGATATTGTCATCGCGCTCTGAGGCGGGCAGCGATGTGGGGCTGGGCCGGGTCGCTTTTGGTGTCAGGCCAGGAACAGCCGGTTGACAGCTGTCAACCTTTCGTCGCTCTGGTCGGTTCTGATCAGGGCGCCTGCGGTCCAACCCTGCCCGAAGGATCCTGTTTCAACCGGCCAAGGCGGCCCAATTGGTAAGGCCAGGTGCGCAGGACCCATGGGGCCCAGATCGCCGCACGCACGGCATTAGGCGTGTGTTACTTGTTGGTTTCGTTGGAAAAAGTGGAGAGTTGGTAGGCCCGGCAGGATTTGAACCCGCAACCAAAGCGTTATGAGCGCTCTGCTCTAACCGTTGAGCTACAGGCCCACTTGGGGAAACTGGTTAGGTAATGGCGGCGATGAGGTCAAGCGGTGATTGCGCGCAGTGACAGGGCGGGGCGCTGGTGGCGCAGTTCCTCCAGTCGCGCGACAACTCCGTCGATCACAAGATCACGGCGGCGATCGACCCCATGGCGCGAGGGGTAGACGGCGAACACGTCCTTGTCGGGCGCCAGCCAGTCCGGCAGTACGCGTTCGAATGTGCCGTCCTCCAACTGATCGCTGACCATGAAATAGGGCGCGCGGGTGTAGCCGGCCCCGCCGAGAATCGCGCGCATGATCAATTCCGGGTCATCAGCGGTAAAGCCGACGCGAATCGGGGCCAGCATCTCCTCTTCTCCACGGGTCAGCGGAAAGAAGCCGCGCACCTGATCCTCGTGGTGCTGAATGAACTTGAGCCGTTTGAGATCTTCGGGCGCTGTCGGGCGGCCAACAGAGTCGAGATAGCTTGGCGTGGCGAAAAGCACTGTTTCCATGGTGGCAATCCGGCGTCCGATCCCATCGGTTTCGCCCAGCCGTCCAGTTCGGATCGCAAGATCATAGCTTTCACGCACAACGTCGATCAGCCGGTCCTCGATCCGCATGATGATCTTGAGATCCGCATGGGTCTGGTCCAGTTCCAGCAGCAGCGGGCCGATCAACTTGCGCCCCAGAAACGTATTGACGCTGATGCGAAAATCGCCGGACAGGCTGTTGTTGAGCTGATCCAGCTCGACCGTCATCCTGTCGTAACCGCCAAGCAGCATCTGGGCATGGGCATAGACCAGTTCACCGGACCGGGTCGCAAGCACCCCCTGCGCCGTGCGGTGAAGCAGCTGGTGGCCGACCTCGGCCTCCAGCCGCTTGATCTGCTGGCTGACCGCAGATTGGGTCAACCCGCGACGTTGGGCGGCACGATTGAGGCTGCCTTCATCCAGCGCAACGGCAAACGTTTCGAGAAGGGTCAGCCTGTCCATGGGGTGCCTTATAAATGTTGCTTATATCTGATATAAGCCGAAATGGGCTGCTCTGGCCAAATGGCAAGGAATAAATCACTATTGTCCGTATTCAACTCGGATGAGCATATTGGAGTTCCTTATGACTTTGTCTCGCAGATCTTTGCTAAAACAGGCCGGGCTTGGCGCTGCTTCGCTTGCGCTTCCTTCCTTTGCAACCGGGGTGCAGGCCGCCCCGGCCGGCCCGGCGCCGGTCCTGCATCAATTCAAATTGGGGGATGTGACGATCACGGCGCTGTTGGATGGGCATCTGCCGATCCCGGCCAGTGTTTTTTCCGGGTATGACGCCGCCCGCGCCGAAGAAACCCTGGCGGGGAGTTTTTACCAGGCGAATGCCCAGGGGCTGGAAATCCCGGTGAATGGCTATCTGGTGGAGCGGGCAGGCGCCTATACGCTGATCGATACCGGGACGGCGCAATTGATGGGGCCGGATCTTGGCGGGCTGCACGCGGCATTGGCGGCGGCGGGCGTGGACACCGCTGACATCACCACCGTGCTGCTGACCCATATCCACCCGGATCATGCCGGTGGTCTGGTGTCGCCGGATGGCACCGCGGCCTTTGCAAATGCAGAGCTGGTGGTGGACGAAACCGAATGGGGTTTCTGGCACGACGACGCCGTCCTGGCCTCGGTCCCCGAAGACAGTCGGGGGTTTTTCCAGATGGCGCGCAACAGCGTCGCCCCTTATGCCGACCGGCTGAAGCCGTTTTCGAGCGAGGCGCAGGTGGCCCCGGGACTGACGGCGTTGCCATTGCCCGGGCATACGCCCGGTCACAGCGGGTTCATGCTCGACACCGGTGCGGCGCCCTTGTTGTTCTGGGGCGATGTCGTGCACAGCACCGCCCTGCAGTTTGCCAACCCGGAGTGGACCATCCCGTTTGATGTCGATCAGCCACTTGCCGCCGAGACGCGCAAGGCAATGTTCGACCGGGCGGCGGCGGACGACCTGTTGGTGACCGGGATGCACCTGGATTTCCCGGGCCTTGGCCGGGTGCGACGCGCGGGCGCGGGGTTTGCCTTTGACCAGGCGCCCTGGCAATTCGGGCTCTGACTGCCCGCAATTCCGGCCTTGGGCCGCGCTGTATCAAATGCCACTCCCTTTGGCTGGGAGTGGCGCATTCCCTTGTTTCCTTCGCGATCCCTATGCGCTAAAGCCAGCGGGACCAGCGCGAAGGAGCCATGAGATGACCAGCGGCAAGAACGGTTTGACCTATGCGGATGCAGGGGTGGATATTGATGCGGGCAATGCCCTGGTAGACCGGATCAAACCGGCGGCCAAACGCACCGACCGCCCCGGCGTCATGAGTGGCCTTGGTGGCTTTGGCGCGTTGTTCGACCTGAAGGCCGCCGGATTCGACGACCCGATCCTTGTCGGTGCGACGGACGGTGTTGGCACCAAGCTGCGTATCGCGATTGACACCGGTCACGTCGAGGGCGTCGGTATTGATCTGGTGGCCATGTGTGTGAACGATCTGGTGTGCCAAGGGGCTGAGCCCTTGTTCTTTCTCGATTATTTCGCCACAGGCAAGCTTGAAACAGAGGTCGCGGCCCGGGTGATCGAGGGGATTGCAGAGGGCTGTCGCCGGTCTGGTTGTGCGCTGATCGGCGGCGAGACCGCGGAAATGCCAGGCATGTACCCCAAGGGCGATTTCGACCTTGCGGGGTTTGCTGTCGGTGCGATGGAACGTGGCGCTGTGCTGCCGCGTGAGGTTGCCGAGGGCGATGTCCTGCTGGGGCTGCGGTCCGATGGTGTGCACTCCAACGGCTATTCACTGGTGCGCAAGATCGTCAAATACTCCGGCCTGGGCTGGGATGCGAACAGCCCCTTCAGCCGTGGCAAGCTGGGCGAAGATCTGCTGACGCCGACGCGGCTTTATGTGAAATCCATTTTGGGCGCGTTGCGTGCCGGTGGCGTCAATGCCCTCGCGCATATTACGGGCGGCGGCCTGACCGAGAACCTGCCACGGGTGCTGCCTGAGGGGCTGGGCGCCGAGATCGACCTTGGAGCCTGGACGCTGCCACCGGTGTTCAAATGGCTCGCAGAGACGGGTGACATCGACGAGGCGGAAATGCTCAAGACCTTCAACTGCGGCATCGGCATGATCGTCGTTGTCAAAGCAGACCAGGCCGATGCGGTGAGCCAGGTGTTGACCGAGGGCGGCGAAACCGTCAGCCGTCTGGGCACCGTGACCGTCGGTGAAGGGGTGCGCTATACAGGCGGACTGCTGTGAGTGAGAAGACGTCTGTAGCGGTCCTCGTATCGGGGGGCGGCTCCAATATGGTGGCGCTTGTGGACAGTATGTTGCAGGACGGTGCCCATCCCGGGCACCCCTGTCTGGTGCTGTCCAACAATGCGGATGCCGGTGGGCTGGCGAAGGCGGCCGAACGTGGCATCGCCACCGCTGTGGTCGATCACCGCCCCTTTGGTCCGGATCGCGCCGCCTTTGAGGCGGAGCTGATCAAACCGATCCTCGACGCCGGGGCGGAGGTGGTCTGTCTTGCGGGGTTCATGCGGGTTCTCACGGCGGGCTTTGTCAGCCAGTTCGAGGGACGGATGCTGAATATTCATCCCTCGCTGCTGCCCAAATACAAAGGTCTTCACACCCATGCACGGGCGCTGGAGGCCGGCGACGCGAAACATGGATGTTCGGTCCACGAGGTGACGCCGCTGTTGGACGACGGGCCGGTGCTGGGACAGGCAGAGGTGCCGATCTTGCCCGGTGACACGCCGGATCAGCTTGCCAGCCGGGTGCTGGTGCAGGAACATCGCCTCTATCCGCTTGTCTTGTCCCGTTTTTTGCGCGGCGAGCGGGCTCCGGTCTATCTGGATTGACTGCTGGTGCGAGAGGGTTTGCAACCAAACCCGCAGCAGCGTATCAACAAAGAACCGAGCGGACGTAACTTTCAAAAAAACCGGCAAAGACGCATTTGATGAGAACCCTGACGACAACAGACGAGCTGCGCAGTTTCTGTGAAGAGGCCGCGAAACATCCCTATGTGACGCTCGACACCGAGTTCCTGCGAGAGCGGACCTATTACTCCAAACTCTGTTTGTTGCAGATCGCCTTTCCGGGGGGCGAGGAGAACGCCGCGCTGGTCGACCCGCTGGGCGCGGATTTGTCGCTGGCGCCGCTCTATGATCTCTTTCGCAACGAAAATGTGGTCAAGGTCTTTCATGCGGCCCGTCAGGATCTGGAGATCTTCTGGGTCGATGCCGGCGTGTTTCCAAAGCCGCTTTTTGACACGCAGGTCGCCGCGATGGTCTGCGGGTTTGGCGAACAGGTCGGCTATGAAACGCTGGTGCGTAAGATCTGCAAGCAGGGTCTGGACAAGACTTCGCGGTTCACCGATTGGTCGCGCCGCCCGTTGAGCGATGCGCAGAAGACCTATGCGCTGGCGGATGTGACCCACCTGCGGCAGATCTATGAATACCTGAGCCGGGAACTGCAAAAAACCGGTCGCAGCCATTGGGTCGCCGAGGAGCTGCAGGTTCTGACCGATCCTGCGACCTATGATGTGCAGCCGGAGCAGGCCTGGCGTCGGGTCAAAACCCGCACCACCTCTGGCCGGTTCCTGGCCGTGGTCCGCGAACTGGCTGCGTTTCGCGAGGAATATGCCCAGTCCAACAACGTGCCGCGCAACCGGGTTTACAAGGACGACGCGCTGGTCGAGCTGGCATCGACCAAGCCGCGTTCGGTGTCCGACCTTGGCGGGTCGCGGCTGCTGTTGCGTGAAGCGCGCAAGGGCGCGATTGCCGATGGTATCTTGCAGGCAGTCGAACGCGGGATCAACTGCCCGGCGGACCAGATCCCGCAACCGGATCGCTCACGCGAAAAACTGCAGGTCAATCCGGCGCTTGCCGATTTGTTGCGGGTGCTGTTGAAGGCCAAGACCGAGACCGCTGGCGTTGCGGCAAAACTGATCGCCCCGTCCTCCGATCTGGACGCCATCGCTGCGGGGGAGCGGGATGTGCCCGCCCTGAGCGGCTGGCGGCAAGAGGTGTTTGGCGCCGATGCGCTGCGGCTTTGCGAGGGGCGGATCGCGCTGGCTGCAAAGGGTCAGACCGTGCAGGTGGTCGAACTTTAGACCCCCGGGGCGACCCGAAGTTGCCGGCCAGACCTTGGCTGTGACTAAGCACCGTTTAGATCCGTAGGGAAGACCTGCTAACAAAGACCGGCAGGGAAACAGCAAAAGGCGCGCTCGGATCGAGACGCGCCTTTTTTGATGCGATATCGGTGCCGGGGGAGGCCTAGCGACGGCTCTCGCGGGCGTTGGTCTCCCCGACCACGCGAATGACACGCACACCGGCCAGATCCTGATTGGTGAGGCTGACAGCGGCGCGGATTGTCCGGGTCGCTTCGGTGCCACGGTAGGTTGCCTTGTCCGGGTAGGTCACGCGAAACGTAAATTCGAGACGGCCTGGCTCTTGGGGGTCGCTGGCGACCAGCGCGGCCTCATAGGCGCCGTTCCGGGTGGCCTGTCCGACTGCGGTGACAATCGCGCCGATCGGGGTGCGTTGAATGTCGATATCGACGATGGTTGCGATGGGCTGGCTGTGATCGACAGTATCGTCGTCGCGCCCAAGCAGGTTGACCCGGTCCTTGTCGGTGTCGGGGATCAGCGGGTTCGGGTTTGGTGCCTCGACCTTTGATCCGGCGGCCTCGCGAGAGTTGCCGAACCAGTTTGTGGGGTTTACGCGAGAGTCGCGCCAGCCGCCGCAAGAGGACAGGACCAATGTGCCGATCAGAAGGGCGCCGAGAGTAATACGCATGAGTACCTGCCGCAGTCAGTGTTGCTTGCAAATCTGACTACCCGATTGAAGCGGCGTTGAAAAGCGGTTGAAAACGACGCAGGCCTGGCCTAGGTCCGATCTACTCCCCCTGGACGTTGAGATGAGGACAGCCATGGCCACCGCCGCCTTTGAAGAGATCGTCGAAGATTTCGAGTTCATCGAAGACTGGGAGGACCGGTATCGCCATGTCATCGAGCAGGGCAAGGCGATGGCGCCGCTGGACGACGCCTTGAAGGTTCCGGCGACAAAGGTCGATGGCTGCGCCAGTCAAGTCTGGTTGCACACGCAGATCGAGGGGCAGGTTTTCCGGTTTGACGGGGATAGCGATGCGATGATCGTCAAGGGGTTGATCGCGCTTTTGCAGAAGCTCTACAGCGGCCTGACCCTGGCGGAGGTGCTCGCCGTGGATGCCCGCGGCGAGATGGAGCGGCTGGGGCTCAACGAACACCTGTCGGCACAACGGTCCAACGGGCTGCGGGCGATGATCGAACGGATCCGCGAGACTGCCGCTGCCGCATTGGGGTGATTTGACCCGCTTGCCTTGGGGCCGATGGCGCTGTCGTTATTCGTCGGCTGCCGCGGTCTGTCCCCAGCGGGTGACGGTTGTTTCCAGCTCGCCATAGCCGGTATGGCGATGCTCAAACGCCAGCCCCAGCCGTGACGCGCAATCGCGCGCCTTCTGCAGCAGAGCGGGATCGCGCAGTTGCGATTGGTAGACCAGCGTCGTGTAGTTGCCAAAGATCATGTCGCGCAGCTCGGGGTTGCGATCCAATCCCATCGGGCGCCAGATGAATGCATCGAACTGTTTCACCAGAAAATCGGTGAGGTAAAAGGCGGTGATTTCTCCGGCCTCGCGCCGATCCTCAAACTCTGCATTGCCTTCGAAAAACGCATAGCAATGCGGGCCGGGCACCATTTCAACGGCGAGCCGGGCGCAAGCGTCGGCAAGTTTCCCGCCAGTGCCGCAATCGGCATAGACCACATAGATCTGATCGTAGACGGCCCGATGTTTCTGCACGGCGGTTTCGACATGGCTGACGATCTGATCGGGAAACAGGTGGAGCTTTGCCGGCAGGCAGGTCAGATCCATATGGTCGAGGCCATTGAGCGCCTTGATGTCCAGAATCTCACGCGCCAGGGCGCCACAGGCGATCAGAAGGATCCGCCCGGTCTTGCGCTCGGGCGCGGCCAGTCCGTTTTCTGTCAGGCTCGACATGTCCAGGGTTCGACCACTGGGCAGGGGGGCCTGACAGAAAACGGACTGGCCGCGCCCGAGCGCAAGACCGCGCGGATCCTTCCGATCGCCTGTG
>NZ_LPUY01000074.1 GCF_001518015.1 Tritonibacter horizontis
CCCCGCAGGGGCGCGCGGCGCCGGTCGCTTCGGGTAAAACCCGAAGCGAAATCCCTCCCTGCGACAGCGCGGAAAACAGGCGGTGTTCTGATCCTGCCCTCAGGAAATCAGGGGGCGGATTTTCAGACCTGTCACCCGGTTTCCATCACGGGCTGTGACTTCGAAACGGAAGCCATGAAAGGAAAAAACCTGCCCGACGGTGGGGATCATCTGGGCCTCATGGATGACCAGCCCGGCGACGGTATTGGCCTCGAGATCCGGCAGGTTCCAGTCCATCGCACGGTTGAGGTCCCGGATGGTGGTCGCGCCGTCGACGATGTAATTGCCATCGCCGGTCTTGCGGGCAAAGCTGCGCTCGGCCGGGTCGAATTCATCGGTGATCTCGCCAACGATCTCCTCCAGGATGTCTTCAAGCGTGATCAGCCCCTGCAGCGAGCCATATTCATCCACAACCAGCGCGAAATGGGTCCGCATCCGCAGGAACTGGCGCATCTGGTCGTCCAGCGTCGTGGTTTCGGGAATGAAGTAGGGCGGCTTGGTGACCTCGGTGATCTCGAAATCGCGCAGGGCGGAGGCATCGCCATCGGGGCCGCCGATTTTTGCATACATCTTGCGCAAAAGATCCTTGGCATGCACCACGCCGATGATGTTTTCCTGATCGTTGCGATACACCGGCAGGCGGGTATGCGAAGAGGTCAGGCATTGCTCCAGGATCGCCTCGGCATCGGCGCCGGCGTCGATCATTTCGATCTTGGACCGGTGGAGCATGATCTCTTCGACAAAGCGGTCGGACAGATCCAGCGCGCCGAGGATCCGGTCGCGATCTTCCTTCTCCACCACCCCTTCGGAATGGCCAATCTGAAGCGCGCCGACGATCTCTTCCCGGACGGCCATGATATGGCTGTCGGGATCGATCTGGACGCCAAAGATGCGCAGCACCCCCCGCACCAGCAGGCGCACGGCGCCGACGACGGGCGCCAGGATGGTCACAAGGGTTCCGATCACGGGCGCAACCGCCGCTGCGGCTTTTTCCGCGTTGGTGATGGCATAGGTCTTGGGCAGGACCTCGGCAAAGATCAGCACCAGCAGCGTCATGACGACAGTGGCCAGGGCGACGCCGCTTTCGCCAAAAATCTTTGTGAACAGGGCCGTGGCCAGCGAGGCGGCGAGAATATTCACCAGGTTGTTGCCCAGCAGAACGGAACCGATCAGCCGTTCGCTGTCTTCGGTCACCTCCAGCGCCCGTTCCGCCCCATGAGAGCCTTTATCGGCCTGGCTGCGCAGCTTGCCGCGCGAGGCCGCCGTCAGTGCGGTCTCGGAGCCGGAAAAGAACCCCGAAAGCACGAGCAGCAGGAAGATCCCACCGGTGGTAATCCAGAAAGAACTGTCGAAAATGGTCGTTGTGCTGTCCATGAGAGGTCCTGAAATACCTTCGCTTTCGTTTGGTTATGCGGCTGTCTGCGGGTGGGATCAAGCGTTGTCGGTGAGGCGGCCCCCGGATCGGGGCCAGGCGCAGGCCGGACTATCGCTCGTTGCTATCATCCGTGTTGCCCGCCAGCGGGTGATGCATGTGCACCAGCTCTGCCAGACGGGCGTCGAGCACATGGGTATAGATCTCGGTCGTTGCAATATCCGCATGACCGAGCAATGCCTGAATCGCCCGTAAATCGGCACCATTGGCCAGAAGATGGGTGGCAAAGGCATGGCGCAGCGTATGGGGGGTGACCTTTTCGGGTGACACCCCCCCGGCCACGGCCAGTTCCTTGATCAGCAGGTAAAAGCGGTGCCGGGTCAGGTGGCCTTCCTTGCTGTGGGAGGGAAACAGATGCAGCGAGGGTTTGTGACCTTTGCCTTCGCGGGCAGCCTCGTTGGTATCGCGCTGGTTCAGCCATGCGGCAAGCGCCTGGCGCGCGGGGGGCGACAGGGGCACCATCCGCTCCTTGTCTCCCTTGCCACGGATCAGCAACATCCTGGGATTGCCACGGGCGCTGGCAACCGGCAGGGACACCAGTTCGCTCACGCGCATCCCGGTGGCGTAAAGCAGCTCCATCAGGCAGGTGTTGCGGGTGCGGTCGGCGGCGGAGCGACCCACATCGCGCGCTGCTGCAAGAAGGCGGTCGACCTCTGTGATGGTCAGCGTCTTGGGGAGAGATTTCGCCCGGCCGGGCCCTTTGATCTGCAACGCGGGATTGTCGGCGCGCCAGCCTTCCTCAAAGGCGAAGCGATAGATCTGTTTGATCGACGACAGTCGGCGCGCGCGGGTTGCGCGGCTAAGGCCCTGACCATCGCACAGGATCAGATAGGCCTCAATGTCGGCCTGTTGCGCATTGGAAAACCTCATTTTTTTTGCCGAAAGCCATTGCGCGACGTCTTTCAGGTCGCGCCCGTAGGCCAGAAGCGTATTGCGCGCAGCCCCCAGTTCGGCCGCCTGCGCGTCCAGAAAGGTGGAGATCCACTGCATGTCGTCTGAGGGGGGCTGCATGGCGATCACCGGCGTGGTATCAGCAGCAGCTGCAATGCCGCACGGCGGGCGGTGTCTTCCAGCCCCATCTGGCGGAAGGCAGAGAGCGATTGGGCCACGGCGTCCAGGTTGCCATCGGCGCCGTAGGAAAAGCTCTTCATCGTCACCAGGATGGCCTCGCCAAGGCGCCCCTCGTCCAGCAGGTGTTTCTGCGGATCCGGCAAGGTGCTGTCCGGGCCAAAGGCGCGTGCAATGGTGCGCTCCAGGGCCGAGGCGGCAACAGTGGGGTCGGGCTCTCCCTGCGCCAGACTGGCCAGGAACAGCGTCGGGGCCGATTGGTCCGGCGGGTCGGCGGCGGCGGCTTCATAGGCGGGCGAGAGCAGGCGCATGTCCCAGGCGATGCGGGCGGCCTCGCCCGTCAGGGTGACCTCCGCCAGGCGCGGCGCGAACAGCTCCGCCATGATCATTTCCAGTCCGGCATCCTGCGCGGCTGTCCACAGCGCGGGCAAGGTCTTGCGGATGGCCTCTGCGCTACCGGTGCCGAGGGCGGTATCAAATCGCTGGACCGCGTCCACGCGATCCCAGATCCCGCCAGAGGCCGCAGGCTGGCGCGCGGTGAACAGGCCAAGCAGTTGGTTGGGGTTCATGGCCCGGCTGCGGGTCAGACGTTCGGCGGCTTCCAGCTGCGCCTTCCAGCCGGTGATGTCGCGCAGATCGGCGCTGGCAAAGGCGCGCGGCAGGGTGGCCGTGGGCATCGGCTCTCCGATGGCTTCGAAGATGCGAAATTCCAGCGGCGTCGGGCTGGTCGGCGAGGGCAGCGGCGGCATGCCTTCGTAGATGTCAGGATTGAGGAACCGGTCAAACAGCGACAGTTCCGGGTTCGAGATCAGCCCCAGCGCGTGAGCGGTCTCCAGCATCAGCGCCGCTGTGGGCCAATCACCACGGCGCGCCGCACAGAAAATCCGGGCGCCGTAATCCTCCATCAGATAGGGATCCGCGGTCAGCGCCGCACAGCTGCGGTCCTCATCACCGTTCAGCAGGGTGGCATCAAACCAGCGCGCGAAGCGGTCGGGAGTGGCTGTCGGGCCGGCCTCCTGCACAAGCGCCTGAACCGGGTCAGTGGCGCCGATGTCGCGCAGGCGGTCCAGCCGGGCCAGCAGGACCAGATCGTTGTCGTCAAACGGCGGTCGCGCCTCGGTCAGCAACAGCGTCATCAGCAGCGACTGCAGGGCCGGCAGGGTGTCGACGGAAACGTCGCGGATCAGATCGGCGAGGCGCTGCGGCGGGCTGCCCTGCCACAGGGTCACGGGCAGACCCGTACGGTTTTGAGAGACCAGACCGACCGGCGGCAGGAGCCGCTCCAGCGGGGTGACGGTGATGTCGGGCCCATGGGCGGATTGCGCCACCGGGGGTTCCAGCAACAAGGTGGCGGGCAGGTTTTCCGATGAGCTGCCGGAGGCCAGCCAGTCGATGGCATTCAGCGGATCGCTGCCCCAGCCCGGACTGGCGAACAGCACAAAACCGGCAAGAGCCAGAGCTGCAGATCTAGTCGGCATTGAGCACGACAGGTTTGCGCACTTCTGCGGCCGGAGCCGAGAAATCCGCGCCGAACCAGGGGCCGATATAAGCATATGCCACCAGCGCAATCGCTGCCAGAAGAATGAGGATCGCCAAGTATTTTGCCAAACGTGCCATGGGTGTCCCGGTGCCTGCTTCTTTGCCTGTTTTACGAGTTTTATATATGGCCTTTTCGGCAATATCACGTCATTCACGGAAGAATGAGCGAAAAAGACCAAATCACCGGCACGGTGGCAGAAAGTTGCGTGCCTGGGACCTTGAGGAAGACAATCGTGCTGGTCGGCATGATGGGGGCTGGCAAAACCGCCGTCGGCCGGGCCCTGGCCGCGCGCCTGAAGGTGCCGTTTCTGGACAGTGACCACGAGATCGAAACCGCCGCGAATATGTCGATCCCGGAGATTTTCGCCCGCGATGGCGAGCCTTTTTTTCGCGAAAAGGAATATCAGGTCATCTGCCGTCTGCTGAAAGAAGAATGCGGTATCTTGTCAACCGGAGGCGGGGCCTTTCTTGCGCCGCGCAATCGAAAGGTGATTTCCGAGACCGGCGTGGCGGTCTGTCTGCAGGCGGATCTGGACGTGTTGTGGAAACGGGTGAAGGGGCGCGACAGCCGTCCGTTGTTGCGCTCAAACAACCCCTACCAAACGCTGACCGACCTTTATAACGCCCGCGTGCCGATCTATGCGCAGGCGGATCTGGTTGTGGCCTCGGACGGGCAGGTCTCGATCGAGGCGATGGTGGACCGGGTGCTGGAGGCCTTGTCGGCCCGCCCTGATGTGCTGGAGAAGAGCTAATGGAACGGATCGTTCATGTCCCACTGGGGGATCGTGCCTATGACGTTGTCATTGGGCCGGATTTGGTGGCGCGCGCCGGGCACTGGATTGCACCGCTGTTGCGGCGCCCGAAGGTGGCCGTTCTGACCGATGAGACGGTCGCGGCGCTGCATCTGGACGCGCTGCGGGCCGGGCTTGCGCGCGAGGGCATCGAAATGGAGGCCCTGGCCCTGCCAGCCGGCGAAAGCACCAAGGGCTGGCCCCAGTTCACCCGTGCGGTGGAGTGGTTGCTGGAAAAGAAAGTGGAGCGCGGCGATGTCGTGGTCGCCTTTGGCGGCGGCGTCATTGGCGACCTTGCCGGGTTCGCCGCCGCTGTCCTGCGTCGCGGAGTGCGGTTCGTGCAGATCCCGACCTCGCTGCTGGCGCAGGTGGACAGTTCCGTGGGCGGCAAGACCGGGATCAACGCGCCCCAGGGCAAGAACCTGATCGGGGCCTTTCATCAGCCAACGCTGGTGCTGGCCGATACCGCTGTCCTTGGGACATTGACCAAACGCGATTTCCTTGCCGGTTACGGTGAAGTCGTCAAATATGGCCTGCTGGGCGATGCGGCTTTCTTTGACTGGCTTGAGGTCAACGCGCCGGCGATGGCGGCGGGCGATATGGCCCTGCGGGTCGAAGCGGTGGCGCGGTCGGTGCAGATGAAGGCGGATATCGTGGTGCGCGACGAGACGGAACAGGGGGACCGGGCGTTGCTGAACCTTGGTCACACCTTCTGTCACGCGCTGGAGGCGGCCACCGGATATGGCAATCGGCTGATGCATGGCGAGGGTGTCGCCATTGGCTGCGCACTGGCGTTTGAACTCTCGGCCCGGCTGGGTCTGTGCAGTCAGGAAGAACCAAGCCGGGTACGCGCCCATCTGAAGGCGATGGGAATGAAGACGGACCTGCGCGATATCGACGGCGATTTGCCCTCGGCGGCCGAGTTGGTCAATTTGATGGGGCAGGACAAAAAGGTGGTCGACGGGCAATTGCGGTTCATTTTGGCACGCGGCATCGGCACGGCCTTTGTGACCGGCGACGTGCCGCCCGCGGCGGTGACGTCGGTGCTGGAGGCTGCCCTGGCCGAACGCGGCCCCTCGGCCTAGGGCCAGACGCGGCGGCGGCGCCTTCGCCGCCCCCCCGACCGGTGAGGTCAAACAAGAAACCCGGCCGCTGCATGCGACCGGGTTTTTCGTTTGTCTTTGTCGCAGGCGCATGGGCCTGCGGAAGCTTCAGAACGGGATTTCGTCGTCGTCGATGTTCTGCGAGGGACCACCGCCGCCAAAGCCGCCGCCCTGGTTGCCGCCACCCTGATTGCCACCGCCGTAGCCACCGCCACCGCCGCCACCATAGCCGCCACCGTAGTCACCGCCCTGGTCGCCGCCGCCGCCAAAGCCACCGCCGCCTTCACCACGGCCGTCGAGCATGGTCAGCGTGGAGCCGAAGCCCTGCAGCACGATCTCGGTTGAATAGCGATCCTGACCGTTTTGATCCTGCCATTTGCGGGTCTGCAGCTGGCCTTCGATATAGACCTTCGATCCTTTCTTCAGATATTGCTCGGCCACGCGGACCAGGCCTTCGCTGAAGATCGCGACCGAATGCCATTCGGTTTTCTCGCGGCGTTCGCCAGTGTTGCGATCCTTCCAGTTCTCAGATGTGGCAATGCGCAGATTGCACACCTTGCCGCCGTTCTGGAAACTGCGGATTTCCGGGTCGCGGCCCAGATTTCCGATGATCATTACCTTGTTCAGGGAGCCGGCCATATGGGTCCTGTCCTTTGTTTCTTTCTATCACGTGAGCGTCTGCGACGGGTCGCCTGGAGGGATGTCGAATCCCATCCGTTGCCTGGGCGTTACAGTAGCGGCACCGGCTGGGCGATGAAAGAGCAGGAGCGGACAGGATCCACCCGCAGGGGTGGCATTTTTTCGAACGTGTCGCGAGATGAACCGGAATTCTTCCATTTCGCGACAACTTCACTATATTGCCCTCATCCGAGGCCACAGATGTACCCAAGACCTGATGCGACGCCTGATCCCCGCTGCCCTGTTCCTGTCCGCCTGTGCAACGCCTTTGGCGGCTGCGGACCTGTTCAAGAACTCTGACAAACGCAAGGCCTTTGCCGCGCAGACGAAATTTCTCGATACGCGGGCTGCCAGCCAGTACCAGAATTCCGAACGACTGAAACCTGATAGCCTGAAAGACGACGTTCTGCCCATCTACAGTGGCAGCTATCGAGGAGAGTTCCTCGAAGTGGCGCGCAGTGCTGCCCGGGCCAATGGGGTGCCGGAGGACCTGTTCTTGCGACTGGTCCAGCAGGAAAGCAACTGGAACCCGGTGGCCGAATCGCACAAAGGCGCGCTGGGGCTGGCGCAACTGATGCCCACGACGGCGTCGTTGCTGGGGGTGGATCCTCTTGTTCCGGCTGAAAATCTGCGCGGGGGGGCCAAATACCTTGCCCAGCAGTACCGCAAGTTCGGATCCTGGCGGCTGGCGCTGGCGGCTTATAATGCCGGCCCGGAAGCGGTGCGAAAATACGGTGGCGTGCCGCCATTCGAGGAAACCCAGACCTATGTGCGCCGGATCCTGGGCAGCTAGGGGCAGGCAAACCTGCTGCGGCTGAAATTTCCTGTGGATAGATCCCGAAGATTAACCATTTGCCTCTGCGGCTTCGTTAACCGGTCATTAATTTGCCTTAATGAGAGGTAAATTTCCTCCGCAACATGGAGGGACAGTGGTGAGTGGGAAAACGTTTGAAGGGCAGGTGGCGCGGATGGGTTGGGTCCCCGGCGCAGAGCCCCGCCCGGAACTGGTGGAGGCGATTCTGCGCCACCATGGCAAGCCGGTGGCGCTGCGCGACATTACACCGACGGTGCTGGGCGTTTGTGTCGGCGCCTTGATCGGATTGCTGATCAAGGGTTTGGCGTTGGCAACGCTGCCCTGGGGGGCGGACGGCGGCTGGTTGGGAATGCTGGCGGGACTTATGGCGCTTTTGGGCGGGCTGATGTCTGTCGCAGGGGCGGTCTTTGCGGCGATGGTCAGCCGGCGGCATCCGGTGTTGATGCAGTTTGCCTCGGTCAATCTGCTGACGCTGTTGATTGTGATCTATGTCTAGCAGCGGCGTGCGCATGGCCCGCTGACATGGCCTGTCGGCGGCAGGTCGGGCAGGGGCGCGGACAGGTCGGGCATTTGCCGCGTCTCTGCTGTCTGGAAAACAGGCGGCGGCTGCGCTAGACAACGACCCTGACAAACGGAGTCCCCGAGGCATGGTCTTTCGCGCAGCTGTCTGTTTCACCTTTCTGGCAACCTCTGCGACCTCTGTCGTGGCTGGGGAGCTTGCGACTGCCGTTGCGCTTGGCGAGGCATTGTTTTTCGAGACAGCGCTTTCGGCCAATGGAACCCAGTCCTGTGCCAGCTGTCATGACCCCAATGCCGGTTTTGTCGACCCGCGCCGGGAGGCTGACGGCGCCTTTTCGCGCGGCGATGATGGCGTGTCCCTGGGCACGCGCCATGCGCCGTCGGCGGCCTATGCGGCGCTGTCGCCCGCCTTTCACCGCAATGACGAGGGCGATTGGGTCGGGGGGCAATTCTGGGACGGGCGCGCGGCGGATCTGGCAGCCCAGGCAGGTGGGCCGATCCTCAACCCGATCGAGCTTGGCCTGACAAGCGAGGCCGAGGCGGTGGCGCGGCTCGCGGAGAATGCCGATTACGTTGCCGCCTTTGACGCGATCTACGGCGTGGACATCCCCCAGGACGCCGCCGGGGGATTTGCCGCCCTGACCGCTGCCCTGGCGACCTTTGAACAAAGTGCTGAATTTCAGCCCTTTGACAGCAAGTACGACCGGTTCCTGCGCGGCGAGATTGACCTCAGCCCAGAAGAAGAGCTGGGGCGGCTGTTGTTCTTTTCCGAGCAATTCACCAACTGCAACCAATGCCACCAGCTGCAGCGAAGCGCCATCGACCCGGCCGAGCCCTTCACCGATTTCCGCTACCACAACATCGGGGTGCCCGCGAACCTTGTGGCGCGGAGGGAAAACGGTGTTGACGCCAACTGGGTCGACAATGGTCTGCTCGACAATCCGTTGGTGGATGACCCCGGCGCACGCGGTGCGTTCAAGACGCCGACCCTGCGCAACGTCGCGGTGACGGCGCCCTATATGCACAATGGTGTGTTTCAGGACCTGCGCACGGTCGTGGCCTTCTATAACAAATACAATAGCAACGCCCCGTCAGCCCAGATCAACCCGGAGACAAACGCCCCCTGGGGTGCGCCGCCGGTGCCCGAGACAATTGCGACCGAAGAGCTGACCCATGGGCCTGCTCTGGATGCGCGCCGGATCGACGCATTGGTGGCGTTCTTGCGCACGTTGACGGACGCCAGATACGAGTGATCTGGCCAAATTGGGCGCGCGCGAAGCACAACCAAGGCGGGTTTGCGTGAATTTCCAAGAAAAAGACACAATTTTGAACCAACCGATTTACCGGGGGTTCACTTCTCTGCCGCAGGGTCGGGCGCATCGTTATAGAAGGGCGAACGTTACATGCTGGTAGAAAACAGCCAAATTCCCGATGCCTTGAGCGAGGCATTCGCAACCGTCGACGGACTGATGTCCACGGGCAAATATGCGCAATCTCTCAGCGTGATGTTGCCCTATGTCAAGTCTGGTGAACTTGATCTGCGGCTGCTTGAACGCACCGCCGACTGTTTTTATGAAATGCGTGACTTTGACAATGCGATCAATGTCATGAAGCATATCACCGACAGTCACCCCGAAGATGCCGCCAGCTGGGGCAAACTGGGTCTGATGCTGCAGAGCAATGGCGAACTGAGCGATGCCGCGACGGCGTTCGAGCAGGTGCTGCAACAGGATCCGAACTCCATCCCCGCCCTGACGGCCCTGAACGGGATCGAGACTTTTTCGGTCGACAGCCTTTATGCACAACGCCTGCTTTCGCTGTCTGAACGTGACGATCTGGCCGCGAGCCATCGCGCGCTGGTGCATCATGCGCTGGCTCAGATTGCCCATGCCGCAGGCGAGACATCGGTCGCCTACACGCTGTTCCAATCGTCCCGACAGGAAGTCGGGGGCACGTTTGTCCCTGCGATCTTTGACGAAATGGTTCAGGAACAAGAGCAACTGTTCGAGCCGCGCATTGAAACAGGCGACACGGCCGATCTGCCAAAGATCGTCTTTGTGGGTGGGATGCCAATGGCGGGCACCGGGCTGGTGAACCGCATCCTGTCGAAACATTCCAACGTGTTCAGCGTCGGCGAAACCACCGCGCTCTCGCGTACCCATGGCGCCATCCGCATGCATCTGGCCAAGACAGATCGCCCCTGCAACTATTGGGACTGGCTGGACCAGCTGACTGCTGAAGAGATCGACATCTTCCGTCAGTATTATCTGGAACGCGCGCTGGGGGGCCAGGCTGCCGGTTGCAAGACCATTGTCGACGCCCACCCGCTGGGCTGTCTTGAATTCGGGCTGGCACAGATTCTGTTCCCCGAGGCCAAATTCGTCTTTATGTCGCGTCATCCGCTGGACACCGCTCTGGCCAATGTCGCGTCCAATGTGCTCAACGGCAATGGGCTCGCCTCGCGGGCAGATTGGATCGCTCAGGCCACCCGCGCGGTCTATTCCTCGGCCACGCATTATGCGGGCAAGCTGGGCGACGCCATGCATATGCAATCTTACGAGGCGCTGGTGCAGAGCCCCGACAGTGAGATCGCCAAGCTGCTGGAGCATTCAGGACTGGATTTCCAGGAGGCCTGCCTGACGCCGAACCCGCTGTGTGTGATCGACAATGTCGCCGCCAAGCTGGGCCACGAGGAATTGTCACCTGACACGCAGGGGCATTGGAAAACCTACGAGGCAGAGCTGGCTCCGGTTGCCGAGGCCCTTGGCGGGGACCGTTGGATTTCCGCATGGGAAACCTTTGACGAGGCGCTGCGCTAAACCGTCATCGCCCTTCTGTGATCTGGCCGCTCGACCGGCGTCGGCGGAGGTTTCCGTCGGATCGCCCGAAGCAATGGATCAAAAAGCTGCCCTGCCGGATCTGGCGGGGCAGCTTTTTGCCGTTCTCAGCGGCGTGGGGCGGCAAGTGTGGTGCCCGTCAGCGCCGCGACGGGACAGGGCGCCGCGGTCGCACCCAGGTCATTCGGCTGCGATCTTGATCACCGGCTCCATGCTGTTCAGGTCCGCGTCGCTCAGATGGCATTTGATCTGATGACCGTTTGCAAGGCTGCGGATGGGGGGCACGTCGGTCTCGCACAGCCCGCCGGGCACTTTTGATTTCCAGCGACAGCGGGTCTGGAAGGGGCAGCCGGGCGGTGGATTCATCGCCGAGGGAATGTCGCCCTCCAGCACGATATGTGTTTTCTCGATCGAGGTGTCGGCAATTGGTACGGCCGACAACAGGGCCTCGGTATAGGGGTGATAGGGCGGCGAAAAGACCTGATCCGTATCGCCGAGTTCGACCACATGGCCGAGATACATCACCATCACCCGGTCCGACAGATAGCGCACGATCGACAGATCGTGGCTGATGAACAGCAAGGTGGTTTTTTCCTTGCGCTGGATTTCCATCAACAGGTCGGTGACCGCGGCCTGAACCGACACATCCAATGCGGAGACAGGTTCGTCCGCCACCACGATCCGCGCCCCACCGGCAAAGGCGCGGGCAATGCCGACCCGCTGTTTCTGCCCACCAGAAAGCTGTCGCGGCATCCGGTCGGCAAAGGCGCGCGGCAGTTTCACCAGATCCAGCAGCTCCAGCATCCGCTCTTTGCGCTCCACGTCGTTGTTGCCAATGCCAAAGACATCCAGCGCACGGATGATCTGCCGCCCCACCGTCATCGACGGGTTGAGCGTGTCAAAGGGGTTCTGAAACACCATCTGCACATCGGCAATGGTGCCCGCATCGCGCGCCTGGATCGGGATCTGTTCAATATTGCGATTGTCGAGCAGGATCTCGCCTTCGGTTGCGGTCTCCAGCCCCATCAGGACCTTGGCAAAGGTGGATTTGCCGCAGCCGGACTCGCCGACGATGGCGAGTGTTTCGGATTCGCGGGCTTCGAAACTCAGCGTTTCGTTCGCCTTTACGACCTTGGTGGCGCCCCCCCCAAATAACGCATTGGCCGCGACCTCGTAGTATTTCTTCAGCCCGTCTATCTTCAGGACCACGCGTCCGGGTTCGTTTTTCTGCTTCTGCGCGCCCAGGGTCAGCGGCGCGGACCAGTCGATGTCCTGAAAACGGACGCAGCGGGTGTGGTGGCGTTCGTTGTCGGGAACGCTCACCATCGCGATATCGCCCGCGTCACAGCGTCCGGCCACGAAAAAGTCGCAGCGCGGGCCAAAATTGCAGCCTCTGGGCCGTTCATGCGGCAGGGGGAAATTGCCGGGAATGGCCACCAGCGGGCGGCTGTTCTTGTCCGCGCCGGGCAGGGGGATCGACCGGAACAGCGCCTGCGTATAGGGGTGGCGCATCTCGTCAAAAACATCCTCGATGGAGCCACGCTCCACCGCCTCGCCGGAATACATCACGCAGATCCGGTCACAGGTTTCCAGCACCAGCCCGAGGTTGTGCGAAATGAACAGCATCGATGTGCCGTATTTCTTGCCAAGATCCTTGACCAGCTCGACCACGGCGGCCTCGACCGTCACATCGAGCGCGGTGGTCGGTTCGTCCAGGATCAACAGCGAGGGTTTCGACATCAACGCCATGGCGATGACGATCCGTTGCTGCTGACCACCCGACAGTTGGTGCGGGTAGGAGGACAGGATGCGTTTGGGGTCCGGCAGTTTCACATCCGTGACCACCTCGAGCGCGCGGGCAAAGGCCTCTTTTTCGCTGACGCCTTCGTGGATCATCGGCACTTCCATCAGTTGCTTGCCGATCTTCATCGCCGGGTTGAGCGAGGCCATCGGCTCCTGATAGATCATCGCGATCTCGTTGCCGCGCACGTCGCGCAGCTCCTCGGCGGTCATGTCCGACAGGTCCTGGCCCTTGAACTTGATCGAGCCGCCGACGATCCGGCCGTTTTTGCCGAGATCCTGCATCACGCCCAGCGCCACGGTGGATTTGCCGCAACCGGATTCGCCGACCAGCCCGACCGCTTCGCCCGGTTGCACGGAGACGGAGAAATCCATCACCGCCGGGATTTCGCGCAGGCGGGTGAAAAAGGAGATGGACAGTTTGTCGATCTCCAGGATCGGGCCGTCGTAATCTGCAAGTTTGCTCATCTTCGTCTCCCTGGTGGACCATCCGAAACAGCTGGGTCGGTCTGGGCCAGAATACCTTGGGCGGCGGCCGGGACGGGCCCGGCCGAGTGCATATCAGTCTTTCAGGCTCTCTTCGCGCAGGCCATCGGCCAGCAGGTTCAGCCCCAAAACCAGGCTCATCAACGCCACCGCAGGCGGCAAGGCAGGGTGCAGGTAGATCCGCAGCAGCTTGCGCCCGTCATTGATGGTCGAGCCCCAGTCCGGGCTTTCGGGGGGCAGACCCAGGCCGAAGAAGCCAAGCGTGCCAAGCAGGATGGTGGTGTAGCCGATGCGCAGGCAGAAATCGACGATCAGCGGACCGCGCACATTCGGCAGAATTTCCCAGAGCATGATATACCAGGGCCGTTCGCCACGGGTCTGGGCGGCGGCCACGTAGTCGCGCGTCTTGATGTCCATGGCGAGGCCCCGCACGATGCGGAACACGGTCGGCGAATTCACAAACACCACAGAGACAAACACCACCAGCACACCGCCGGGGACCTCAAAGAAATCCAGCGGCCAAAAGTCGATCTTGGACCCGGCGGAGTTGATCAGCGACATATAGGTCAGAAAGATCGGCAGCAGCACGACCGCCAGCCAGATCCGGTTTTTACCGGGCTGGGTGCGGAACCGCGAGTGGATCAGCACCGCGCAGAACACCAGCGGAAAGGCAAAGAGCACCACCGCCATGAACTGCGGCAAACCGGTCGCCACGATCTCTGGTGTGACGAGGAGGTAGAACAACAAGATGACCGGAAAGGCCAGGATCAGGTTCGCAATGAACGACAGCGCCGTGTCGAGGCGCCCGCCATAATAACCAGCAGGCAGGCCCAGCGTGATCCCGACCATAAAGGCAAAGAGCGTCGCGAGGGGGGCATATTTCAGAACCTCGCCCGCGCCTTTGACCACGCGGGAAAAGACATCCCGCGCCAGGTTGTCGCCGCCCAGAAGATACCAGGCATAGTCCCCCTCATCCGCGCCCCGGACCGGCGTGCCGGGGACCTTGTTTTTCATGCCGGAGATCTGCCCAAGCGGATCATGGGTGGCAATCAGGTCCAGCGCGCCGAACAGGCCGGTGAAGACCCAGAACATCACCAGGGCAAAGCCGATCATGCCAATCGGGCTGTCAAAAAGCTTGCCATAGAGACCAAGCCGGCGTTTGAAGCTGACCGACAGGCCAAAGAGCAGCAGCAATGCCACCCAGGTTGGCAGCAACTGGCGCGATATTGCGCCCAGGATGCCAGCGTCGCTTCCCAGGATCAGCCCCAACACGACATAGGCCAGCGCGAGGGCCGCCACCAAGAGACAGCTGAATTTTACGCCAAGCCCTGCTATCGCCTGCGGGTTGCCGGCCAGTGTCATTGTGCCATCCGCGTTGGCGACATGGCGCGTTCCGGCGGTGAGGATGCTGAGCAGCATCCAGATCACAAGAGCCGCGGCCATCGCCACAAGTGCAATCGCGAAGATCATGTTGAGAAAGGCGAGCGAGCCCGTCCATGTCAAAGGGTCCATGAGATGCCTCCCTGCCTTAGGAAATTCGAATACGGGGGTTCAGGAACACATAGCCGATATCGGCAATGAGCTGTGTCAGCAGAACCACGATGACGGAGACAACGGAGATTGCCAGCAGCAGCTCGATGTCATTGTTGCTTGCAGCTTCGACCAGCGCCCAGCCGAAGCCTTTGTAGTTGAACAGGGTTTCGACGATCACGACGCCATTCAACAGCCAGGGAAACTGCAGCATGATAACGGTAAACGGCGCGATCAGCGCATTGCGCAGGGCGTGTTTCAGCACGATGTTGGGGAAACTCACCCCTTTGAGCCGCGCCGTGCGCACATATTGCGCTGTCATGACCTCTGTCATCGAGGCGCGGGTCATGCGGGCGATATAGCCCATGCCATAAAGCGCGATGGTCAGCACCGGCAAAAAGAAATTTTCAAAGGTCGGGTTTTCCATCGCGGCGGTGGCGGTGCCCTTGAACCAGTTGAGCCCCACCGTGGTCGAGGCAAAAACCGCGATAAAGATCACACCCGATACATATTCCGGCGTCGCGGTGGTCATGATCGACAGGGTGGAGAGCGACCGGTCCATGGCGGAGCCTTCGCGCATGCCTGCCAGCACTCCGACGATCAGCGCCGAGGGGATCATCAGGATCAGCACCCACATCATCAGATAGCCGGTATTGCCGAGCCGCGTCTGGATGATATCCCCGACGCCAGTCTTGAAACGGGTGGAATAGCCCCAGTCGCCCTGAAGGATGCCGCAGAACCGGGGCGCATCGGCGGCCACCTCCGGCGGCACGGTGCCGGTCACGCAGCGGCCGCTGACGCCTGCGTCGCTGACATAGGTCCAGCCCGGCACCACGCCCAGCCACTGGCCGTATTTGACGGCCATCGGTTGACCGTAACCGTTTTTGTTCAGCCAGCTGGCGACGGCCTCGTCCGACATGCGAAAGTTGCCTTCGGTCTTGGCGAGCTTTTCCAGGTTCGGGTAGAGATTTGTCAGAAAGAACACGATGAACGTCAGGCACAACGCCGTCATGATCATCACGCCCGTGCGACGCAATATGAATAGTCCCATGTGATCCCCTGCAGACTGGCGGTCGGCTGGCCCTGAATGGTGCCGAAACTGGGCATTCCGGATCGGGGGCCGTCTTGTTCTTGTTTTTGTTTGGTCTTTCAGGGCTGCCCCAGGCCCGAGAGCAAGAGGGGCAACCCAGGATTATCGGGTGGTTGGCACGGCTTAGGCCGCCCAACCCCATTTGTAGTGATGGTGCTCGTAAGAGATATGCATATCGGCGCCGCTGACGCCCTCGCGCATGTGACGGAACAGGGATTTCCAGTAGGGCTGGATGGTCACCCCTTCTTCCTGGATCAGCGCCTGACCCTTGGCGACAACTTCGCGGCGCTTGTCCACATCCGCGATGGCCAGAGCTTCGGTCAGCAGCGCATCGAATTCCGGGTTCGACCAGCCGAATTCGTTCCAGGCCTCGCCAGAGCGATAGGCCAGCGCCCAGATCTGCACGCCCAAGGGACGGTGGTTCCAGTTGGTGGAGCTGAACGGATATTTGGTCCAGTCATTCCAGAAGGTGGAGCCCGGCAGCACGGTCCGTTTCACCTTGAAGCCCGCGTCGCGCAGCTGCGCGGCGACCGCATCGGTGGTGTTCTTGCGCCAGTCGTCGTCGATGGAGATGATCTCGTGTTCGAAATCCATCATCCCGGCTTCTTCCATCAGGGCACGTGCACCTTCGGGGTCGGCTTCTTTCTTTGGCAGCTCGGCATATTCCGGGTGGGCCGGACCGACATGGTGGTTTTCCGCGACCACACCCCGGTTGCCATAGCCCAGTTCCAGACAGATGTTGTTGTCGACGGCCATATTGATTGCCTGACGGACGCGTTTGTCCGCATATGGCGTCTTGCCGTCGATTTCTGCCAATTGGTTCGGGCGCACGACGATGGTGGCCATGGTCACGACTTCGGATTTCACAAAGCCCAGCGCGTCCATCACGTCGATGAATTCACCAACGGATTCATAGAGCATGTCGACTTCTTCGGATTCCAGCGCGGACAGCCACGAGGATGGATCGGTGCCAAAGTCGATGTATTCGATGGTATCCAGCGCCGGTTTGCCAAAGACCGCTTCGCCCCACCATGTGTGGTCTTCGTTGCGGGTCAGAACGCATTTCACGCCAACTTCGAGTTCCGAAATCAGATAGGGGCCGGTGCCGACCGCATTCTGCGCATCATCGGCAGAGAAGCTGGCATGGGTGATGGCGGCGGGATAGTCCGCCATGCCGGGGATGATGGAAATGTCAGAGGTCGGCAGCTTCAGCTTTACCGTGTGGCTGTCCACCACTTCGATGGCGCCATCGAGGGCCGTCCCGGTGTCAGGGTCGATCAGGCTGCTGAAACGGCCGGCCATGGAGTTGCCTTCCATGTCCTTGTCGCACCAGCCGATGATGTTCCGCGCCACATCTTCGGCTGTGAAGTCGTCGCCATTGTTCCACTTGACGCCCTGGCGCACGTTCAACGTGTATTCGTCGGCGGCATCGTTGACTTCCCAGCTCTCCAGAAGCATCGGCGTGAAGCTCCCGTCGTTGTTGTATTCGACGAGATATTCCAGGGTGCCGCGCGATTCGTTGCCGATCTCGGACCAGTCATAGGTGCGCGGATCTTTCAGGCCACGGACGTTCATCTGGACACGCAGGGTGCCGCCATCCTGCATTTCGGTTGCAGCGCGTGCTGGGGCGGCGAGACCGATCATGCCATAGGCTGCTGTCGCCGAGACACCCAAAGCTGTGGCGCGAGTCAGAAACTCGCGACGTGAGATCTTGCCGGTCTTAAGTTCCTGCGCATGCATTTCTGCCGCCCAATGGGGGGACGCGCTCTTGTGTTTGGTGGTGGTCATTGATTTCTCCCGGTTCCAGACCGTCGTTGTGCGGGTCTCCTCGGATACGAGACCCCGCGCCGCGGGCTATTGGTATCATGTTGAGATAGTTGACTAGTCACAGGGTATCTCGACTTTCCCATACGGCAATAGTTCCGCCATCAGGTCAATGCACAGTATCGACACCATGAAGTAAAAAAACGACATCCAGGCTGTCGCGATTGAGAAAACGACACTTCTGTACAGTTTTCGCGGTCCGTTTGCGAAATCAGCGGTTCTGGACCTGCGGTTTTGCGTCACCGCGTGCCGATTTGCGCAATGCGCTGGGAGTCTCGCCGGTGTGCTGGGTAATGAAACGGGTGAAATATGCGGCACTGCCAAAGCCAAGCGTCTGCGCGATGTCGCGCATCGGCAGGCTGGTGCGGATCAAAAGGCTCCTTGCGGAATGCAGGTGCCGTTCCGTCAGAAGCGCCGCTGCTGTCTTGCCGGTTTCCTGCTTGCAGACCCGCGTCAGATGGGTCGGCGTCACCCCAAGCTCGCAGGCATGGCCTGCCATGTTGTAGGCGCCTTCCGCATCCTGAGCGAGCCGCGCGCAATAGGCCCGGCACAGGCGTCGTGCGGCAGAGATCTTTTGGTTCTCGCTGGCCCGCTGCCACAGGCGTTGCACCTGGATGCCCATCAGGTCAGCATAGCTCAGAACGGCGCGAAGGGCGTGGTCGTCATTGATCTGCTGTTCGCGCTGAATGGCATCAAACAAGGTGTTGAGCCGGGCCTGTTCCTGCATGTCGCTGACCCGGATCTGCATCGGCGTTTCGGGCAGGTTGCAGGGCAGAGCCTCGCCCACCCGCAGCACCTGTCCGATGCTCTGCCGCCCAAGTTCCAGCGCAAACAGGGTGCGGGCGGGGATGCAGATTGCCGTATGAGGCCCAAATCCGCGACATTGCCCATCCATCAGCAACCGCCCCTGACCGCGTGTGATCCAGATAAGCAGATGACAATCGCGCTCATGCGCCAGTTCTATCTGCCACGCGCCTCCTGACATCAACCGAAGCAAAGGGCTAACGTCGAGCGGCCCGGTGGACTTGGGATCAAAGGGCATCGTTATTTGGACCGTGCTCAAAATACTTGGATGACGGGACCTTGGCGCGATGGTTTGATTCGATCAATTTGTTTGCCCGGATTTTCGCGAGAACTGTGAAAAAAGCCCCGGAACCCGTGAAAAAACAGCAGGATTTTAGGGGGAGAGGTCGACTTTGGTCCAATCCCCCATGCGGGACCGCAACCAGGTGCGTTGCCGTTTGGCGTATTGGCGTGTGGCGACAGAGGCGTCTTCCTGTGCCTGGTCCAGCGTCAGGCGCCCGTCCAGAAATCCCATGAGTTCCGGCACGCCGATCGCCTTGCAGGAGGGCAGAGCAGGGTCGTAGCGTGACCGCATCGCGCGGGCTTCGTCCAGCGCGCCACTGGCGATCATCCGGGAAAACCGCTGTCGGATGCGCGCCTCCAGGCTGTTCTTGTCCGGCAGAACCGCAAGGGCGCTACATTTGTCGAGCGGCAGCACCGGCGCTGGAGTTTCGTCCTGCCAATCGGCAAGAGGACGCTCGGTTGCGCGCAGGACTTCCCAGGCGCGCTGGACCCTGGCCCGATTGCGCATGTCGATGCGGGCCGCGGTCCTGGCATCCAAAAGCTGTGTAAGCTGGTCCAGCGTCAAGGTGTCGGCCTCGGCGCGCACCTGGGGCGGGGTTGGCGGAATTTCAGCCATGCCTTCGGTCAGCGCAAGAAAATACAGCCCGGTGCCGCCAACAATAATGGGCCGCTGCGGCCCGGCCAGCAAGGGCGTCACCTCGCGCAGCCAATGGCCCGCAGAATAGGTCGCATCATAGGCGTGATGACCATAAAGCGCGTGCGGCGCACAGGATTCGTCGGCTTCGGAGGGGCGGGCGGTGACCACCCGCCAGCAGTCGTAGACCTGACTGGCATCGGCATTGATAATCACACCACCGCCCGACTGGGCGATTTTCAGCGCCAGCGCGGATTTGCCCGAGGCGGTGGGCCCGGCAATCAGAACCGGCTGGTCTGATGGGATGTTTTCCAGATTCATCAATGTCTTCCGCTGTGTAATTGGGCAAGCTGCGCGACCCGTCGCAGCCGATTTGCAATAATCCGAATGGCTGGATTGATCCCGGGCGGCTTTTGCTCCATTTTGCCGACAGATTTAACCCCGACATAGTGCGGAGCACAATATGCCCCAGACAAGTGATCAACCGGACGCCTCGACGTCCGCGTCCTATAATCGTGTGATGTTGAAGATTTCCGGCGAGGCTCTGATGGGCACGCAGGGCTTTGGTCTGCATCCGCCAACCGTGCGCAGAATCGCCGAAGAGGTGAAGGCGGTGCACGATCTCGATGTGGAAATCTGCATGGTGATCGGGGGCGGCAACATCTTTCGCGGGCTGTCCGGCTCGGCACAGGGTATGGAACGCACCACGGCAGACTACATGGGGATGCTGGCAACGGTGATGAACGCGCTGGCCATGCAATCGGCGCTTGAGGATCTTGGGGTCTTCACCCGGGTCATCTCGGCCATTCGGATGGATGAGGTTGCCGAACCCTATATTCGCCGCCGTGCGGTGCGCCACCTGGAAAAGAAACGTGTCTGCATTTTTGCCGCCGGCACGGGCAACCCATATTTCACCACCGATACTGCTGCGACTTTGCGTGCCAATGAAATGGCTTGCGAGGCGATCTTCATGGGCAAGAACGGGGTTGACGGGGTCTATGACAAAGATCCGAAGACCAACGACGATGCCGTGCGCTATGACAACGTCAGCTACGATGATGTGCTGGCCAAACGGTTGAAGGTCATGGATGCCTCTGCCATCGCGCTGGCGCGGGACAACAATCTGCCGCTCTTTGTCTTCGGTCTCGATCAGCCCGGTGGTTTCCGGGGCGTTCTGGCGGGTGAGGGGACCTTTACCAAGGTGATGTAACCTCTCCGTTCGGGCGCGATGATGTCCCGATCTTCTGCACCAGCTTTTGCACCAGGCCGCTGACCCCGGTCTGGTGTGGGTTTCTGTTGGGCGGTGCCGCTTTCGCGGGCATTTACCCACTGAGATCGCTATACAATACCTCCATGATGGCTTATGAGCCGTCACAGACGACCTCAGCCAAGGGGAGAGAGCAGCATGTCTGACGATTTTGAACTGGACACCGACGACCTGAAGCGCCGCATGGATGGCGCAATGACAAACCTCAAGACCGAATTTGCCAGCCTGCGCACCGGCCGCGCCTCAGCGTCGATGCTGGAGCCGGTGATGGTGGACGCCTATGGCTCGCAAACGCCGATCAACCAGGTGGGGACCGTCAACGTCCCGGAACCGCGGATGGTCACGATCAACGTTTGGGACAAGGGTCTGGTTGGCAAGGTTGAAAAGGCGATCCGCGAGAGCGGCCTTGGCATCAATCCTCAGCTGAACGGCACCATTATCATGCTGCCGATCCCCGAACTGAACGAAGAGCGCCGCCGCGAGCTGACCAAAGTGGCCGGCCAATACGCCGAGCACGCCCGCGTGTCGATCCGCAATGTGCGGCGCGACGGCATGGATCAGATCAAGAAAGCCAAATCCGATGGCATGTCCGAGGATGACCAGAAATTCTGGGAAACCGAGGTGCAGGAGCTGACAGACAAGATGATCAAGGTGGTCGACGACGCGCTTGAAACCAAGCAAGCCGAAATCATGCAGGTCTGATTGCAACGCATGCCATCTGAGACCGACACAGGAGCCACGGCCAGCCTTGACACCGATGGCACAGAGACCGGTCCCAGGGCGGGGCCACGACATGTTGCGATCATCATGGATGGCAACGGTCGCTGGGCCCAGGCTCGGGGTCGGCCACGGCTGTTTGGGCATCATGCGGGCGCGCGCCGGGTGCGTGAAGTGGTCGAATGTTGCCCCGCGCTTGGCGTCAAATACCTGACGATATTTGCCTTTTCGACCGAGAATTGGAAACGGACCCAGGTCGAGGTCGCCGGGTTGATGAGCCTGTTCAGGCGCTATATTTCCAAGGAAATGAAAGCGCTGGCGGCCAAGAACGTGCGCGTTCGTTTTATCGGTGACCGGGTGCGGCTGGATACCAAGCTGATCAACCTGATGGACGCGCTGGAACGCGAAACCGCCTGCAACGATGGCACCCATCTGACCATTGCGCTGAACTATGGCGGAAGGGACGAGGTTGCCCGTGCAACCAAGCGGCTGGCGCAGGACGTTGCCAATGGCTCGCTGGATCCGGCGGACGTGGACGAGGAAACCCTGCCGCGCTATCTTGACACCCATGTGCTGCCCGATCCCGATCTGGTCATCCGCACCAGTGGCGAGGCGCGGATTTCGAATTTTCTGCTGTGGCAGTCCGCTTATGCGGAATATGAATTCATCGACACGCTCTGGCCGGATTTCACCGCCGAGGAGTTGGCCACGCTTTGTCAAAGCTATGGTCGGCGCGATCGTCGATTTGGCGCGGTCCGCAAATGACCAGCGCGCCGCGTCCGTCTTCTTCTGATCCGACAAAGCCGGGCCGCTGGGCCGATCTTTGGCTGCGCAGCCTGTCCGCCGTGGTGCTGCTCGGGCTGGGGGGCGCGTCGATCCATTTCGGGGGCGCGGCTTTTGCGGGCTTTGTGGCGATCTGTGTCGGCGCCGTCTTCTGGGAAATCTTGCGGATGTTCTGCGCTGACAGAACCCGCGTCGCGCTTGCCGGCGGCATTGTGGCGACCGCTGCGGTGTTCGGCGCAAGCCTGCTGTCGGTGTGGCTGGCGCCGCTGGTGCTGCTGGTGCCACTGTTGTTTGGCGCCTGGTTGCTGGACGGCCCGCGCAAAGCGTTCCTGGTCGTGGCGGCTTGGGTGCTCTTTGCCGGGTTCGGGCTGATCTGGCTGCGCGATGCCTATTGGGTCGGCTGGACCTTTTGGCTGATCTTTGTTGTCGTTGCGACGGATGTTGCAGGGTATTTTGTCGGCAAACACTTTGGCGGACCAAAGTTGTGGCCTGCCGTCAGCCCGAAAAAAACCTGGTCGGGAACCTCCGGGGGCTGGGCGGCGGCGGCGGCAATGGGGCTGGTTTTTGTGCTCCTGCTCGGCATGCCAGCGGATATCATCTGGATTTCGGTGTTTGTGTCGATGGCCAGTCAGGCAGGCGACATTGCCGAAAGCGCGCTGAAACGCCGGTTGGCGGTCAAGGATTCCAGTCAGCTGATCCCGGGACATGGCGGCGTTTTCGACCGGTTCGACGGGATGCTGGGGGCCGGGGCCCTGTGTTTCGTGGTGGCGATAACCTGGGGCTGAGCCGCTTTTGGCGCGCAGGTCTGAACAGGTGAGAAACGGATGGCGATGAGAAAAATTTCCATATTCGGGGCGACCGGCTCTATTGGACAGAACACCATCGACCTGATCCGGCGCGACCCGGAGGGCTATGACATCGTGGCCCTGACCGGTGGTCACAATATCGCGCAGCTCGCTCGGGATGCGCGCGATCTTGGTGCCAAGATCGCCGTGACCGCGCATGAAGATCGCCTGCCCGAGTTAAAGCAGGCGCTTCTGGGCAGCGGGATCGAGGCCGCCGCAGGCGCGTCGGCGCTGGTCGAGGCGGCAAGCCGTCCTGCGGATTGGATCATGTCGGCGATTGTTGGCGCGGCTGGGTTGGCGCCGGGACTGAAGGCGCTGGAACAAGGCAGCACCCTGGCGTTGGCCAACAAGGAATCGCTGGTCTGTGCCGGGTCATTGCTGATGCAAACCGCTGCGCGGCACGGGGCTCGTATCCTGCCGGTGGACAGTGAACATTCCGCGGTGTTTCAAGCACTTGTTGGCGAGCGGATCGCGGAGGTCGAGCGGATCATCATCACCGCGTCGGGGGGGGCGTTTCGCGACTGGCCGCTGGAGCGGCTGAAGAGCGCGACCCTGGCGCAGGCCTCGTCTCATCCCAATTGGGACATGGGGCAGCGGATCACGGTCGATAGTGCCTCGATGTTCAACAAGGCCCTGGAGGTCATTGAAACCCGTGAGTTTTTCGGCGTCCTCCCCGAGCAGATCGAGGTGCTGGTGCATCCGCAATCGCTGGTGCATGCGCTGGTAGGATTTCGCGATGGCGCGCTGATGAGCCATCTTGGCGCGCCCGATATGCGGCACGCCATCGGCTATGCGCTCCATTGGCCAGACCGCAAACATTTGCCGGTGGCGCGCTTGGATCTGGCCGCCCATGGCGGGCTGGAGTTTCGCGCGCCCGACCCGGACCGCTACCCGGCGCTGCGCCTCGCCTATGAGGTGATGGCGCGCGGTGGCCTGTGCGGGGCCGCCTTCAACGGGGCCAAGGAACGCGCGCTTGATCACTTTATCGCGGGGCGCATTGGCTTTCTCGATATGGCTGCCATAACCGAACATGTGCTTGACCAACTGGAGACCGAAGCTGGTCTTATTGATGACGCAATAACACTCGAAAACGTCACGCGAGTTGACGATCTCGCCCGCCGGGCCGTGGATCGTCGCGTGGTGCAGAAAGCAGGGTAAGATTTTGGACATAGCAATGGTGATCTCGCAACTGGGCGGGTTCTTGTACACGGTCGGCAGTTTTGTTGTTTTGCTGTCGATCATCGTGGCCGTGCATGAATATGGCCATTACATCGTCGGACGATGGAGCGGCATCCACCCGGAGGTCTTCTCGTTGGGATTCGGCCCGGTTCTGCTGAGCCGCGTCGACAAACGGGGCACCCGCTGGCAGGTGGCGGCGATCCCCTTTGGCGGGTTCGTCAAATTCCTGGGCGATTCGGATGCCGCCTCCGGGAAGGACGTCAGCCAGATTGAAGCCGCGCGGCAAGACCCTGAAATGTTGCGTAAAACCATGCATGGCGCACCGCTCTGGGCGCGCGCCGCCACCGTTGCGGCAGGGCCGATTTTTAACTTCATTCTGGCCATCGTGATCTTTGCCGGTGTCAACTTCAGCCAGGGGCAGATGCGCGAACCCTTGACCGTCGGCGAAATCAAACCGCTGCCAGAGCAGGGCTATACCCTGCGGGCGGGAGATGTGGTGCTTGGGGTCGAAGGGATCGCGACGCCGGATTTCTCTGACCCGCAGGCCTGGGACCGGTTCGTGTCCGAGGTGCCGATTGCGCGGCAGCTGGAGTATCGCGTCGACCGGGGGGGCAGCGAGAGGATTGTCGCGGGACCGGTGCTGATGCCCAGCGCCGTGGCGGGAATCGCGCCGCGCAGTGCGGCCTCGGACGCGGGCCTGCGCAGCGGCGATGTCATCACGCATATCGACGGGGACGAGATTTTTGCCTTTGCGCAGCTCAAGGACAAAGTTGAACAGGCCAATGGCGCGCCGCTGGCGCTGACCGTCTGGCGGGAGGGCAAGACGCGCGAGCTGACCCTGAGCCCGCGCCGGACAGACGAACCGGCGGCAGATGGTGGGTTCGAGAACAACTGGCGAATTGGCATTGCCGGTGCGCTGGCCTTTGATCCCGCCCGCGAGCCGGTGTCGCCTCTCAGCGCAATCGGGCAGGGCGCCGCGCAGGTCTGGCTGATGATCGAGCGGTCCCTGTCAGGCCTGAAGCATATGATCACTGGCGAAATCAGCACCTGCAACCTGTCTGGTCCGGTCGCAATCGCCGAGACATCCGGTGCAATGGCAAGTCAGGGCGCAATAGATTTCATCTGGCTGATCGCAGCGTTGTCGACGGGCATCGGCTTGCTCAACCTGTTTCCGGTGCCGGTTTTGGACGGTGGGCATCTGGTCTTTTTCGCCTATGAGGCAGTGTTCCGGCGGCCACCGAACGAACGTGCGATGCAGGTTCTGATGATGATCGGCATGGGCCTGATCCTCAGCCTGATGCTGTTCTCGATCAGCAATGATCTGCTGTTCTGCTGAAGCCCCCACGGGGCGGGATCGAGGCAAATGGAATACGTCGGCGGGCATGACGTCCCGCCGCTTTGCTGCCCAGATCTTGCCATAAAGCGGGGCTACGCTCGGTCTTGGGTGAGTGATTCCGGCCATGATTTCCGGATGACAAGAATTTCGGGAGCACGTTATGCAAACTCTGCAACGGTCCTACATGGGGCTTGGTCTGCTTATGCGGTTGAACACGGACCGGGCGCTGTTTTTCGGTGCGATCAGCGCGGCGCTGCTGTGTGGCGCATGGATCGCATCCGTTCTGTGACCTATCGGTTCGGTACGCGCCCCTAAGAATTTGGCGCGACCGGCAAAAAAGAAAAGGCAGCGGGAACAGATCCGCTGCCTTTCTTGTTTTTGACAACAGAGGTCAAACCCGATACGCACTTTTTAAGCGGTTACAAAAAATTGGGTTAAAACTGATGGTCTGGGGGAAAAACGCGGCATATGTCCGCGGCGCGCGTCGGAAATCTATTCGGTCTGTTTCTGCAAAGGGGCTTTTGGGCTCCACCGCAATTTTAGCGGTCGTAGCTCTCGGTATCGGTCTGGCGCCCATGGCGGCGTTGTCACAGGATTTCCGTTTCACCAACGTGCGTGTCGAAGGCAACCAACGCATCCAGAGCAACACGATTGTTGCTTATACTGGCCTCGCGCGGGGCGAGACGGTCAGTGCGGGTGCCTTGAACGATGCCTATCGCGGTGTGTTTGACAGCGGTCTGTTCGAATCCGTTGAACTGGTTCCGAACGGCAATACCCTGGTCATCAAGGTGGTTGAGCATCCCACCATCAGCCGCATCAATTTCGAGGGCAACCGCCGTCTGAAAGATGATGCGCTGTTCGAGATCATCGAATCCGCGTCGCGTCGCGTATTCAGTGCCGATCAGGCCGAGCGCGATGCGGCGGCAATCGCCGATCTCTACAAATCTCAGGGCCGGCTGGCATCGACCGTGACCCCACGGATCATTCGCCGCAGCGACAACCGGGTCGATCTGGTTTTTGAAATTGCCGAAGGCGACACGGTCGAGATCGAACGGGTGTCATTCGTTGGCAACCGGTCTTTTTCGGACCGCCGGTTGCGCCGGGTGCTGGAGACGAAACAGGCCACCTTCCTGCGCGCGCTTATCAACCGGGACACGTTGATCGAGGATCGCATTCAGTTCGATCGCCAGGTGCTGAACGATTTTTACCTCTCGCGCGGATATGTCGATTTTCGGATCAACAGCGTCAATGCCGAAGTCACCAAGGAACGCGATGCGGTGTTCATGGTGGTGGATGTCACCGAGGGTCAAAAGTTCAGCTTTGGTGACATCACCGTCACCAGCGAGTTCGCAGAGGCCGACCCGGACTTTTATCGCAGCTTTTTGCGGCTGAAGCCCGGCGTGACCTATTCCCCGATTGTGGTTGAAAACGCGATTACCACGCTGGAACAGCTGGCCGTCAAACAGGGGATCGATTTCCTGCGGGTCGAACCTCGGGTGACGCGCAACGACCGGGATCTGACGCTGGATATCGAATTCGCCATGGTGCGGGGCCCGCGTATTTTCGTCGAGCGGATTGATATCGAAGGAAATACCACGACCCTGGATCGTGTGATCCGGCAACAGTTCACCCTGGTCGAGGGGGATCCGCTGAACCAGCGCGAGATCCGAAACTCGGCCGAGCGCATTCGGGCGCTGGGGTTCTTCTCTGACGCTGAGGTCGACGTGCGCGAAGGCGGCTCGCCCAGCGAAGTGATCGTGGACGTGGATGTGGTCGAGCAACCGACCGGCTCCTTTACCCTCGGCGGGTCCTATTCCGTGGATGACGGGATCGGTGTCGCCATCGGCATCAGCGAAGACAACTTTCTGGGCCGCGGGCAACAACTGTCGTTCAACATTTCCACCACAGAAGAAAACGAAGCCTACAATCTGCGTTTTGTTGAGCCAAAGCTGTTGGGGCGCGATCTGCAATTCGCCATTGATCTTGGGCTGAGCGAATCCGAATCGAGCTTTGCCGAATATGATACATCGGCGCTGATTTTCCGCCCGTCGCTTACCTTCAATGCGAGCGATACGACAACGCTGCAAGTGCGGTACGCCTGGGACCAGGACGAGATGATTTCGCGCGGCAACGATTCCAATGGAAACCCGGTTGCCGGTCCGGTCTTTCGCAGTGAAATCGCCGAGGGTGAGCGGGTGACTAGCTCGGTTGGGGCGACATTTACTTATGACAGCCGCCGCACGGGGCTGAACCCAACCGCTGGGTTCCTGATCCAGAGCGGATTTGACTACGCTGGCATTGGCGGGGACAACGAATACCTGCGCGCAACCAACAAACTGGTGGCGCAAAAGCTGGTTTTCAACGAAGAAATCACGCTGCGAGCGACCTTTGAAGCCGGGTATCTCGGCTGGCTTGGCGACAACAACAGCCGTACCATCGACCGTTTCCTGTTGTCTTCGGACATCTTGCGCGGCTTTGAGCCTGGCGGTATCGGCCCACGGGACCAGTCACCGACGGGCAACGGCGGGACCTATGATGATGCGCTTGGCGGCAACCTTTATGCTGTGGCGCGATTTGATGCGGAATTCCCGCTCGGCTTGCCCGAAGAGATCGGGTTGCGTGGCGGGGTTTTCTATGACGTCGGCAACCTCTGGGGGCTGGAAGACACCAACGCCGCTGTGGCGGGCGGAGATGTGGTCGGGCGCAATGGCTCCTTCCGGCATGTGGTTGGCTTTTCGCTGTTGTGGACCACAGGGCTCGGCCCGTTGCGGTTCAACTTCTCCAAGGCCGTTGTCAAAGAAGACTTTGACAAAGAACGGAATTTCGACCTGACGATTCAGGCGCGGTTCTGACCCTTTGCTGTTGCGCGCAACAGGGCGATACTTTGGCGTAGCGGGGCTTCTGGTCTGGCTGCTCTTTGGGACGGGGCATGCGCAACCCTTTGCCCCCGGCGCTGGCACCGGGCAGTTCGCACCATTGAACAACCTTGGCCTGCCAAACAGTCCGCTGCTGACCATTCATTTCGACCGCCTGTTCAGCGAAAGCGCTTATGGCAAGCGCATCGCACGGGAAATGGAGGGGCGCAGCGCGGTTCTGATGGCCGAAAACCGGCGCATCGAATCAGAGCTGCGGGCCGAGGAGCTGGATCTGGCAGAGCGCCGGGCGACGATGGAGGCGGATGCCTTTCGGGCGCTGGCCACTGCCTTTGACCAGAAAGTCCAGGAAACGCGACGCACCCAAGAGGCCAAGTTCCTGGAAATCACCACCGCACGGGACGACGCGCGGCGGGCCTTTCGCGAAACGTCGATCCCGATCCTGGAACAGATCATGTCGGAAACCGGGGCTGCTGTGATCCTCGAGCAATCTACGGTCCTTTTGAGTGCAGAAGCCATCGACGTAACAGATCTTGCCATTTCCCGTGTGGATGCCATCCTGGGTGAGGGCAATGACAGCGACGGGCAAGAGGCTGATCTGCCCTGAACTTGCCCGCGCTGCCGGGACTTGTTAGGACCATCATCTACTTGAAACCATTGGAATATGACCATGACAGCTGACGCCAATCCAGACTTGAAAAGCGCCGACATCGGCTTGATCCAGAAAATCCTGCCTCACCGTTATCCGTTCCTGCTGGTGGATAAAGTGGTGGACATCGACGGCTTTCAATCTGCGCGTGGCATCAAGAACGTCACGATGAACGAACCGCATTTCCAGGGGCATTTTCCCGGTGCGCCGATCATGCCCGGCGTGACCATCATCGAAGCGATGGCGCAGACCTCTGGGGTGATGCTGGGGGTCGGGATGGATCTGGTCGGCACCGATATGCTGATCTATTTCATGAACATCGACAAATGCAAATTCCGCCGCAAGGTTGTTCCCGGAGACGTGCTGGAAATGCATGTGGAAACGCTGCGCGGCAAACCGGGCGGCAAGATCTTTAAATTCTCGGGGCGTGCCACCGTCGACGGAGAACTCGCCGCAGAGGCAGAGTTTACCGCGATGATCGACCGGGACGGAAAGGACGGCTGATGAGCACTATTCACCCCAGCGCGATTATCGAGGATGGCGCCCGGATCGGCGAAGGCTGTGAAATCGGACCCTTTTGCATCGTGGGCGCTGAGGTGGCTCTTGGGGACCGCGTGGTTCTGAAATCTCATGTCGTTGTCACCGGTGATACGGAGATCGGCGCGGATACCGTCGTGTTCTCTTTTGCCGTGCTGGGCGAGATCCCTCAGGATCTGAAGTTCAAGGGTGAGAAATGCCGGACGGTCATCGGCCAGCGGAACCGGATCCGCGAACATGTGACCATCAACGCCGGCACCGAAGGAGGCGGCGGTGTGACCCGGATCGGGGATGACGGCCTGTTCATGGCCGGCTGTCATATCGCCCATGATGCACAGGTCGGGGATCGTGTGATTGTCGTGAATTCCGCCGCGGTTGCCGGCCATTGTGTGCTGGAAGACGATGTGATCATTGGCGGGCTTTCCGGCATTCACCAATGGGTGCGGATCGGGCGCGGTGCCATCATCGGGGCCGTCACCATGGTCACGAACGATGTCATTCCCTATGGGCTTGTGCAGGCGTCACGTGGTGAACTGGATGGGCTCAACCTTGTTGGGTTGAAACGGCGCGGCGTGAAGCGGGGCGACATCACCGCGCTGCGGGCGGCGTTTCAGATGCTGGCACAGGGGGAGGGGACGTTTTCAGAACGGGCCCGCCGTCTGGGCGAGGAAAGCGAAAGCGAATACGTGCAGGAAATCGTGGCCTTCATTACAGGTGAAAGCGACCGGCATTTCCTGACCCCCGGCGGCTGAGAGAGATCTGAAACCATGATAGCATTGATTGCCGGGCGCGGTGCCCTGCCGGCCGAACTTTTGGCGCGTTTGCCCGACCGTCCCCTGATCTGCGCGATGGCCGGATCGGAACCCGATATGGTCGAGGCTGAGATTACGTTTCGGCTGGAACAGTTCGGTTCTTTTCTGGAGCGGCTGAAGGCGGCGCAGGTGACAGAGGTCTGTATGGCCGGCGCGGTCACCCGCCCCCAGATCGACCCCACCGCGATTGACGCCGCGACGCTGCCTTTGGTGCCGGTTTTGCAGGGCGCAATCGCCTCCGGTGATGATGGGGCCTTGCGGGCGGTCATCACGATCCTGGAGCAATCCGGATTTATCGTCCGGGCCGCGCATGAAATCGCGCCGGATCTGTTGATGGACGAAGGCATTCCCACCCAGGTCAAGCCGGGCGAGATCGACAAATCGGATGCGACCCGCGCATCGCAGATTGCCGTCGCCATGAGTGCTGCTGACGTCGGTCAGGCCTGCGTCGTGCGCGCCGGGCAAGCCATCGCGATCGAGACGCTGTTTGGCACCGACTGGATGCTGGCGAGTCTGGCCGCGCGCCCGGACGAACAGGGCGGTGTGCTGTTCAAAGCGCCGAAATCAGGTCAGGACCGGCGTGCGGATCTGCCCACAATCGGCCCGGCAACCGTCGAAGGTGCCGCCATGGCGGGCCTGAGCGGCATCGTGCTGGAGGCGCGGGGCGTGATCGTGCTGGACTGGGAAAAGGTCATCGCCGGATGTAATCGTCGCGGCATGTTCCTCTGGCTGCGTCAGGGCTAGGCTGATGGGCCTGCGGGTTTTCATTCTCGCCGGAGAGCCCTCGGGCGACCGGCTTGGCGCGGCGCTGATGGCGGGGCTGAAAACCCTGTCGCCCGGTGTCACCTTCGAGGGCATCGGCGGCGAGCGGATGCAGGCAGAAGGTCTCGCGTCGCAATTCCCGATGGAGGAGCTTTCGGTGATGGGGATCGCAGAGATCCTGCCGAAGTATCGCGCTCTCAAACGGCGGATCCGGGAGACCGCCGATGCGGTTTTGAAGATGCAACCGGATGTGGTGATCACCATCGACAGCCCGGATTTTTCCCTGCGCGTTGCTGGTTTGGTGAAAGCGGAAAGCGATATTCGCACCGTTCATTATGTTGCACCCTCTGTCTGGGCCTGGCGCCCCGGTCGGGCGCAAAAAATGGCGCGGGTCATCGATCATGTGCTGGCTCTGTTGCCCTTTGAACCCCCCTATATGCAGGCAGCCGGGATGGCGTGCGACTTTGTCGGCCACCCTGTTGTGTCAGAGCCGAAGGCGACGGAGGCTGACATCGCCGCCTTTCGTCAGTTGCATGACCTGGGGACCGACCCCGTGGTGCTTGCCTTGCCCGGATCACGGAGGTCAGAAGTTCACAAGCTTGCGGATGTCTTTGGCGCGGCCCTGCGGCAGTTTCACAGATCCCATCCGACCCATCGCATTGTCGTCCCGGCCGCTGGCAATGTGGCGCAGCTGGTGCGTGAAAAACTGGTGGATTGGCCGCAGGGCTGCGTGATCCTCGATCCCGCCGGGCAGGTGCCTGACGTCTTTGCCGCCCAGAAACGCGCGGCCTTTGCCACAGCAGAGCTGGCCCTGGCCGCCTCGGGCACGGTCTCCCTCGAACTGGCGGCGGCGCGCACGCCGATGGTGATTGCCTATCGGTTCAACTGGCTCACATGGCAGATCATGACCCGCATGGCGCTGATTGATACCGTGACCTTGGTCAATCTGGTCAGCGATACCCGCACCGTGCCGGAATGCCTTGGGCCGCGCTGCACGGCCGCGGCCATAGCGGCGGCCCTCTCTGGTGTCTTGGCCGCGCCTGACGCACAGCATCAGGCCATGCGCCTGACAATGGAGCGGGTCGGCGAGGATGGTCCACCACCGGGCCTGCGCGCCGCACAGGCCGTGTTGGACCGCCTTCCTGACTGAAAAACGCCCCTGCCGCACCATCGGGGGCGACAAGGGCGTCAGATGGAGGCAATCACATTATATGCTGCGGTCAAATTTTTCACTCGGCCGCCGCAGACCTGTTTTTGCCCGCTGAGCCGAGCGCGACACAGCAGGGCGGTGCGCCGCGCCATGGCTTGGCCTCAGGCACCGCGCCAAATCCAACCGCCACCGTAGATGCGGCTGCTGTCCGGGTCGTAAAACACACAGGCCTGACCGGGAGAGATCCCCTCTTCCGGGGTCATCAGCTCGACTTCGGCCTCGGTTTCAGAGATCGGTCGGACGATGGCATCCCGCGGCGGCCGGGTCGAACGGACCTTGATGCTCAGGTGCCATTCCTTGCGGCTGGAAAAGGGCACATCGCCCAGCCAGTTGATCTCGCGCACCGGAACGGTCCGTGTGGCCAGCATCTCTTTCGGGCCGACCACCACTTGTTTGCTGTCGACGTCCAGCTTGACCACATAGAGCGGATCACTCAGCCCCCCGATGCCCAGGCCACGCCGTTGACCGATGGTATAATGGATCACGCCGTTGTGGTCGCCAAGGACCCGCCCGTCCACATGCACGATCTGACCGGGTTCCGCCGCGCCGGGGCGCAGCTTTTCGATCACGGCCGCGTAGTTGCCGTTGGGCACAAAACAGATGTCCTGACTGTCCGGTTTGTCGGCCACGGCCAGACCATATTGCGCCGCCATTTCGCGGGTCGCATCCTTGGAGGGCAGGTGTCCCAGCGGGAAGCGCAAGAAATCCAGCTGCTCCGGCGTTGTTGAGAACAGAAAATAGCTCTGATCGCGGTTCGAATCGGCGGCACTGTGCAGTTCTGGCCCGTTGGGACCCATCTTGCGCTGGATATAATGCCCGGTGGCCATGCAGTCGGCCTCCAGATCCTTGGCGGTTTCCAGCAGATCCTTGAACTTTACCCGCTCGTTGCAGCGGATGCAGGGCACAGGCGTCGCGCCGGCAAGGTAGCTGTCGGCAAACTCGTCAATCACGGCATCCTTAAAAATGTTCTCATAATCCAGGACGTAATGTGGAAAGCCGCGTTCCTCTGCCACGCGGCGGGCGTCATGAATATCAAGGCCCGCACAGCAGGCGCCCTTCTTGGCCAGCGCCGCCCCGTGGTCATAAAGTTGCAGCGTTACGCCCACGACATCATAGCCCTGATCCGCCAGATATGCTGCCACAACAGAGCTATCGACGCCACCAGACATGGCAACGACGACACGCGTCTCGGAGGGCGGTTTTGCAAAACCAAGCGAATTCACTGGGGCCTCATTGTCCAGTGCCATGGTGTACTCCTTAACGGTCTGGGTGGGGATCGGGAAAGCATCGAAGAATATAAGAAAATGCAACATATTCTCAAGGGGTGCATTTCACTTAGCGTTAAGCCCTGCAAGCCAATCTGCACCCAGCAATAAAGAAGACGCATCCTAGTAAGGGCATAGCGATGTTTTTGAAGAAAGTTGATGGTCCGCGTGCGGTCACATTACCCGATGGCACGGTCATGACACGTGCGGATCTACCGCCGCAGACGACAAAACGCTGGGTTGCCTCTCGAAAGGCCGCGGTTGTGCGTGGCGTTTTATACGGATTGATTCCCCAAAGCGAGGCCCTGCGCCTGTATAATTTGAGCGAAGAAGAGTTTCGCAGCTGGATCGCCGCCGTTGCGGATTTCGGGGAGGAGGCGCTGAAAACCACCCGCCTGAAGGAATATCGTAAGCCTTAAGGTAAAAACGGTCGAGTTAACTTGTTTGATTCCTCAAAATTAACCAACATGGTAACGGGACATTAACCTTTTCCCAGCAAGGTTAACGCAACCTGAGGAAAACAGAGTACAGGCGGAGACCAAATATGCGCATTCTACTCGTCGAGGATGATCCCACGACAGCGAAAAGCATCGAGCTGATGCTTACTCATGCGAACTTGAATGTTTACACCACCGATCTTGGCGAAGAAGGGATCGATCTGGCGAAGCTATACGACTACGATCTGATCCTTCTGGATCTGGGTCTGCCGGATATGAACGGACATGAGGTTCTGCGTCAGTTGCGCTTGTCTCGTATCGAGACTCCGATTTTGATCCTGTCCGGTGCTGACGATACGGAGAATAAAATCAAGGGCTTCGGCTTTGGTGCTGATGACTATCTGACGAAACCCTTCCACCGCGAAGAATTGGTTGCGCGCATTCACGCGATCATTCGCCGGTCCAAGGGGCATTCTCAGTCCATCATCAAAACCGGCAAGATTTCGGTCAACCTCGACGCCAAGACCGTCGATGTCGAAGGGAAATCCGTGCATCTGACCGGCAAGGAGTACCAGATGCTGGAACTCCTGTCGCTGCGCAAGGGCACGACCTTGACCAAGGAGATGTTCCTGAACCACCTCTATGGCGGCATGGACGAGCCGGAACTGAAAATCATCGACGTGTTCATCTGCAAGCTGCGCAAAAAGCTCAGCACCGCAACGGACGGCGAAAACTATATCGAAACCGTCTGGGGCCGTGGCTATGTGCTGCGGGATCCGCAAGAAGACCTCTCCACCGGTGGTCCGCGCATGGCTGTCGGTGCCTGAGATCCGCTAACGATCTGAAAACAAAAACGCATTTCAACCCCGCCTGACCCTGGTGTCCGGCGGGGTTTTTCGTTTGGCGCGAGGAGGCTGGACCTCATTGGGATCGGGGACTATCACCTAGGCGAGTTGTTTACCCGAAGGGGCAGAGTCAGGATGACAGAACAGGATCCCCGGCTGATGGACGCAGCCGATGCAGAAGCTGAGTTTCAATCTTTGGAAACCCAGATCGAAGCGGCCGATGTCGCTTATCACCAGAATGATGCCCCGTCCCTGTCCGATGGGGCCTATGATAAACTGAAACGCCGATATCTCGCATTGGCAGAGGCATTCCCGGAACTGGCAGCGCAGGGGCGTCGGGTGACGGCCATCGGGGCGCCTGCCGCGTCTGGCTTTGGCAAAGTGGCGCACTCTGTGCGCATGATGTCACTTGGAAATGCTTTTGAAGATCAGGATGTTGAGGATTTCGCTGCTGGTTTGCGCCGGTATCTTGGGCTCAGCCCGGACGCGCCGCTGGCCTTTACCGCAGAGCCAAAGATCGACGGGCTCTCACTGTCCTTGCGCTATGAACAGGGCAAACTTGTTCAGGCGGCGACACGGGGCGACGGCGCGGTGGGCGAAAACGTCACCGAAAACGCCCGCACAATTGCCGATATTCCGCAGGAGATTCCCGGTGCGCCTGACGTGCTTGAGGTTCGCGGCGAAGTCTACATGAGCCATGCGGATTTCGAGGCGCTGAATGCCAGGCAGTCGGACACAGGCGGCAAGATTTTTGCCAACCCGCGCAATGCCGCGGCGGGGTCTCTGCGGCAGTTGGATGCTGACATTACACGGGCGCGACCTTTGCGATTTTTCGCCTATAGCTGGGGAGAGCTTTCCGCTCCGCTTGCAGAAACACAAATTGGGGCCATCCAGCGGCTGGCTGTCCTTGGCTTTCAGACCAATCCGCTCACCCGCCAGTGCGAAACCATTTCAGAGATCCTGACCCATTATCACACCATCGAAGCGCAGCGCGCCGAGCTGGGATATGACATTGACGGTGTCGTCTACAAGGTGGACGACCTGGCCTTGCAGGAGCGGCTTGGTTTTCGCTCCACCACGCCGCGTTGGGCCATCGCCCATAAATTCCCGGCAGAGTTGGCGTGGACGCGGCTGGATGGCATCGACATTCAGGTCGGACGCACCGGGGCGCTTAGTCCCGTGGCGCGATTACACCCGGTTACGGTTGGCGGTGTGGTGGTGTCCAACGCCACGTTGCACAACGAAGACTACATTCGGGGGCTTGATTCCAAAGGCGCGGAGATCCGGGAGGGCAAGGACATTCGGGTCGGGGACTGGGTGCAGATTTACCGGGCCGGCGATGTCATTCCAAAGATCGCGGATGTGGATCTGACGCGACGCTCGGATGGGTCTGTTCCCTATGACTTTCCAAATACCTGCCCGCGCTGCGGCAGCCCGGCCGTGCGCGAAGAGGGCGATGCGGTCCGTCGCTGTAGCGGCGGTTTGATCTGCCCGGCTCAGGCGGTCGAGAAGCTCAAACACTTCGTGTCGCGGGCCGCATTTGATATTGAGGGGCTCGGGGCCAAGCAGGTGGCGCAATTCCATGCGGATGGCTGGGTGAAGGAACCGGCTGATATCTTTGAATTAGAGGCCAAATATGGCAGTGGCATTCAACAACTGAAAAACCGTGAAGGGTGGGGGGACAAATCAGCAGCGGCGCTGTTTTCCGCCATCGACAGCAAGCGCAGGATCGCATTTGCCCGACTGATTTTCAGCCTCGGCATTCGGCACGTGGGAGAGGTTGCGGCACGGGATGTGGCGCTGCATTTTCGGTCCTGGACCGCGCTTGTCGAGGCCCTCGACCTGGCGCGTCCCGCGGCGATTGCCCATCGCGCGGCAGATGATGCGGAGCTTCAGGAACGTCAGGATGCGACACGAGACGTACGCCGCGCCCGGATCTCCGAGGTCCGCAAGGCCGTGATCGCAGACTGCGCAGTCGCGCCGGAGGCGCAGGCCGCCTGGGATGATCTGATCAGTGTCGATGGCCTTGGCCCGACCGTCGCCTTGTCGCTGTCCGACGCCTTTGCCAATACCGAGGAACGTGCCGCGTTTTCCCGTCTGGTGGCGCATCTGGACATCACCGCGCCCGAGGCTCCGGCGAATGACAGTGTGGTTGCGGGAAAGACCGTGGTTTTCACCGGCTCCCTGGAAAAGATGACGCGGGCAGAGGCCAAGGCCCGCGCCGAAAGCCTGGGCGCGAAAGTGTCGGGATCTGTCTCTCGCAAGACCGATATTCTTGTCGCGGGCCCGGGCGCGGGGTCGAAGGCCGCAAAGGCGGCAGAGTTGGGCGTCATGACACTCGACGAGGACGGGTGGCTCGAACTCATCGGTCAGGGATGACGAAACGATGAGCGGCCGCCCGGAACAGTTGTTCCCGCTTTTTGCGGAACTGGAAACTTTGCAAGGCGTCGGCCCCAAAACGGCCGAACATTTTGCGCAGTTGAATATAACAGCCCCGCGGGACCTGCTGTTTTCCTTGCCCTATCAGGTTATCGACCGCCGTCGGCGTGAAACCATCAAAGGTTTGACCTTGCCGACGACGGCGACGGTCGAGGTGACTGTTGGCCAGCATCGTCCAGCGCGAAACAAGGGCGGGGCCTATCGTATTGATGTCAGCGATCAGGAAACCGACTTTCAACTGGTGTTCTTTCACGGTCGAAGTCGCTATCTGACCGCGCAACTGCCGGAAGGGGCGCGGCGCGTCGTTTCGGGTAAGTTGGAGCTTTTTGACGGGACCGCTCAGATGGTCCATCCCGATCATATGGTGCCATTGGCCGAAGCATCAGAGATCCCCGAATTCGAGCCGGTCTATCGGCTGACCCACGGCATTAGCCAGAAAACCATCTTCAAGGCGGTCCAAAGTGCCTTGACCCGGGTCCCCGAGCTGCCGGAATGGATCGACGCCTCGTACAAAAAACAACAGGCCTGGGCGGATTGGCATACCGCCCTTGCGGCGGCCCATGCGCCGGCTGGTGTCGAGGATCTAGCACAGGACAGCCCAATGCGTGCGCGACTGGCCTATGACGAGCTGTTTGCGCATCAGTTGACCCTTGCGATTGCCCGCTCTGTCGAACGGGAACAGCCCGGGCATCGTTCGGTCGCAACCGGGGCGCTGCAGCGCAAGGTCCTTGCCGCTTTGCCCTATCGCCCGACCGGCGCACAGGGACGTGCGATCGAGGAAATCACCGCCGAGATGGCCAGCGAGCGGCGGATGAACCGGTTGCTGCAAGGCGATGTCGGGGCAGGCAAGACGCTCGTCGCCTTTATGGCGCTGCTGGTGGCCGTCGAAGCCGGGGGGCAGGGGGTCATGATGGCCCCGACGGAAATCCTGGCCCGCCAGCATATGGAGGGGCTGCAGCCCCTTGCGGAAGATGCGGGTGTGGTGCTGGAAATTTTGACCGGTCGGGACAAGGGAAAGGACCGCAAGGCAAAACTCGATGCGCTGGCGCGTGGGGATATTCACATCCTTCTGGGCACGCATGCGGTCTTTCAGGCGGATGTATCATTCAATGCGCTGCGTCTGGTCGTCGTGGACGAGCAGCACCGTTTTGGTGTGCGGCAACGAATGGAGCTGGCAGAAAAAGGCCAGCGCGCCGATGTACTGGTGATGACCGCGACGCCGATCCCCCGATCGCTTGCGCTGACCCAATATGGCGATATGGAAGTTTCGATCCTGGATGAAAAACCGCCGGGCCGCAAACCGATCAAGACCGCAATCATCAGCACCGAGCGGATGTCAGAAGTGGTCGACCATCTTCGCCGCGCCATTTCTGAAGGACGGCAATGCTACTGGGTCTGTCCGCTGGTTGAAGAGTCGGAGGTCATGGATCTGACCGCCGCGGATGTCCGGTTCAAGCAGTTGCGCGCCATCCTTGGCGACGATCTGGTCGGTCTTGTGCACGGGCAAATGCCACCGCGGGAAAAGGACGCTGCCATGGCGGCCTTCCAGGAGGGGCGGACGCGGGTTCTGGTGGCGACCACGGTGATCGAAGTGGGCGTCAATGTGCCCAATGCCTCCATCATGGTGATCGAGCGGGCCGAGATTTTCGGGCTGGCGCAACTACACCAGCTGCGCGGGCGTGTTGGCCGGGGCAGTACAGAATCCACCTGCCTGCTGATGTATCAACCGCCGCTGAGCGAAGGCGGGCGTAAACGGTTGGAAGTGCTGCGGCAGAGCGAAGATGGCTTCCTGATTGCCGAAACGGATCTGCAGATGCGCGGCGCCGGGGATGTCATTGGCACGGCGCAGTCTGGCTTGCCGAGATTTCACATTGCAGATCTGGAGCAGCAGGCGGACCTAATGGCCGTGGCGCAAAGCGATGCGCGGGCGCTGATGACCTCCGATCCCGATCTGGTCGGCGCGCGGGGCCGGGCGGCCAGAACGCTGTTGTGGTTGTTACGGCAGGACGAAGCTATCCGTCTGATTTCCGTGGGGTAATTGCACGCCTCTCCTGGCTTGTGCTGATTTGTTCACGAATGTTCTCAAAAAGTTCTTTACAGCGACCTCGTAAAGTGAGAACAAAGGGGCAACAGAAGCGTCGCAGGCGCCTGACAGACAGCGGAGAGGTTTCAAGATGGTTACGCAATTCAAATCTGCACTACGCAATGGCCAAACAACGCTCCTTCAGGATGCGATTGGTGCCGCTTCTCTGGTTGTCATGCTGGTCGTCGGCCTGCATCTGCCCAGCTTGTTCTGATCCCCATAGGGTTTGCCTGTGTTTTCATGCCGGGGGCGCCAGCCTCTTGTTTGCCAGGATTGATTGCCTGTTCGATCCGCACCCTTCGGCCTCGGCCCATCGGTGTTTGGTGTTCCCGGGTCCCGCATGAAGATACTGCCACTGGCCGCCGCCATCTGCCCGGATGTGCGGCGGTTTTTTTCTGACTTTGACTGGGGGAACCTGATAAAACAGCGTGGCCCGGATCAGGCGCAATCTGCCTTGAGCGCGGTTTGCATGGCTTCCAGTGTTGCCTCAAGCGCAAGAAGAATAGAGGCATGCCGGTTCTTGAACTCTCGTGCGGGCATCAAAACTTCCAGCCCGTCAAAAGGCGGCTGCGGCGCCGGCCCGCCTTCAATCAGCATCGCTTTCAGTTGGTTGCGCGCGGTCTCCACCTCGGCGAGGCTGCGGCCCAGAATGGCCTGGCCCACGACCGAAGCCGAGGCCTGACCAAGGGCGCAGGCTTTGACATCCTGCCCAAATCGCGCCACCACACCGTCCTCGACTGCAATATCGACAGTCACGGTGGATCCACAGAGCGGAGAGCGCCGCTTCACCGTCGCGTCAGGCGTGTCCAGGCGCTGCTGATGAGGGATCTCCGCCGCAAGGGCCAGGATCTTTGTCGAATAGAGTTTGATCAGATCTGTTTCGCCGGACATCTGCGCTTTCCTTGGGGTTTCCCTTGCACTGCGTTCTCAATACATAGGGGTGCACTCCTCAGATGCAAAAGGTTTTTGACATGCAGACTTCGGTGACATTCTCGCCTGACACGTTGACATACAATGATGCCGGGCTGGTGCCCTGCATCGCACAGGATGCCGGGAGCGGCGAGGTCCTGATGATGGCCTGGATGAACGCAGAAAGCATCGCAAAGACGCTTGAAACGGGGCGCGTAACCTATTGGTCCCGCTCGCGTAAATCGTTCTGGGTCAAGGGCGAAAGCTCTGGCCACGTGCAAGAGCTGCAAGAGTTGCGTGTGGATTGTGATCGCGATGCGTTGCTTGCGATCGTGCGCCAGACCGGACCGGCCTGTCACACCAACCGCCGCAGCTGTTTCTACACCGCGATCCGCGATGGAGAAGAGCATGAGATCATGGCGCCAATGAGCTGATTTTACCGGTTTCTTTTATGGTCGGCAGGCCGACCATTCTGCGAATATCTTCCGGTGTGGCTCCTTCGGCGCGGTACTTGGCGATGGCGCGCGCGTCGTCGCGTTTTGCCAGACGTTTGCCATGGTCATCCCGGATCAGCCGGTGATGATGATACCGTGGCACCGGCACCTTCAGCAATGTCTGAAGCACGACGTGGATCTGCGTGGTTTCAAAGAGGTCGGCGCCGCGAACCACATCCGTGATCGCCTGCGCGGCGTCATCGACCACAACAGACAGATGGTACGATGTCCCCATGTTCCGGCGCACAAGCACGACGTCCCCCACCGCCTCAATAAGATGAGTCGGATTGATTGAGATCTTGCCGCCAAGGGTCTCGGATGTTTCGATAAAACTGAGTTCGTTCAAGTCGGACAGCGCGGCTGCCATATTGAGACGGATCACATCCTGGGGTGTGGCCTCGGCTATCGTTCGGTTGCGACAGGTGCCCGGGTAAATCCGCCCATCGGGGCCAAACTGCGGCACGCCTTCCTGGGGTGCCCCTGCGGCGGCCTCGATATCGGCGCGGTTGCATCGACAGGGGTAGGTCAGGCCAAGGTCCGAGAGTTTTGCCAGGGCCTCGGCATAACGCGGCAGCCGGTCGGATTGGCGCAAGACAGGTTTTCTCCAGCGCAGTCCGAGCCAGTTCAGATCCTCATAGATCTGTTGCTCCCAGGCTGGGCGAGCGCGGGATTGGTCAATATCTTCGATGCGCAATATGAATGTGCCGCCGTGGGCATCCGCAAGACCTGCGGCGAGCAGGGCGGAATAGGCATGCCCAAGATGCAGCGGTCCGGTCGGCGATGGGGCAAACCTGGTCGTGAAGGTCACGTCTTTTCAATCACGTAGACATCAGCATTAAGGTTGAGACCGGGAAGATGCGGGCCATGCTCCCGAAACAGCAAACTGGCAGCGCCACAATCGAGCCATTCGTTCATGGCGAATGTATAAGATTTATCCGCAAGGCTTTGATCGTTCAGCGAAAAGGCCAACAGGTCACCTCGGTTGAGCCCATGCATCAGGCGGGTCAATACGGTGGCCGGAGCCGCCCCAACCCCTAAGACACCACAGGCGACAACAGCCCGGTACAGGCCCGCGCGAAACGGCTTTGTGTCCTTGGGGTCGACGAGGGTCAGGCGACGATAGGCATCCTTGGCCCCTGCGACTTTGAGCATTTCGACCGATGGGTCGAGCCCGTCGATGATCTCATAGCCGGCGCGCCGCAGGGCGATCCCGGACAGACCGGTGCCACACCCGAAATCAAGGATCTGCGCCGCTGGATCCGGCAGCAATGACCAGAGCGCGTCCGCGATCCGGCCCGGCGTGGCATAGGCGTTTTCGGCGATTTCCGCGTCGTAGCTGGCAGCCCAGCGGTTATAGTGCTCGAGCGTCTCTTCGACCGTCTCGAGCCCATAGGTTTTTTCGAGAAATTTTTCGGTCATGCGAACAGTGTAACCCGGCCGCCCGAAGAACGTCTATGAAAAGTTGCCGAGCCATGATTGCCACGCATCTTTGGCGCGATCAGTATAGGCCTTGTAGCGATCCTTGCGTCCGCGCCGGCCGGCTTTCAACCCGTCGACGGGGCGAAACAGACCGAAATTCACGTTCATCGGCTGAAACGTCTTGGCCTCGGCGCCACCGGTGATGTGGTGGATCAGGGCCCCCATGGCGCTGTCCTGCGGCACCGGAGGCAGGGCTTGCCCCAGGATCTCGGCAGCGGCGAGGCGGCCGGCCAGAAGCCCCATAGCGGCACTTTCAACATATCCTTCAACACCCGTCACTTGCCCGGCAAAGCGAATGTTGGGTTTGGACCTGAGCCGCATTTCAGAATCGAGAAGGGTCGGGGAGTTCAGAAACGTGTTGCGGTGGATGCCGCCAAGGCGGGCAAAGCTGGCATTCTCCAGGCCGGGTATCATCCGAAAAACATCGGTTTGGGCGCCATACTTCATCTTGGTCTGAAAGCCGACGATGTTGAACAGTGTTCCCAGCGCATTGTCGCGGCGCAGTTGCACCACCGCATGCGCCTTGATGTCCGGCTGATGCGGGTTTGTCAGGCCGACCGGTTTCATCGGCCCGTGGCGAAGAGTTTCGCGGCCGCGTTCCGCCATCACTTCAATCGGCAGGCAACCGTCGAAATACCCGGCGGTTTCGCCCTCGTGGAACTCGGTCTTGTCGGCGGCCAGCAGCGCGTCGATAAAGGCCTCATACTGGTCCTTGTCCATCGGGCAGTTGAGATAGGCGGTGCGCTCCTCCTCGGTCTCTCCCTTGTCATAACGGGACTGCATCCAGGCCTTCGACATGTCGATGCTGTCGGCGTAGATGATCGGCGCGATGGCATCAAAGAAGGCCAGACGCTCCGCGCCGGTCTCGCGCTGGATCGCTTCGCCAAGGGCCGCCGAGGTGAGCGGACCAGTGGCGAAAATCCAATGCCCGTCATCCGGCAATTCGGTGATCTCTTCGTAAGAGACACGCAAGTTCGGGTGCGCTTTTAGGCGCGCCGTCACGGTTTCGGCGAAGGGCTCACGGTCAACGGCCAGCGCGCCACCTGCGGGCAGGCGGTGTTGCTCGGCCGCGGCCATGATCAGCCCGTTCGCGGCCCGCATTTCCCAATGCAGCAGACCCACGGCGTTTTGCTCGTCATCGTCGGACCGGAACGAGTTGGAACAGACCATCTCGCCCAGGTTGCCGGTCTGGTGGGCAAAGGTTTCGACCTTGGGTCGCATCTCGTGGATGACCACTTTGATGCCCATATGGGCCGCCTGCCAGGCGGCCTCGGATCCGGCCATTCCGCCGCCAACGATGTGAAGTTCATGTGTCATGACAGGCCAGATAAGCCAGCCGGGGCGTCGGCGCAATATCGTCCGAACAGAGATAGAGGGAGAGGGGAGAGAAAATTAGGGCCGCAGCTTCGTGAACGTCAAGTCCGGGTGAGAGATCCGGTTGGAGGGACGGTTCGAAGCAGCGGCCCGAATTGCGTCAAGCCATCAGGCTTGCCCAACTCTTGACATTTTCTTGCCTTGTTTGGAAGCCTCAATATGGAAACAATACTATGCCAAACGTAAACAAAGCCTGAATTTTCTGAAAATTTTAGGAAATTTATATCGCTTTCGATGTCTCGGAATGGATCGCGTGGCATATGCCGCAACGTTGTATGGCGACAGGGTTGTTGCAGCGGAGATCTCGTGCAGAGTACGCCGATACAGGCAAAGGGGCATAGCATGGATCTGGTTTTCGACGCGCCGCAATTGGCCGCTTATCTGGAGGACGTGTTTCCGCAGTTGCGGGGGGATTTCTCGGTCGAGACTTTGGCGCCCGGCAGCATTACCATGCGGTTGCATGTGCAGGAACAGCATTTGCGGCCGGGCGGCACCGTGTCCGGTCCCGCCATGTTCGCGCTGGCGGATGTATCGGTCTATGCGCTGGTGTTGGCCCATCTCGGGCGCGAGGCTCTGGCCGTCACGACAAATGCGTCATTTGATTTCATGCGCAAACCGGAAAACGGCCGTGACCTGCTGGCTCAGGCGCGCCTGCTCAAGCTGGGGCGCACGCTGGCGGTGGGGGACATTCTGTTGTTTTCTGAGGGCAAGGAGGAGCCCGTGGCGCGCTCCACGATGACCTATTCCATTCCGCCCAAACGGAACTGAAAAGCGCCCGCGGATTGCTCCGGGGCGCTCTTTAATTGCGGCGGACAAGCTGCTTCAGGGAAACAGTTTTTGAACATATCCCGGCAGCGCAAAGGCCGCCTTGTGAACCGCGGGCGTGTAGTAGTCCGGGCGCAGGTCCGCGGCGGCGAACCGGGCTTCGAGCTTTGCAAGGTCAATGTCGCGCCCCTTGGTCGAATGGCTGCCCCACCCAAGCGCCATCGGGCCGCCCACATAGGTGGGAATGGTCGCGAGATAGCAGCTCGCATCGGCAAACAGCGTCTGAAACGCCCGCATCGTGTTGGTGAGTTCGTCCCCCTGCATGAACGGCACGCCGTTCTGGGTGACGATGATCCCTTCTGCCGACAGCGCGCGGGCGGCGTGGCCATAGAACGTGTCGGTGAACAGCACTTCGCCCGGACCAATGGGGTCGGTGGAATCGACGATGATCACGTCGAACGTGTCTCTCGTCGCTTTCATGAAGGCGGCGCCATCGTCGATCACCAGATTGAGCCGCGCATCGTCAAAGGCGCCCTGGCTGAGCATGGGGAGGTATTTGCGTGAAAAATCGACAACGCCGGCGTCGATTTCCACCATTGTGACATGCTCGACAGAGGCGTGTTTCAGGACCTCACGCGCAATGCCACCGTCGCCGCCGCCAATGATCAGCACATGTTTGGCAGCCCCATGCGCCAGAAGCGGCACATGGGTCAGCATCTCGTGATAGATGAAGTTGTCGCCTTCTGTGGTCTGCACGACGTCATCCAGCGTCAGAACCCGCCCGAAGGTGCCGTTCTGAAAGACCTTGAGCCGCTGGTGCTCGGTCTCGCTGTCATAATACATTTCGCTGACCCGCAGGGACTGGGCAAAATGACCGTGCAGGCGCTCGGTGTTCCAGACCTCATCGGTCATGCGGCGACCTCCTTGGCGACGATTTCCTCGCCCCGCAGCAGCTCGCGCACTTCGACCAGATTGGTCTCGAAGGCGGATTTCAGCACATCGACGGCCTTCCACGGCTCTGCGTCGCCGCACATGAAGACGTCAAAGGCACCATAGCCGATCTCCGGCCAGGTGTGCACAGAGATATGGCTCTCGGCGAGCACCGCCACACCGGACACACCCTGGGGCGAGAACTTGTGGGTGTGGATATGCAGCAGGGTCGCGCCGCAGACTTCGACCATCTTGCGAAAGGCGGTTTCGATCCGGGTCTGACAATCCAGCCCGGTGCCCTTCATCACTTCGATGATCAGATGTGTGCCGGCAAAAACCTTGCCGTCGCGACGAATGAAATGATCCTCCCGGTCGCTTTCGACCAAAGAGTTCACAATAGCGGTGGGTCCACCGCTGGCGGTATCTTCCTCATGGGCGCCTGTCTCCAGACCGATCCCCAGTTGGAAGAGGTTGGCGTCGGTCATGACACGCCCCTTCGTTCCAGTAGATGACAATCCAGACGGTCCTTAGCGCCCCCCCGAATAAGAGTTCAGGGTTGGGATCGGTACCGAAAGTCAGTCGCAGATAGGGAAGCGGGAGGATTCGATCAAGGTAAAATTTTAAGAAATCCGGTATGCAATACCATACAAAAAGGGCCGGGGACGCGCCCCGGCCTGACAGTTGGTTCTGGTCCCAATGATTGCCTCGGGGAGAGATCAGGGTTTCCAGAACGGAAGAGTGGATTCGCGCGCCGCCTGGGCCTGGCTCAGCCCGATATCCTGCAGCTGATGAGCGGTCAGGCGCGACAAGTCTCGGCGCGTGCGTTTTCGGACGGACCACTTTGTTGCCAGAACCGCGACACCGATTGCCCATTCCGCAACCACCGGCAGGGCCGGACGGCTGGTCAGATAGTCAAGCTGCGACGGGTGTTCTGGAACTTGTATCATGGTCTATCTCACATTCTCACATTTTGTATTGATGCAATTCGTTTGTAGTGGCAGTATATGCGTACAAAGAACGCTATGATTTGTCCAAATGGGGATTGTTATGGGTACAATTTGGCCCTCCACGCTCACCGGATCCCTCGCGGAAAAGCCTGGCCCAAAGTATAAGCGTGTCGCCGATACGATACGATCCGCGGTGCAGAGTGGTACATTGGCGATTGGTGCCAAGTTACCACCTGTGCGCGAGCTGGCGTATCAGCTGAGCATTACGCCGGGCACCGTTGCACGGGCCTACACCATCCTGACGGACGAGGGATTGTTGCAGGCCGAAGTTGGTCGCGGAACCTTTGTTGCGGAGCGTGAAACCGTTGTGATGGACGACGTGTGGTCGCGCCAGCTGCACTTGATGGAACGGACAAATCCCAATCATGTCAGCTTGTTCAGTCCGCGGCTTGTGGATGTGGGGCAGGTCGCGCTGATCCGTGAGGCGCTGCGAAAAGCGGCGGATTGTGATCGACTTGCGCTGCTCAACTACCCCACACGGGATGCCTATCAGGATGTCCGGCAGGCGGTGGTGGATTGGCTGTCCGACACTGCCCTCGGACCGCTGAGTGAGCAGGAAATCGTCCTGACCCATGGCGGGCAGAATGCGGTGATGACGGTGTTGCAGGCGATTCTCAAAGACGCGTCACCGACCATTATGGTCGAGGATCTGTCTTATGCCGGGTTTCGCAGAGCTGCCGAAATTTTGCGCGCTAAGGTTGTCGGGGTTGCCATCGACGAACATGGAATCGTACCGGAATCGCTGGATACGGTAATCCGCAATTCCGGTGCGTCGGTGCTCTGTACCAGTCCCGAAGTACACAATCCGACGGGGTCCTTTACGCCTCTGGCGCGCCGGGAGGCGATTCTTCGCGTGCTGCGGCGTCATGGGGTACAAGTCATCGAAGACGATTGTTACCGGATGGGCGAAGCGCGCGCGCCGACCTATCGTGCCTTGGCGCCAGAACTTGGCTGGCATGTCACCTCGATCTCCAAATCGCTGACGCCAGCCTTGCGCGTGGGGTTTGCGATTGCGCCGGTGGGGCGCTCGGCGGACCTGCGGCGGGTTGCGGAATACGGCTATTTTGGCCTTTCGCAGCCGCTGGCCGAGGTGACACGGATCCTGCTGTCGGATCCTCGCAGCAAACCGCTGGTGCAAAAGGTGCGACAGGAAATGGGCGAATACGTGCGCGTTGCGGTGAATGCCCTGGGAGCGTTCGAGCTGACCTGGGATGCGCAGGTTCCCTTTCTCTGGCTCAAGCTCCCGTCGGGCTGGCGGGCCGGCGCCTTTACCCGCGCGGCGGAGGCGCAGGGGGTGCAATTGCGCTCGGCGGATGAGTTTGCGCTACGGGACGGGCGGGCGCCCAATGCGGTGCGCATCGCTGTCAACGGTCACGTCACCCTGGCGCGGTTCGAGGACGCGATGTTGCGGCTGCGGACGCTTCTGGACAACCCGCCCGAACAAATCAGCGTCTGAGCGAGTGTAAGTGTGGGGTATTATAGTACCTAATTTTCAACACGCTGAAAACAAACGGAATAATGTTCATTGCCTGTGTTGACGTGTCGCCGGTAGCACCGTAAACCCCGTCCATCGAATTCAGATGGAGTCGGTTTCGGCGCCATCGTCACGACAAACAGGATTGACCTGACATGAAAACCTTCTCTGCTACCCCGGCAGATATCGAAAAGAAGTGGATCATCATCGACGCCGAAGGCGTGGTGCTGGGCCGTCTTGCTTCGATTATTGCCACTCGCCTGCGCGGCAAGCATAAACCGACCTTCACCCCGCACATGGATATGGGCGACAACGTGATTGTTGTGAATGCCGACAAGATCCAGATGACCGGCAAGAAGCGCGACGAGCACTTCTACTGGCACACGGGTCACCCCGGCGGAATCAAATCCCGCACCAAGCAGCAAATCCTCGAGGGTGCACACCCCGAGCGCGTGGTCTTTCAGGCCGTCAAGCGTATGCTGCCGGGCAACCGCCTGTCCCGCCAGCAGATGACCAACCTGCGCATCTATGCAAGTGCCGAGCACCCGCATGAAGCCCAGAGCCCCGAAGTTCTGGATGTCAAATCCATGAACAAGAAAAACACCCGGAGCTAATGACGATGGCTGATCAGATCACTACTCTCGAAGAGCTGGGCGCTGTCGCAGGCGTCGAAACCGCAGCCGAAGAGCTGGAAGCACCGCGCGAGCCCGTTCGGGACGAGCTGGGTCGCTCCTATGCAACCGGCAAGCGGAAAGACGCGGTTTCCCGTGTCTGGATCAAACCGGGTTCCGGCAAGGTCATCGTGAACGGCAAGGAAATGAAGGCTTATTTTGCACGCCCCGTGCTGCAAATGATCCTGCGTCAACCCTTCACCGTTGCCGGTGTCGAAGACCAGTTTGACGTTTACGCAACCGTCAAGGGCGGTGGCCTCTCCGGTCAGGCCGGCGCGGTCAAGCACGGCATCTCCAAGGCGCTGCAGCTTTATGATCCGTCCCTGCGTGGCGCGCTCAAGGCGGCTGGCTTCTTGACCCGCGACAGCCGTGTTGTTGAACGTAAGAAGTTCGGTCGCCGCAAAGCGCGTCGTTCCTTCCAGTTCTCCAAGCGTTAATCGCTGTCTGGACTTTGGATTTGAAAAGGGCTGCCTCTGGGCGGCCCTTTTTGCTGGCGTCCCCTTGTTTTGTGCCTGGGCAAATGGCTGTTGCTGCAGGAGCCTGTCTTCACACCTACGTGTAACATCGCGGCGTGTCACATGGCGGCGTGTCCCGTGACGGGGTGGCACACGGTAGGTATCAGACGGGGGAGCACATAGGGCGCTTCAATCGTCCGGCTGGATCAACCCAAGCCCGCGCAGATAGATCCCAATCCCGGATTCAAGCAGGTCCTCGGGCGCGTAGGGCGATGCGGTGCCGGGCGCATTGCGCGCAAAGAGTTCCACCACGCCATGGCTCATCGCCATGATATGGGCCGAAAACATCGAGGCCGGAGGGCGTTTTTCCGCCGGGATATGCTGGCTGAGTTCAGCCGCCGCGCGCTCCAGAACACCGCGGGCACGGGCAGCGGCATCAGACAGCTCTGGCGTGCGGTTTGTGGAAATGCCGCTTTCAAACATGGCGATGTAATGGCCGGGATGTTTGCGGGCAAAGGCAAGATAGGCCCGTCCCGTCGCCTCAAACGCTGCAAGGGCGGAGGGCTGGTATTTTTCATAGGCATGCTGCACGAGATCGGCAAACATCAAAAAACCCTGCCGGGCGGCTTCCGCAATCAGGTCTTCGCGCCCCTCAAAATGGCGATAAACGGCCGCCGGGGTGACACCGGCCTGTTTCGCGGCTTCTGACAGGGTGAAACCGGTTGGTCCCTTCGCCTCGATCAGCCGCAGCGCCGATTCCACCAGCGCCTGGCGCAGATTGCCATGATGATAGCCGCGTTTAGGCATCCCAGATTTCTGGACCTCCGCAGATCAATGGATCAGCTTTTCCAATCGCTTCAATGTCTTTGTTGTCATAGTCAATTGACAACAGGACATGGCGAATAGCTTCGAGCCGGGCGCGTTTCTTGTCATCTGACCGCACGATGGTCCAGGGGGCATGCGGGCTCTGTGCTCGGGTGAGCGTTTCGCGGATTGCCTCAGAATAAGCGTCCCAACGTTTCAGCCCTTCAACGTCAATCCAGCTGAGTTTCCATTGCTTTAACGGGTCTTCTTCACGCGCAAGGAACCGGCGCAACTGTTCGGCGCGCCCAACGTTCAGCCAGAACTTGAACAGGTGAATGCCTTCATCGACCAACATCTTTTCGAATTCAATGACTTGCGAAAAGAAGTGCTCGCGCTGCGCATCGGTACAGAATTCAAAGACATGCTCCACCACGCCACGATTGTACCAGCTGCGGTCAAAGAACACGATTTCCCCGCCTGCGGGCAATTGGGTAATGTAGCGCTGGAAATACCATTGGGTGGCCTCGGTTTCCGTCGGCTTTGACAGGGCAACAACACGGGCACCGCGAGGGTTAAGGTTCTCGCGAAAACGTTTGATTGTGCCGCCTTTTCCGGCGGCATCGCGGCCCTCGAACACAATCGCCACGCGTTGACCGGTGGCTTTGACCCAGGCCTGAAGCTTGACCAGTTCGATCTGCAGCGCGTCGTATTGCGCTGTGTAGTCTTTCTTTGAGATCTCGACATCGTAAGGGTAGCTCGGATTGAGGATATCGTCCTTGTGGGACCCTTTGATCGCCTTGCGGATATCGCTCGGAGCCGTCTTGTCAAAATACTGGCTGATCGCCCCGTCAAACGGCTTGGTCATGTCTGATCCATCCTTTCCTGTCCGCATTCTTTGCTGGACGACTGTCCGATGTTAATGACGTTAACGCAAGTTCGCGCGTTTGGCTGCCCGGTCTACCGCAGCAACCACCGCCTCGGTATGGGTCTGGTGCGGCATATGGCCGACGCCTTCCAGCCTGGTCAATCGGGCGGTTGAAGTTTCATTGGCAAGCCGTTCTGCGTGAATTGAAATCCCGACGGTGGTGTCTGCGGTTCCATGGACGATCTCGATCGGCATCGACAGATCGCCATAGCGCGGAGCCATGGCCTGGATTTCGGACCTGAGGTTTGCCCTTTGACGCGCATTGGCCCGCAGGGACGTGCGGCGCAGGCTCATCGCGAGCCCGAAATGGGCGCCGTAGCCCTCGGGCACCGTTTGCGGCGCATAGACCTCGTCCAGCGCATTGAGCACATAGTCTTCCGTCACCAGTGCGCTGAGAATGGGGACCAGCAGCAGACCACCCAACCTTGAGGAGGTCAGCTTGTAAAACAGCGGCAGATCCGACTCCCAGGGGTGAGAGACGCCAGAGACCGAAACCACGGCAGAAACGCTGTCGGGATGGTCCGTCGCCCAGGCCAGTGCAACCGCGCCGCCATAGCTCTGACCGAGGACAATCGGACGCTCCACACCGAGCTGCTGGCTGACGCTGCGCATCATCTCTGCCTGGGTCTGCACACTGGTGCCCTCGGGGTCGATGATGTCGGAATAACCAAGCCCGGGACGGTCAAAAATCAGGATGTGATAGCGATCTTCCAGCGCCGGCGACAGGTGAAAGGTCATATCCCGCGTGCTGCCGTTTGAGCCATGTATCAATACAAGATCCGGCGCCGTGCCTTGGGGTTGGCCGCGTTCCACCACATGGACCTGATGGCCGTTATAGTTCAATAGCTTGCCTTCGGGCGGGTAGGCCGCTTCGCTACGGGCCTCGCGGACGGCGGCGCCCGCCAAGATGGCGCAGCCCGCAAGCAACAGCCCGACCGCCATCAACAAAAGAAACGATCCAGTCTGCACCGATCAGACCCGATGATCTGTCACATCCAGCCCGATGCGCGCTACGTCGTAAGGGGTGGTTTGATAGATCTCAGACAGCCAGTTTCCGTACAGAAGATGCGCATGCCCCCGCCAGCGGTTGAGCGGTTTCTGCGTTGGATCGTCATTCGGATAGTAGTTGCGAGGCACATTGATTTCCGCGCCACTTGCCACGTCGCGATCATATTCCTGCTTCAGCGTATCGCTATCATATTCGAAATGGTTGAAGATATAGAGCGCCCGGTGGTTCTTGTCCTCGACCAGGCAGGGGCCGACATCGGGGCTGCCCAGCAAGGTCGTCAGCCCCGGCGCGGCGTCTATTTCTGCCTGGCTCATTTCGGTCCAGCGCGACACCGGAATGACAAAATCATCCGAGAACCCGCGCAGATAGGGCGACGTCGGCTGCAGGTTCTGATGCCTGAAACAGCCAAAGGCCTTGTGGTCGAGCATGTGTTTGTCGACGCCATGGAAATAGTTGATCATCGCCATGCCGCCCCAGCATACGCCAAAGGTGGAATGCACGTTTGTCTGGGTCCATTGAAAGACCTCGCGCAATTCGTCCCAATAGGTAACATCTTGAAATTCCAGATGTTCTATCGGGGCGCCGGTGATGATCAGCCCGTCGAATTTCTCGTCCTTGATGTCCTGAAACGGGCGATAGAACTCGGCCATATGTTCGGCCGCGGTGTTCTTCGTCTGATGTTCGGTCATCCGCAGCAACGAGAATTCGATCTGTAGCGGGGTCGCACCGATCAGTCTTGCAAACTGATTTTCTGTCTGGATCTTCTTTGGCATCAGGTTCAACAGCCCGATCCGAAGCGGACGAATATCCTGCCGCGCCGCGTGATCCGGTGTCATGACCATCACGCCTTCGTTCGACAGAACGGAGTAGGCGGGCAGGTCAGCTGGGATCTTGATAGGCATGTCAGGTCCTTTGGTTGAAGATACACGGGCGAAGGGCGCTCGAAGCCTTTCTAGATAGGAGGGTTACGAACGCGCCTCAAGTGTGGATGAGATCAAGTCTTCGAATTCGGCTGTGGTCTTGATCTCGCTGATCTGGTCGGCAGTGACGGTGATGCCCCATTTCTCGGCCATCGCCTGATACCGCGGCTGACGATGGGCGAGCGCCTGGGCGTAGGTCCATCGCAGGAAGCTATGCGGATCAACATCCTCTTCCTGGATGTTGTGATCGTTCAGGAAATCGTTCCAGACAGCGGTCAGAAATTCCGGTTGATAGGCCATCGGTTTGGGGGCGCGGTCAAAACGGCGAACCAGCTCTTTGGTGTGGGCCTCGGTGCCTTTGATCCAGATCAGCAGGGCGTGTTGGCTCAATTCGGTCAACAAGGCGTCATTCTCTGCTGTCGGATCGACCCATTCGCAGATCGACCCGCCGGTATCGCAGATGAAATGGGGGTAGCCATAGATACGCTCGGACCGGTCGATAAAGTAGGCGGTATCAAGCAGGGCTTCGATTTCCGAACGGCGGAACTGGTCCTGGCGTCGGCGGTATTCCTCGATCGGCAGTCCCCCCTTGGCCGCGTCCCCCGGCATGCCGAGATAGGCCGCCACCGCATTGAGGTTGTCGAAGGTGATATTGGGCGCAATGGTAATTGAATCGTTCAGCAACAGGTCCCGCAGGAACGGAACCTTCATCGCCTCGGCCTTGGCATTGTCAGTGATGTATTCGCCCATGTAGCGCGTGCCGATCCGGTAATCGATGGAATAGTGGAACCATTGACCGTCGCCGCGCAGGATATTGCTGATATAGGTCTTGCCCAGGCCAGACATGCCAAAGAACAGAACTCGTTTGGAGGGCGCATCGCGCCACGCCTCAGCGGAGGAATAAAGCATGTGTCAGAAGCCTTTGTCGCGGTCTTTGACTTCTTGCTAGACAGCTGGGCAAGCGGCGTCAATTGCCGCGCGGGGTCACGACCATGCCAAGGCGATAGAAAAAGCCCCGCCGGTTCGGGCGGGGCTTTGGTGTCTGGACTGCTGGGGGCGCGTCAGAAGTAATAGCCGACCTTCAGGCCAAAGCTGAGCGCATCGTTGTCGGTAAAGCTGGCCCGCGCCGTGTCCGGCGTGCCGGTTTCGGCAAAGGCATCTTCCAGCATTGTGTAGCGCACGCCCGCTGTCACCTTGAAGCCGGCATTCTGGTACTGCACAGCAAGACGGATGGCCTGCGACCCTTTGGTGGGGGCCAGAGGAGACACCAGTTTGTCGCCGTCTACGTCCTCATAGATATAGGCGAGGGACCCAGACCAGTTGTCGTTGAGACGGCGACCGATGCCAACCGTGTAGGTGATCGAATCGTCCAGCGTGATCAGCTCGACCGGTACAGGCAGGGCCGCGTTTGCCGCTGGCGGATCAAGACGCGTGGCGCTGTGTTCAACCCAACGCACACCGGCGAGCAGCAGGGTGTCCTTGGCAATGCCTGTCTGAAAATCAATGTTCAGGGACTGTGGCGTCTTGGTCTCTGTGGTCGAATTGACCGACGCACCGCCGAGGGCTGCGGGGAAATTCTCGGTCAGGGCGAAATCATGGGTGATCTCGGAGCTGTAGGTCACCGCAAGCCGCAGTGCGATGTCCGGGATTTCGTAGGCACCGCCAACGACAAAGCCAAACCCGCCTTCGTTTTCGATGTTGACGTTATAGCCGGACAGCGCCCCATAGGCCGCGCCGGACAGCGTCACATCGCCCTTGATTTCCTGATAGCGCAGACCGCCGTGCAGGCTGAACCGATCATCCAGCTTGTAGCGCAGAAGCGCCGTCAGCGAGTTGGACGACGCATCGGCCGCAGTCCCGTTCAAAAGAGCGGACCCGCCAGTGGACGGATAGCGGACATCCACACCCCAAGGTTGATCAAAGATCAGGGCGAAGGCCAGCCGGTCATTGAGATCGGTTTTGTAGCCGCCGCCAATCGTGTTGAAGCTGTTGCCGATATCGCCGGTGGCAGATTGCGCCGGGTTGAAGGCCGCCACATCATTGCCGCTCAGGTCGGGCGAAGTGGTGGCAAAAGAGAACTCTGCATAGGTCCCCTCTTCAAAGATGATACCGACCGGTTGTCCGGTCCGGTCCAGGCCAGCAGCGATGGCACTGGACGCCATGAGTGAAGTCGCAACGGATGCGGCCATAAAATGTTTCATAAGTGTCCTCCCTCGGGTGAGAATCGAAAGAATCTTTCAATCACCCTTCCGAGAGAAGAGTAAAAAATATGTGACGTCTGAGGCAATGTTGACGGAACGGCAGCTTTGGTCTGCCGCGTGGCACAGGGGTCTCACTGTTGCCGGGAAGATACAATATTGAGGAAGTTCCCGGTCAGGATCAGAGCCGCCCCGACAAAAAGCCAGATTTCAACAGGCTCGCTATAGATCAGCCACCCCAGCAGCGCGATGAAGGGCAGGCGGACAAAGTCGATGGGGACCACAACTGCAGCGGGTGCAAGCGACAAGGCGTTGGTGATACAAAAATGCGCGCTCAGGCCGGCGCAGCCGATAATCAGCAGGAACGGCAGATTTTGCGCGTCAGGCAGGGCGATATCCAGATCCCATCCGGCAAAGACAATGCCCAGAACGAGCTGCATCACCGTCAGCCAGAACATGATCGACCAGATGCTTTCGGTCCGGGTCAGCCGCTTTGTCGCGATATTCGTCAGTGCAAAGAACACCGCCGATGCGGCGGCACAGGCAAGACCGATGTTGAAGGTCGCCGGGCTGGGACGGGCAACGATCAGAATCCCCACAAAGCCCAGACAGACCGCAAGGCCGCGCATGCGCGTAAGCTTTTCCCCCAGAAAGATCGGCGCCAGCAGAATGACCCAGATCGGCGAGGTGAATTCCAGCGCAAAAACCTGCGCCAAGGGTATCACGGAGACCGCATAGAACCACAGGTTCTGACCGGTGAAATGCGCCATATTGCGCAGGCCATGTTGTTTGATGTGCGAAAACCCGACCTGTGGCCAGCGCCGCAGTGCGGTAATCAGGATCGTGACCACCAAAACCCCGACGCAACTGCGGTACATCATGATTTCGAATGTATCGAGGGAGAGGCTCGCCTCCCGGCCGGCCACGGCCATCGCCGAGAACGACAGGATCGCGCCGATCATCCAGATGCCTGCATAGAGGAACGTTGTGTCCCGCTCCGCGCTCTTTACCGCTGCACTGTCCCGCATACTGTCCCTTCCTGTACTTGTGTGCAGATGGGGGGCAAATGCCGGTGGGGTCAAGCCCGTTCAGGCGGCGTTGGTCCGTTTCGTGACATCCACCGCGCCGAAGGTGTCGAGGTATCTGTCCACGATCCCGTCGGGGTCAAAGCCAAGCTGCGCAATCATGTGGTCAATTTTCGCCACCAGGTCTTGCGATGTGGCGATTTGGCTCGCGTTTTTCTTGTCTGGCAGGATCGGAGCCGCGACATGGCCCAACTCGGCCAGAAAGGCAGCGGCGCCTTGCGGTCTGGTGATCTCTTCCAGTTGCGCGTGCACAAAGCGGATGCGATCGCCGAAGAGCCGTTCATAGTAGGTCTGGCGACACTCCATTTCCAGCGTATACCAGAGCGCGGTTCCGCTTTGCCCCATCTTCTCAAAAGGGGCCGAATTCACGATATTGCTCGGGTACTGCGGCGTCAGATACCACTGCCACAGGGTGGTGATATTGCTGAAGTCGTGGCGGTTGATATAGCTCGCGCATTGCCGGGAGAGCGACCGGCGCAGGACGATCACGGTCGTGTCCGGCGCGCGCGGATGGTCCGCGATGGCCTCGATCAGCCCGCATTTCCCGAGGGTATGGTTCGTTTCGGCATAGGGTTCGTCGGTCGGCAACTCATCCAGTTTTTGCTGCCAGAAACGGCGCACTTCCTGATTCGAGCCATAGCTGTTGAAGCTGCGCATCAAGCGGATGCTGGGCATTCGCGTGCCGAAATCCTCGATGCCGAGCGGTTCATGGACCGCATCGAACCCGAGATTGGTGGAGAGGAACTCTGCCAGCCAGGCAGAACCGGACCGACCCGAGGCGAGAGAGAAGTATATCTTAGACAAAACAGGTCCTTGAAGGGGCACCGATCGAAACCGGCGATCTGGATGTTCGTCGTGACCCTAGCAGCCCACGGTTAACGCGGTGTTGCGCCGGGGTGCCCGGACGATCCCTGTGCCAAGAGAAAAGCCGGTGCGAGAGGGCACCGGCTTTGGAAGGTTGTTTTGTCGATCCAGGTGGTTATTCCCACTCGATCGTGCCCGGCGGTTTCGATGTAATGTCGTAGGTACACCGGTTTATGCCTTTGACTTCATTGATGATCCGGGTTGCGGTTTCACCGAGGAATTCATGGCTGAACGGGTAGTAGTCCGCGGTCATCCCATCCACCGAAGTGACAGCGCGGAGCGCGCAGGCGTAGTCATAGGTGCGGCCATCGCCCATCACGCCGACGGTGCGGACCGGCAGGATCGCAACGAAGGCCTGCCAGATGTCGTCATAGAGACCATGTTTGCGGATCTGGTCGAGGTAGATCGCATCGGCCTCGCGCAGGATGTTCAGCTTGTTGCGGGTGATCTCACCCGGGCAACGGATGGCCAGACCGGGTCCTGGGAAGGGGTGGCGGCCAATAAAGCTGTCGGGCAGTCCCAGCTCGCGTCCGAGGGCGCGCACCTCGTCCTTGAACAGCTCGCGCAGCGGTTCAATCAGCTTCAGCCCCATCTTTTCGGGCAGGCCGCCGACATTGTGGTGCGATTTGATCGTGACCGATGGCCCGCCAGAGAAGGAGACCGATTCAATCACATCCGGATAAAGCGTCCCCTGTGCGAGGAATTCCGCGCCTTCAATGCCGTCCGCGTATTTCTGGAACACGTCGATGAACAGTTTGCCGATGATCTTGCGCTTGGTTTCCGGGTCGGATTGCCCTTCGAGTTCGCCCAGGAACAATTCGGTTTCATCGGCGTGGATCACCTGCAGGTTCATGTTGTCGCGGAACATGCCGACGACCTCCTGCGCTTCGTTCTTGCGCAACAGGCCATGATCCACAAACACACAGGTCAGCTGATCGCCAATCGCTTCGTGGATCAGGGCGGCAGCAACCGAGCTGTCAACGCCGCCGGACAGCGCGCAAATCACCTTCTTGTCGCCCACATCGGTGCGGATCTTTTCGACCATCTGCTCGCGGTAGGCGCCCATGGTCCAGTCACCGGCAAAGCCCGCAATCCGAACGAAGTTCTCATAGAGCGTCTTGCCGTTGGGCGTATGGTGGACTTCGGGGTGAAACTGGACCGCATAAAAATGCCGGTCGAGATCGGCGGTAATGGCAAAAGGGGCGTTTGGCGAGGTGCCGTAAACCTTGAAACCTGGTGCGATAACAGAGACATGGTCGCCGTGGCTCATCCAGACCTGTTCCTTGTTTTCAAGGAACCATCCACCGAGCAGATCAATCCGTTCGTCACTTGGCGTCACATAGGCGCGACCGAATTCTGCAGTGCCATGACCGGACAGAACCGTCCCACCAAGCTGGTGCATCATCACCTGCTGACCGTAGCAGATCCCCAGGATCGGGACGCCATAGTCAAAGATCTCCTGCGGCACGCGGGGCGATCCCTCGCGCGTCACACTGTCTGGGCCTCCCGAGAAAATCACGGCCTTGGGCGCGAATTGGCGCACAAAATCCATCGTGACATTCTGATAGGGGTGAATTTCGCAATAGACATTCAATTCGCGCAGGCGGCGCGCAATCAGCTGCGTCACCTGGCTGCCGAAGTCTATAATAAGAAGGCGGTCATGGGCTGTCTCGGTCATGCTTGGCTCTTAGGGTCTGCGGCCCCGTCTGGCAAGAGGCCTGATTGCGCGACTGGGAGGTTTTCACCGGCCGCGGTCCCTGTGGTGGACCGATCGGCTGCCATCGGCGCATCCGTGGCGTGTCTGTGTCGCCTCGGGGGCGAAAATCCCGGCGCGAATGTCGCATTTATGCGAGAATAGCCGTTATCCTTCGAGGGCGGCGGTGTTGGCTCCGATAGGTAGACTGCACAAAGATTCATACTGTCGTGAGGAACAACGATGACAGATGCAGCACCGCGTCGCCGGAACCGGGGTGGCGGTGGCGCCGCCCGTCGCGCAGAACGGACGAGCGTCAAATTCGAAACCGCCAGATACATCGAACGGAACATACCGAATTTCGAGGTGCTGAACGAAGAGGCGCTTCAGATCATTGAAGCGAACGCGGAAACCGTGCTCGAAGAAATCGGCGTCAATTTCGTCGACAACCCAAGCGCACTGGATCTGTGGCGAAACGCAGGGGCCGATGTGCAGGGCGAACGGGTCCGCATCCCGCGTGGACTGGCGCGCAAGCTCTGCGAAACCGCGCCGAGCGAATTCACCCAGCATGCCCGCAACCCGGATCGAAATGTCGTAATCGGTGGCCGGAACCTCGTGCTTGCGCCGATCTACGGGCCTCCCTTTGTTCGGGACGCAAACGGCGGGCGCCGGTATGCGACGCTGGAGGATTTCCAGAAGTTCGTGAAGCTGGGGTATATGTCCAAATGGCTGCATCACTCGGGTGGCACCGTCTGCGAGCCGACGGATGTGCCGGTGAACAAGCGCCATCTTGATATGCTGATGGCCCATATGGAGCTGTCGGACAAACCCTTTATGGGGTCGGTCACCGAACCCAGCCGCGCCCAAGACTCTGTCGATATGTGCAGCGTTCTGTTTGGCGCCGACTTCGTCCAGAACAATACCGTGATGACCTCGCTCATCAATATCAACTCGCCGCTGACCTTTGACGACGTGATGATGGGCTCGCTCGAGGTCTACGCGCGGAACAACCAGGCCTGTATCATTTCGCCCTTTATCGTCGGCGGCGCGATGGCGCCCGTGTCGGTCGCAGGCACGCTGACGCAGGTTCTCGCCGAAGTTCTGGCCGGTGTCGCCTACAGCCAGCTGGTCCGGGCCGGGGCGCCCGTGATCTTTGGCGCTTTTGTGTCCTCCATCGACATGAACTCCGGCGCGCCGACCTTTGGCACGCCAGAGGCCTCGCTTGTGACCTATGGCGCGGGTCAACTGGCGCGGCGTTTGAACCTGCCGTTCCGCTCGGCGGGATCGTTCTGCGGCTCCAAGCTGCCGGATGCTCAGGCCGCCTATGAAAGCGCGAATTCCCTGAACATGGGGCTGATGTCCGGGGTCAACTTCATGCTCCATTCCTGCGGCTGGCTCGAAGGGGGGCTGGTTGCGGATTTTGAGAAATTCGTGATGGACGCCGACCAGCTTGGTGCGCTGCATGGGCTGGCCAAGGGGATTGTGGCGGACGAGACGGGGCAGGCCATGGACGCCATTCGCGAAGTCGGGCCGGGCGGGCATTATCTCGGCTGCGCCCATACCCAGGCCAATTTCAAAACGGCCTTCTGGAAGTCGGATCTTCTTGACTACAAGCCCTTTGAAACATGGGAAGAAGAAGGCGCGCGCGATACCTATAAACTGGCGACATCGCGGGTCGAGAACCTTCTGGCGACCTACAAGCAGCCAGAGATGGACCCCGCCACCCGCGAGGCCTTGCTTGCCTTTGTTGCCGAGAAGAAAGCCTCGATGCCGGACGCGTTTATGTAGCGCAGGCCACATCATCCAAAACACTCCCAGGTTACGGCGTCGATTTCGGCGCCGTTTTCCGTTGTGGGATGCCGGTCAATTTCATTCTTTGTCGCCGCAGCCCCGGCGGCATGCCCTGTTGGGCCTCCGGACCGGCTGGCGGCGATATAGTCCCGGCTTTCGGCGGCGATAGCGATCAGCACTTCGACATGGCGCACCAGCGAATATCCGGGGTTGCGGGCAACACGCGCGGCGTCCTGCTCTGCCTCAATGTCCAGAAGTCGCACCAGGATCAGGCCGTGGCGAACGGGCAGGACCGGCCCCAGTATCCGTCTGAGATCCCGGTGCCTGGAATACCCCGTCGCGCCGATCCGGGCCGCGCGTGACAGCAATCTGGGGCGGGAGAGAGTTTTGAGACGGCTTACCAAGTCCTGCATGACGGTCCTCATTAACCAGTGAACAATGGCGTGGATAATACTCAACCTCGACGGGTGTTGCGGATTTCTGCGGATTGGCGAACTGTGTATTTTCGTTCGCTTTGATAATCTGTGGCATGTTCGTTGAGCTGCCAGAATTCAATCGTCCAGCAAGGTGCATGAGAAAAGTCCCGGGGGCAGAGCCGCTGATGCTTCTTCGACTCTCAGCGCCATGCAACAAATCGGGGGACAACTATGAACGGAAACATCAAGACAGATTTACCTGGTTGGGTTTCTGCTGAGGTTTTTCGGTATCTGGAACATACGGTCGCGCAAGTTTCCATCCGCGAGCTGGCGAGGCGGGCTGATTGTCATGCTTCTACCGTGCTGCGGCAGGTGCGCCGGCTGGAGACGAACAGAGAGGACCCGCTGATCGACGGCGCCTTGCAGCGGTTGTCCGAGACATTCTATCCAAAGGCAGAGGGGGAGACAGAAAATCAGGACAAAAACTATTACTCTGAGCGGGATGCGGCCCGTTGCTTAACCATGCTGACACAGCCGAGCGCTGTACTTGTTGCCGGACGGGACATGCCAAAGGTTGTTGTCGTGCGGGGCGCTGGCGAAGATCTGAACAAAACCGTGGTCGACCGCAGTCTCGCCGAGGTGCTGGCGCTGCTGGAGTGGATCACCTGTTTCGCGTCTGGTCGGGTGTTCCGCTATCGCATTTCGATGGAAGGTCGCGACTTTCTGGCAAAGACGATGGCGGCGGCAGAGAATAAACGCCGCGTTCGGATAGAGACAACGACGCAATCTGGTATTGCCGCCGTGATCGCCGCGACCCCGGTCAAGGCGGAAAAGTTTAGCAAACGGGCCCGATATGGGCAGCTTGAAACCCCAATCCAAACCCTCGCTCGGCTGGTGGACCGCAATGGCGACCCGTTCTTGACAGCGGAAATGGTAAGCGCTGGCGAGAGGTTGCGAGAAGACTTTGAACTGGCGCAGATCGGTCGACATGTCGCCATCGAACAAGCCAGCTTTGCAGAGCCAGGCGGTTTCGGAGAGCCCCGCGATTTTGACAGTCCGGCAAGACAGGCGTTTCAACGCGCCTCTTCCGCGCTTTGCGCCTTGGGGCCAGGGCTGAGCGACATTGCCATGAAATGTTGTTGCCATCTGGAAGGGCTGGAGGCGGCAGAGCGGGATTTGGGGTGGTCCGCACGATCCGGTAAGATCGTGCTCCGCATCGCATTGGAGCAGTTGCACCAGCACTATATGGCGCAACCGCCTCAAAGCCAGATGATTGGGTGACCGATGCGCAAGAATATTACCCAATATCAAAAGATGGCCGACGCGGCAGAGGGTAACCTTCAAAAAGGTGAAGTTAGGGATTGTACCTGACAGCGCTGCGGCGTCGGGTGGGGTAAAGGGAGAACAAATGAATATGTGCCAAGGGAAATTAAGAGGGCTGTCAGAATAATAAACGAAATTTCAGAGTGGTTGAATTGATATGTGCAAACAAAGTTCGATGATCAATGGAAATGAAACGGAGAATGTAAGTGAAAGACACGCGAAATAAATCCGTACGATCCGGTGAAGTGAGAGGTGGAAGTTTTATCGCCCACATTCGGTATTTTTATGAGGGTTTTCGAATTCAGGTCACCTGATGTGTTAACGATCTGGAATTGGTCAACGGTTTCAATGCGTTTTGCGCAGGGCAGGCATGCGCCTCTGGTCGTGGTCCTCTGCGGCTGCTATGTTACGGTGCAACAACCGACGTAGCCACAAGGAAGACCCTGTGCGAGATCTGAAGATTCCAGAGCAGCGCCACCCAGAAAAAGCGCATCGCCCCGATAATGCTCAGCCCAAGAAGCCAAGCTGGATTCGCGTCAAGGCCCCAGGTGGCAAAGGCTATGCCGAGACCCACAAGATCATGCGGGAAAATAATCTCGTCACCGTCTGTGAGGAAGCCGGCTGTCCCAATGTCGGTGAATGCTGGAGCCAGGGGCACGCGACCATGATGATCATGGGCGACACCTGTACGCGGGCCTGTTCGTTCTGTAATATCGCCACGGGAAAACCGCCGGAGGATCTGGATGCATTCGAGCCTGGGCGCGTCGCCCATGCGGTCGCCAAACTGGGTCTGAACCACGTGGTCATCACCTCCGTTGACCGCGATGACGTGGAGGATGGCGGCGCGTCGCATTTCGCACAGACCATCCGCGCGGTCCGTCATCGCTCGCCGTCGACAACGATCGAAATTCTGACGCCCGATTTTTTGCGCTGTGATGACTCCGCGCTGGAGACCGTGGTTGCGGCCAAGCCAGATGTCTTCAACCACAACCTTGAAACCGTGCCAGGCCTTTATCCAGAGGTGCGCGCCGGGGCCCGTTACTTCCACTCCCTGCGCCTGTTGCAACGGGTGAAGGAAATCGATCCCAGCATCTTCACCAAATCCGGGATCATGGTGGGCCTGGGCGAGGGGGCAATGCAGGTCAAACAGGTGATGGATGACATGCGCGCCGCGGATATTGATTTTCTGACCATCGGTCAGTATCTGCAGCCGACACCGAAACATCACGCTGTCGATCGGTTCGTGACGCCGGAGGAGTTCGCTTCGTATGAAAAAGCGGCCTATGGCAAGGGGTTCCTGATGGTATCAGCCACGCCGTTGACGCGTTCGTCTTATCATGCGGGCGAAGATTTTGCCCGACTGCGCGCAGCCCGGAACGCCAAGCTCGGCCTGGCATGACGCCGGAGCAGTTGGCGAGGTTGACGAGGCTTCGCCACACGCTTCATGCCGCGCCGGAACTGTCGGGGGCTGAACATGCCACTGCCCGCCGCATCCAGTCCGAGATGGAGGCGCTTGGCGCTGACCGGGTTCTGACGGGGCTTGGCGGCGCCGGGGTGGCGGCGGTGTTTGACAGCGGGTGCGCAGGGCCAACTCTCGCGATCCGTTGCGAGCTGGATGCGCTGCCCATTCCCGAAGAAAACGACCTGAACTATGCGTCGCAAGTTGCGGGCAGGGCGCATCTTTGCGGGCATGATGGCCATATGACGATAGTGGTCGGCGTGGCGATGGAGCTGGCGCGGCAGCGCCCGGCCAACGGCCGGGTAGTTTTGATGTTTCAGCCCGCAGAGGAGACAGGAGAAGGCGCCATCGCCTTTCGATCATCGCCTGGATTTGCCGAGATCTCGCCCGATGTCGTTTTGTCGCTCCACAATCTTCCTGGGCTACCTTTGGGCGAGGTCGAGCTGCCGAACGGTGCGGCGAATTGTGCATCGCGGCGGGCGCGTATTCGGTTGATCGGGCGGACCTCTCACGCGGCTGCGCCGCAGGACGGGGTGTCGCCCGCGGCGGCGCTGGCTGATCTGATCGCCGAGCTGGCGCAGTTGGGAGGGGGCGGCGCGGTACGTGACGAGACCTATGCCTTGACCGCGATCACCCATGCGGTTCTGGGTGAGCAGACATTTGGCGTCTCTCCGGGCATGGCCGAGCTTTGGGTGACACTGCGCACGGTCACTGACGCGCGCATGACCTCGCTCCGCCAGAGCCTGTTGGAGAGGGTGAGGGTCAAGGCAGAGGCATATGGTTTAACACAGGAAATTACCTATCATGATGTGTTTGAGGCCTGTACCAACGCACCGGATGCCGTGGCCCGGATCACGGCGGCTTGCCATGCGCAAGGTGTCACGCTCCGCCCGAGCGCGCAGCCGCAAGCTTTTTCCGAGGATTTTGGCCAATTTGCAAAATCGGCCCCGTCGGCGATGTTCTGGCTTGGTGCGGGAGAAGACCACCCGCAGCTTCACAATCCGGATTACGATTTCCCCGACGCCCTGATCCCGATTGGCACTGGGATCTTTCTACAGGCGATCCGGGATGGGTTGGGCTGACGGCCCTGCAATCGGCCTGACGCGGCCTGCGCTGTTTCAGTTCAGTTGAAGCGGACCTTGCCGATATGCGGCAGGTTTCGGTTGCGTTGTGCAAAGTCGATGCCATAGCCGACCACAAATTCGTCCGGGATTTCAAAGCCGATCCAATCTGCACGGAAGTCCACTTCGCGGCGTGAGGGTTTGTCGAGCAGGGCGATGGATTTGAGCCGCGCGGGTTTGCGGCTGTTCAGCAATGAAATCACATGGTTGAGCGTATGCCCCGTGTCGACGATATCTTCGACAACAAGGACGTCACGCCCTTCAATTGCGCCGCGCAAGTCTTTGAGAATACGCACCTCTCGACTGCTTTCCATACCGTCGCCATAGGAAGACGCCTCGAGGAAATCCACCTCGATTGGCAGGTCGAGCTCGCGGACAAGGTCGGCGATAAATACAAAACTACCCCGCAGGAGGCCGACCACCACCAGCTTGTCGGTATCGCCGAATTCGCCGGTTATCTCTTCGCAAAGCTCCTCGATGCGCGCAGCGATGGCTTTTGCTGAAATCATCACATCGATGACATATGGTTGCTCTGACATGCTTGCCCCCTTGAATCTCGACCGCGTTCATAGGACACCACGCGCCACCTGTACAGAAGACGAAGCCAGCCTATATGCCCACACATTCGGAAACCCGACACATGCCTTATACCGCACAACAGATGTATGATCTGGTTGCGGATGTGGCATCTTATCCAAAATTTCTGCCTTGGTGCACGGCTGCACGGATCCGCAGCCGCACGCCTCAGGGGGAGGCCGAGGTGATGGAAGCGGACCTGGTGATTTCCTTCAAGGTGTTCCGCGAGCGTTTCGGCAGCCGGGTGGTGCTGTTTGCGGAACACAAGAAGATAGACACCGAGTATCTGGATGGTCCGTTTCGCTATATGAAATCGAATTGGGCCTTTGAGGACCGGGCCGATGGCGGCTGTGACGCGTCGTTTTTCGTTGACTTCGAATTCAAGAATGCGGTGCTGCGCGGTATCATCGGCGTGGTCTTTAACGAGGCGATGCAGCGGATCGTGCGCGCCTTTGAACGGCGTGCATCCGAGCTCTACGGCTAGAGGAAACAGGCTCTAACAAGGCGGATTTTCTTCTTTAGCCGGGGGAAGGGCCCAAGGCCTGAAGCAAGAGCGCCAAGGCGTGATCGCAACTTGCCTGACGGACCTGTTGTCGGCCGAGGGCGCCAAAATCGACCAGTTCGGTCCGGGTTTGCGCCCCGGCCTGTGCCAGGCCAAAGCAGACCCGCCCTTCGGGTTTGAAATCGGACCCGCCCGGGCCTGCGATTCCGGTGACAGAAACGGCCAGCCCGACCCCCGCGCGGCTGCGCGCGCCCTCGGCCATTTCGCCTGCGGTTTCTTCACTGACGGCACCAAAACGTTCCAACGTCTCGGCCTGAACACCAAGCATCTGCATTTTGGCGGCGTTGGAATAGGTGATAAAGCCGCGATCGACCACCGCCGAGGATCCTGGAACCTCGGTCAGGGCGGCGACAATCATGCCGCCGGTACAGCTCTCGGCGGTGGCGATGGTGGTGCCTTGCGCTTTGGCACGTTCAAGCAGAAGGGCGATATCCGGGGTCACAATCCAAGTAACCCATGCGACAGACCGGCCAACAGGACAATGCCGATTGCCGCCATAACGCCCGCAATCAAGTCGTCGGTCATGACGCCAAAGGGGCCTTTTTTTCGATCCGCCCAGCCGACGGGTCCGGGTTTCCAGATATCGAACAAGCGGAACAGCAGGAAGCCGGCGATCCAGCCCGGCCAGAGGGCGGTGATGTCCAGGCCATGCAGCCAGGCGGGCAGGGACAAGGCCCAGAGCGCCAGCATCTGACCGGCCAGCTCATCCAGCACGAATTCAGATGGATCGAGGTCCTCTTGACCGCGGGTCATTTCTGTGGCGGCCCAATAGCCGGCAACAGTGGCAATGACGGTGACCGCAGCCAGCAAGGGAAAGCCGCCAAGCTGGTGCAGCAGAAGGGTCAACGGCAGGGCCAGCAGCGACCCCCAGGTGCCGGGGGCAGGGCGAAAGTGGCCGACGCCACAACATGTTCCAAGGAGTTGTGCAAGTGTCATGAGCGCACCAATGCTGCTGTTGCGAGGGCGGCGATACCTTCGCCGCGCCCGGTAAAACCAAGCCGTTCTGACGTGGTGGCCTTTATGGAAATCCGGTCCAGTTCCAGGCCCGTGATCTCGGCCATGCGGGTCCGCATGGCGGCGGCATGGGGACCGATCTTGGGGAATTCGCAGACGAGCGTGCAGTCGATATTGCTGATGGTGAAGCCCAACTCGTGCGCGCGCGCGACCGCATGTCGCAGGAAAATCTCGGATGCGGCGCCTTTCCATTGCGGATCGCTTGGCGGGAAATGGCGTCCGATATCCCCATCTGCCAATGCACCATAAAGCGCATCCGTGACCGCGTGCATGCCAACATCCGCATCGGAATGTCCCTGCAAGCCGCGGTCATGCGGCACGCAGACGCCGCAAAGCGTGACAGAGTCCCCCGGGCCAAAACGATGCACGTCATAGCCGTTGCCCAATCTGATATCCATGGCAGTCCTCAATATAGTCTCGGCGCGGGCGAAATCCTCGGGCCGTGTTATTTTGATATTATCCACGTCCCCCGGAACGATGCGGACCGGGAGCCCAGCGGCCCGAGCCACCTCTACATCGTCAGCGGCGGGCGTGTCCGACGCGAGATGAGCCGCAAGGATGGCCTGATAGTGGAACCCCTGAGGGGTCTGCGCCGCAAAAAGCCCGGTTCGGTCCTGCGTCCCACTGACCTTGCCCTCTGCCCCGGTCCAGAGGGCATCCGTTACCTGGACACCGGGGGCGGCGGCCGGACAGGTCTGCAGCGCATCGAGGACGGCGCGGATCACGTCCGGCCGGACGCAGGGGCGCGCGGCATCGTGGATCAGGACATGTTCGATGTTCTGGGACTGCAAGGCGCGCAAGCCATTGCGGACAGAGGTCGCTCTGTCCGGTCCGCCGTCGGCGAGGAGAAGGTCAGTGCGCTGTTCCAGAATCTGTGCCGCGCTATGAGGGTCACGGACCACAACGATCCGGTCCAGCCCCACCTGTTTGAAGGCCTCAATCGTCCACTCGATGACAGGGCGTCCTGCAAGTGTCCGCCACTGCTTTGCCAGTCCGCCGCCTGCGCGTGTTCCTTTGCCTGCGGCAACAATCAAAACGGCGGTGGTCATTGTGAAGGCACGTCCTTGATGCGGGTGAAACTGCGCTGTGTTTACGGTGCGGCGGATAAACTGGCAACGGCTGCGGTTTGGGTGATTAAAAAACAGGCAAGTGCATCACTTGTGCAGGGTGGAATGGCGTCTTGGAATGGAGCATAGGAACGTTTCAAGCTAATAAACAATCATGTGCACAAGGATTAAGCAATTGTCCTTTACCGTTGGACCCATACACGTTGACCCTCCGATCGCTCTGGCGCCGATGGCTGGTATCACGGATCGTCCCTACCGGGATCTTGTCCGCTCTTTCGGGGCCGGGCTGGTGGTGAGCGAGATGGTCGCGAGCCAGGAGATGGTGCAGGCCAAGCCTGGTGTCCGGGAACGGGCAGAGCTGAGCGCCGATGTGGAGAACACGGCGGTGCAGCTGGCCGGCCGGGAGGCCTACTGGATGGCAGAAGCCGCCCGCCAGGTTGCAGATCGCGGCGCACGTATGATCGACATCAATATGGGGTGCCCGGCGAAAAAGGTGACAAGCGGGTACTCCGGCTCGGCCCTGCTGAAAACGCCGGACCATGCCCTGTCTCTGATCGAGGCGGTGGTGCAGGCCGTTGATGTGCCTGTGACGCTGAAAACGCGGCTTGGCTGGGATGACAGCTGCCTCAACGCTGCTGATGTGGCGCGTAGGGCGCAGGACGTCGGCGTGCAGATGGTGACCATTCACGGCCGCACGCGCTGTCAATTCTACAAAGGCAAGGCGGATTGGGCGGCAATTGGCGCGGTGCGGCAGGCAATCACGCTGCCGCTGCTGGCCAATGGCGACATTCTGGATGGCGGCGACGCCCGGCAGGCCATGGATGCCTCCGGTGCGGATGGGGTGATGATTGGTCGCGGTGTTCAGGGTCAGCCCTGGCTCCTGGCGCAGGTGGCGCATGAGCTTTGGGGATCTCCAGCACCGCACATTCCCGAGGGGGAAGCGTTTGTGGACATGGTTTCAACGCATTACGAGGCGATGTTGAATTTTTATGGCCGTGACCTCGGGCTGCGCGTCGCGCGCAAGCATCTGGGTTGGTACATGGAGCGGGCAAACACGGCGGCGCCGCTGCGCCGTGCTGTGCTGACGGCGCGGACCGCTCAGGAGGTTCTGACCCGTTTGCCGGACGCCTTGCTGACACCGCAACAGGAGTATGCGGCATGAGCCCAACATCAGTGCCACATAGCGCGGACTGCTCGATCTGGGCCTCGCTGCCGGTGCCTGCCTTTCTCGTGGATGAGAAAAACCGCATCACGGATGTCAATTCTGCCGCCGAAGGGTTCATCAATGCGTCTCGTAAGTCGTTGGTTGGCCGTCAGATTTGGCAGAAGGTCGCGATTGAGACCGCGATTGAAGCCGCGTTTGACAAAGCCCGCCAGCAAGGGACGCCGCTCTTTGTGAATGATGTCGATGTCGGCTCGCGCGGTCGGGCACCGCTGCAATGCGCCGTCCAGATTTCACCGTTGCACGGGCACGAGGGGCATATGTTGCTGATGGTGTCACCGCGCGAGCTGGCAGGACGGATGACGCAGAATCATTCCGCGAAATCAGCTGCCCAATCCGCAATCGGTATGGCCGAGATGCTGGCGCATGAGATCAAAAACCCGTTGGCCGGTATCACCGGCGCGGCGCAGCTGGTGAGCATGAACCTGAGCAAGGAAGACCTTGAACTCACGGATCTGATTGTAAGCGAAAGCCGCCGGATCGTGAAACTGTTGGAGCAGGTCGAACAGTTCGGCAATCTGTCAGAGCCGGATTTCCGCCCTGTCAATCTGCATGATGTGCTCGACCGGGCCCGCAGATCTGCGATGCTGGGGTTTGGCGCCCATATGAAGATCGTCGAGAAATACGATCCGTCGTTGCCCCTGGCCTGGGGGGATCCTGATCAATTGCTGCAGGTGGTGCTGAACTTGTTGAAGAACGCCTCGGAAGCGGCTGGAAGAACAAGCGGAACGATCACGATCCGGACCTTCTACGAGCATTCTTTCCGGCTCCGTCGCAGCGATGGCCAGGGCAAGTTGCTGCCGCTTCAAATTGAAATCGTCGATGATGGACCCGGCCTGCCTGAACATATCCGCGAGGATATTTTCGAACCGTTTGTCTCTGGCAGAGAGAATGGCACCGGGCTTGGGCTGGCGCTGGTGAGCAAGATCATCTCCGATCACAACGGCTGGATTTCGGTCCGCTCAGAGCCGGGAAATACCGTTTTCAGACTGTCACTTTCGCGTGTTCCGCGCGAACACATCTAAATCAAGGAGCACATTCGCATGGACGGCACCGTTCTTGTTGCTGACGACGATCGCACCATTCGCACGGTCCTCACTCAGGCGCTGACGCGCGCCGGGTGCAAGGTCCATGCCACCTCGTCACTGACCACTTTGATGCGCTGGGTCAGCGAAGGCAAAGGAGATGTGGTGATATCCGACGTCATGATGCCAGACGGAAACGGACTGGAGATGCTGCCAAAGATCGCACAGGACCGCCCAGGGCTGCCGGTTATCGTGATTTCGGCCCAGAATACGATCATGACCGCGATCAAGGCGGCCGAAGCCGATGCCTATGACTATCTGCCCAAACCCTTTGATCTGCCGGAGCTGATGAAGCGCACCGCCAAGGCGCTGTCGGAAAAGCGCACGGCCCAGGCGGCAGGGCGCATCGAAATGGTCGAAGAACGGCCGGACGAGCTGCCTTTGGTCGGGCGAACAGAGGTCATGCAAACGCTCTACCGTCTTATTGCGCGGGTCATGAACACCGATATGCCCCTGTTGATCACAGGTGAAAGCGGGACGGGCAAGTCATTGATTGCGCGCGCTATTCATGACTTTTCAGATCGTAGAACCTTGCCTTTTGTCGTCGGCGAGGCCGCAGACATGATCGAGCTGGAAGGGCCCTCGCGGCTTCTTGGGCAGGTCAAGGGGGGCACGTTGTTGATCGACGAACTGGTCGACCTGCCTGATGAGGCACAGGCCCGTTTGGTGCGCATGATGGATGCGCCTAGCGATCATGCGCCGCGTTTTATTGCGACCACCAGTCAGCAAAATCTGGCCAAACAGATGGAATCCGGGACATTGCGTCAGGATCTCTACTATCGGATTTGCGGCACGGAACTGGCGGTGCCTGCCCTGCGGGAACGGGTGGAAGACATCGCCTTGCTGAGCGAGCATTTTCTGACCCGCGCCGAAAGCGACGGGGCTGCACGGCATGTCCTCAGCGAGGATGCGCGCGAGTTGTTGCGCCATTTCGCATGGCCAGGCAACGTCCGGCAGCTGGAAAATATTGTTAAACGGCTTGCGCTTACAGCGCGCAGTGAAGAGATTGGAAAATCCGAGGTCGCGGCCGCTTTGGGCCCGCAGACGACAGGTGTCGAGCCGGTCATGGGCGGCGGCGCCAGCAATGAGAAACTGTCAGATGCCGTTGCGCGCCACCTTCAGCGCTATTTTGATTTGCATGGTGACATGTTGCCGCCGCCGGGGCTTTATACGCGGCTTCTGAAAGAAGTCGAAACCCCGCTGATCGAGATCGCCCTTGCCGCAACAGGCGGAAACCAGGCGAAATGTGCGGATCTGCTCGGTATCAACCGCAATACGCTGCGCAAGAAAATCACAGATCTTGATATTGAGGTTACACGCCGCCGCAAACTGATGTAATATCGCCACAGAAGCGTGACCCGTTCGCCCGTTTGGCATGGGGGCACGCGAAATCATGTGGTGGGCAAGGAATGCTCATCATCAGCTGGGGGCAGGCGGTGGCGCAGATGTCACATCTCCGATCAGCGTATCTAGGGCTGATCGCCTTGGATCGCTGGCGAAAAACGCGTAGGGCGCGCAATATCACCACGCTTGGGCTGGTGATTTTGGGGCCAACTATGGCGCTTGCGACCTTTCTGGTCATCGGGCCGCTGGGACAGGGCGCCAGTTCGCCGACCTTGCGTCTGATTCTGCTGGCCGATCTGGTCTATGTTCTGGCGATCACCGCGATGGTGCTCAGTCAGATCGGACGGCTTATTTCGGCGAGGCGTGAAAAGTCGGCGGGTTCTCGCCTCCATCTCAGGTTGATTGGCGCTTTTGCGTTTCTAGCCCTGGTCCCGACGGTGACGGTCGCGGTCTTCGCGGTTCTGACGGTAAACGTTGGGCTGGAAGGCTGGTTTTCGGAACGCGTGCGCGATGCCATCGGCAATTCGGTCAAGGCGGCGGAGGCCTATCAACGACAGCAGCGGCAGGATCTTGAACAGGATGCAGCGGCGCTCGCCCGCTTTCTGGATCGCAGTCGAAACGCCAATTTTTTCATGAGCGACGGGGAGTTGCGGCAGGTTCTTTCACAAGGACAATTGCGCATTCAGCGGGGGCTGCAAGAGGCCTACGTGATTGACGGAACTGGCGCGATCCTGACGCGCGGCGAGCGATCTTATGAATTCGATTTCGAAATGCCCGAGACCAAGGACATTGAAGCGGCCGAGGCCGCTGGCATGTTCATCATTCAGGACTGGGACAACAACGAATTTCGCGCTTTGGTTCGGCTGGATGCCTTTGTGGATCGCTACCTCTATGTCAGTCGTGATGTCGATGGGGAGCTGCTGAACCTTCTGGATGATACCCAGGAGACCGCGCATCTTTACCAGCAGCTTGAAAATGAACGCGGCCGGGTCTTGTTTGAATTCGGGCTGCTTTATCTGGGGTTTGCCGTGATCCTGATCCTTGCGGCGATGTGGCTGGGGATGTGGTTCGCGGAGCGGCTGTCAAAGCCCGTCGGGCGGTTGATGATCGCGGCGCAACGGGTTGGGTCCGGGAATTTGACGGTGCAAGTCACCGAGGAGCGCGGTGACGACGAGATTGCCCAATTGGGGCGCTATTTCAATCAGATGACGCAACAACTTCAGGCGCAACGAGACACGCTTTTAGAGAACACCCGGCAGATCGAGCAACGCCGACGGTTGTTTGACTCGGTCTTGTCCTCGGTGACATCCGGCGTTGTCGGCCTGGACGAAAAAGGGTCGGTCACTTTTGTCAACAAGTCCGCCAAACGTCTGCTGGACTGGCGTGAGGATCAACAGTCGTTGGCCATTTCGGTTGCCGTTCCTGAGTTCGGTCAATTGTACGCCGAGTTGGTCGAAGGAAAATCGCCGGTCGCCCAGGGCGAGATCAAAGTCACCCGACAGGGGCGGCTGGAAAACCTCCTCGTCCGCATGTCGCCGCGGCGCTCCGGTGAGGGGCGGCTTGAGGGCTACGTGGTTGCCTTTGACGATGTGACGGACCTGGTGAGCGCCCAACGGATGGCGGCTTGGGGCGATGTCGCCCGTCGCATTGCCCATGAAATCAAGAACCCGCTCACACCGATCCAACTCAGCGCAGAACGTATAAAGCGGAAATTCGCACCGAAACTGGGCGAAGAGCATAGCGACCAGTTGCAATCCATGACAGATGTGATCGTGCGTCAAACCAATGACCTGCGCCGGATTGTTGATGAGTTTTCAAAGTTCGCGCGGATGCCAGAGCCGGTGCGCAACGAAGAAAACCTGAACATTCTTGTGCAGGAGGCGGTTTTGCTCCAGCAGGCCGGGCAGCCTGATCTGCACATTTCCATCGATATACCGGAAACAACGCTGACCGTTGACGTTGATGCGACCATGATCGGACAAGCGCTGACAAATTTGATTAAGAACGCCGGGGAAGCGACTGAAACCTTGAAGAGAAAAGGCGCACCCGATGGCTACGCACCGGAAATAAGGGTGGCAGTCCGGTCTGAGGAGACCGGCATTCAGATTACCATCGCGGACAATGGTATCGGTCTTCCGGCCGACCGGGCGCGGCTGTTCGAACCCTATGTGACAACCCGGGACGAAGGGACCGGATTGGGGTTGCCGATCGTCAAGAAAATTATCGAAGAGCATGGTGGCACCTTGGCGCTCGAAGACGCGCCTCTTTTCGAAAAGATGAGCCACAGGGGCGCCATGGCGGTTATCCGCCTCCCGGCTCAAATGCCGGGGCTGGGCGCCCATCAACAAAATCTAGTAGCAGGGCTGACATGAGTGATATTCTGATCGTTGACGATGAGCGTGATATCCGGGAACTCGTTTCGGATATTCTGGAAGACGAAGGCTACGCGACCCGAAAGGCCGCGAACTCCGAAGAGTGCATTGCCGCATTTGAGGCCGCACCGCCGTCGTTGCTCATTCTCGATATTTGGCTGAAAGACAGCCAGATGGACGGAATTGATATCCTGAAAACCGTGAAACGGGACCACCCTGAAGTACCGGTCGTGATTATTTCGGGTCACGGCAACGTCGAAATCGCGGTGGCTGCGATCAAGCAAGGTGCCTATGATTTCATCGAAAAACCGTTCAATATTGACCAGTTGATGGTTGTGATCCGGCGCGCGATGGAAACGTCCAGACTGCGGCGGGAAAACACAGATCTTCGGCGCAAGGACGTTGGCGCCGCAGATATGGTCGGAACCTCGCCCGCGTTTCGGACCTTGATCGGTCAGCTCGACAAAGTGACGAAATCCAACGGTCGGGTCATGCTGACAGGGGCTGCGGGCAGCGGCAAAGAAGTTGCGGCGCGCTATATCCACGCAAACTCCAATCGGGCGGGTGCCCCGTTCATTACGGTGAATTGTGCCAGTATCGAACCCGAGCGGATGGAGTATGTGTTGTTCGGCCGGGAAAGCAGCGAGCGCGGAGTCGAGCCGGGCCTGTTGGAACAGGCCGATGGTGGCGTGGTGTTTTTCGACGAAGTGGCTGATATGCCTCTGGGAACACAGTCAAAAATCCTGCGAGTTCTGGTCGATCAGCAGTTCGTGCGGGTCGGCGGAACGGAAAAATTGAAAGTTGACTTGCGGGTGATTTCCGCAACCAATCGCGACCTGGAAAGCGAAATCCAACAGGGGAACTTTCGCCAGGAGCTGTTTCACCGTTTGAATGTGGTTCCCATCAATGTTCCGGCCTTGGCGGACCGGCGCGAGGACATTCCTCTGCTGACGGAATACTTCATCGCTCATTTCAACACCACGCAGGGGTTGCCTCTGCGTGCGCTGAGCGATGATGCGGTTGCCTTGCTCCAGACCATGATGTGGCCAGGCAACGTGCGTCAGTTGAAGAACCTGGTGGAACGTGTTCTGATCCTTGGGGAAACCTCTGACCCGATCCAGGCAAAAGACTTGCCGCGCGAAGAGGAAAAGATTGAATCTGAAGGGCGGGTCGTTCTTTCCGGGGCTTTGGCCACCTTGCCGCTGCGCGAGGCGCGGGAGGCGTTTGAGCGGGAATATCTACTCACACAGATCAACCGGTTTGGCGGCAATATCAGCCGGACGGCCTCCTTTGTCGGGATGGAGAGATCCGCCTTGCACCGTAAGCTGAAGTCGCTTGGTGTGGTAACGTCAAACAAGGCCGGGACCCGAATTGCCCGCGTCGAGAATGAGGAAACCACTGTCTGACCGTCCGCATCGCCGCCTGGGACTTCGGCGGGGACAATTGAATTGACCAGATTTGTGCCTTCTGTCATGCAGAGGAGCATTTCAGCGCCCGGAGAGCGGATCGATGAAAGTAATTATCTGTGGCGCCGGGCAGGTAGGCTGGCAGATTGCCCGCCACCTTTCAGGCGAACATAACGACGTCACCGTAGTTGACAACAATCCTGATCTGGTGAGGCGCGCGACGGATACCCTTGATGTGCAAGGGATCGCCGGGTTTGCGTCCTATCCTGATGTGCTTGACCGCGCCGGCGCGCGTGACGCCGATATGATCATCGCGGCGACCCATTCGGATGAGGTGAACATGGTCACCTGCCAGGTGGCGCATTCGGTGTTTTCCATCCAGCGCAAGATTGCGCGGCTGCGGGCGAAAAGTTACCTGAACGCCATCTACTCCGATCTCTACCGGCGCGATCACTTGCCGATTGATGTCGTCATCAGCCCCGAACGGGAGGTTGCCGCCGCTGCAATGCAGCGTCTGCGCGCCCCGGCCGCGTTTGATACCGAAGTGTTCATGGACGGACGCGCGCAGCTTCTGGGCATTCGGGTGGATGACGACTGTCCCGTGGTGAACACGCCGTTGCGACAGCTGACAGAGTTGTTTTCGACGCTCCGGGCCATCGTGGTCGGCATTCGCCGCGACGGGTCACTGTTTGCCCCCGAACCCGGGGATCAGTTGTTTGTCGGCGATGCAGCCTATGTGTTCTGTCATGCGGATGACGTGAACAGAGCGATGGAAGTCTTTGGTAAAAAAGAAAAACGCCAAGAGCGTGTCGTGATCGTCGGTGGCGGCAATGTTGGGCTGGAGGTCGCCAAGGCGCTGGAGGCACGTGCTGGCCGGACCCGGGCCAAGATGATCGAGAAAAGCCGCAAGAACGCCGAGCGGGCGGCCGAAGCCCTGGAGCGGACCATCGTTCTGAATGGCGACGGGCTGGACCGGGGGCTGATGATTGAGGCAGGCATTGACAAGGCGGATGCCATGCTTGCGGTGACCGATGACGACAAGACCAACATGCTGGCCGCTGTCCGGGCCAAGGCCGAAGGCTGCCCCTTTGCGATTGCGCTGATCAACGACCCGACATTGTTGCCGTTGTTGCCGCATCTGGGCATTGATGCCCATATCAATCCGCGCTCGACCACGGTCAGTTCGATCTTGCGCCATATCCGCTACGGTCGGATCCGGCAGGTCTATTCGATTGGCGATGCAGAGGCAGAAGTGATCGAAACCGAAGTGCTGTCGACCTCGCCGATGGCGGGGCAAGCCATCCGGGATATTGATTTCCCCGAAGGTGTGCTGGTCGGGGCCGTCTCCAAGAATGGCGAGGTCCTGCGCCCCAGTGGGGAGTTGCGGATCGAAGCGGGCGATACGATCGCGCTCTTTGCGATGGCTGCGGATGTGCGGGAGGTCGAGCGCCTGATGCAGGTCTCGATCGATTACTTCTAGCATGCGGCGTCGTCCCCGTTCCCAGGTGCGCGGCATCCTGCGCTTGCCGCTTTTGCTATTGATCTGGGGCGTCTTTGCCTTGGCCATGTGGATCCCGGCAGTGCACGCGCTGGCTGTGGACGACCACAAGACCTCGCAAAGTTTTTTCTATGCGGGTCTCTGTGGCCTGACTGTGATCACATTCGTTGCGCTGTCGGTTGCCAATCGCGTACCCCGCTATGGCATGCCGGGACAGCTGATGACGCTGTTGGCAACCTTTGTGTTTTTGCCCCTGTACTTGGCGGTCCCTCTGCAGGATGCTTTGCGAAACACAAGCTATCTGAACGCCTATTTTGATATGGTCAGCGCCCTGACAACCACGGGCGCGGATATTTTCGACGGGCCCGGCCGGTTGCCGCAATCGGTGCATTTGTGGCGCGCTCTGGTGGCATGGCTTGGTGGTCTGTTCATGTGGATCGCGGCTTCTGCCGTGCTTGCGCCGCTCTCGCTTGGTGGGTTCGAGGTGACGGCCCGCGCAGAGCCAGGGCGCAGCGATAGCAGCCTGCGCGACAGTCACAGACCGGATCCGCGGCGCAAGCTGATCCTGGTCACACGGGCGCTGGCGCCAGTGTACCTTGGGCTGACCTTGGCATTGGCGCTGCTGCTGGTGCTGTGCGGTGACAGCGGTCTGGTTGCGATTTGCCATGCGATGTCGATCATGGCCACGTCCGGGATCTCTCCGATCGGTGGGATCGGCGCAACCCAGGCGGGGTTGGCGGGCGAGATGATCATGTTCCTGTTCTTGCTGTTTGCGTTGTCACGACTGACGTTTTCCAGCGATACCGTGGCCGTCGGCTATAGCCGTTTGGATAAAGATCCGGAATTCCGCACTGGCCTGTTGATCATTATCGGCGTGCCGGTGCTGCTGTTCTTGCGGCACTGGATTGCCGCGCTGGAGGTGAACGCCTCTGATGATCTTGCCATGGCATTGGCGTCGTTTTGGGGGGCGTTGTTCACCATTACCTCTTTCCTCACCACCAACGGGTTTGAAAGCGCCTATTGGCTGAGCGCGCAGGAATGGTCAGGGCTGGAAACCCCAGGGATGATCCTGCTTGGCCTGGCAGTGATGGGGGGCGGCGTGGCGACAACCGCCGGCGGAGTCAAATTGCTTCGGGTCTATGCGCTCTACCTCAATGGATTGCGCGAGATGGAGCGGTTGGTTCTGCCGTCGTCGGTCAGTGGGGAAGGGCGCGGCAACCGGCGGCTGCAAAGCAATGGCGCCTTTGTTGCGTGGATTTTCTTCATGCTGTTTGCCCTCTCTTTGACGCTGATCTGTGTGGCCCTGTCCGCCTTTGGTATCCCATTCGAGCAAGCCATGATTCTCGCGGTGGCGGGGCTTTCGACCACCGGCCCGCTGATCGAGGCCGCGGGACAGGTGCCAATCGAGCTGGGATTGATGGCGGCACCGGCAAAACTGATCCTGTGTTTCGCCATGGTGCTTGGCCGTCTGGAAACCCTTGCGATAATCGCACTTCTGTCGCCCAATCTTTGGCGAAGCTGAGAGAATCTGCCTAAGCCTTGCAGAAAAGTGACGTTTTTCGGCTGGAAACCCGAGATTTCTGCGTCCATACTCGGTGCAAGGGGCGTGTTGGGCCGCAACGCGTGACAAGAACAAAGGCGAGATAATAAGAATGGCTTCGGACAGACAGAATCTTCAGGACGCGTTTCTGAATCACGTTCGCAAAACCAAAGTTCCGGTTACAATCTTTCTGATTAATGGTGTTAAACTACAGGGCGTGATTACCTGGTTCGACAACTTCTGTGTGTTGCTGCGCCGCGATGGTCAATCTCAGCTTGTGTACAAGCATGCGATTTCGACCATCATGCCGGCCCAGCCGATCAGTCTCTATGAGGGTGAAGACTCCAATTGATGGAGCATGATAGGAAGCTGACCCGCGCTTGGGTCCTGCATCCGGAAATCAAATCAGACCAGCGTCGGCGCCCGCCAGGGCCCGCGCTTGAGGAGGCCGTTGGCCTTGCCGAAGCGTTGCCAGATCTTGAAGTGATCGGTGCGACGGTGGTGCGTTTGCCCAAAGCGCATGCGGGAAAACTGTTTGGTTCCGGAAAAATCGAAGAGCTTGGCGGCGAACTGAAAGCGGCCGAGATCGAGTTGGTGCTGATTGATGGGTCTGTCAGCCCGGTTCAGCAGCGCAACCTGGAAAAGGCATGGAAGGTCAAGATCCTGGACCGCACCGGGCTGATCCTCGAGATTTTCTCGGATCGGGCCAGAACCCGCGAGGGGGTTCTGCAGGTTGAAATGGCTGCCCTCAGCTATCAGCGCACGCGTCTGGTGCGGGCTTGGACCCACCTAGAACGCCAGCGCGGCGGGCTTGGTTTCGTCGGCGGCCCCGGCGAAACCCAGATCGAGGCAGACCGGCGCGCGATTGACGATCAACTCGTGCGGTTGCGTCGCCAGCTTGATAAAGTGGTCAAAACCCGAACGCTGCATCGGGCAGCACGGGCCAAGATCCCCTATCCGATTGTCGCTCTTGTCGGCTATACCAACGCTGGAAAATCTACACTTTTCAACCGTTTGACTGGCGCCGACGTGATGGCCAAAGACATGCTCTTTGCCACGCTGGACCCAACGATGCGGCGGGTGGAGCTGCCGGACGGGCCTGAGGTGATCATGTCGGACACGGTCGGGTTTATCTCGGATCTGCCAACCGAACTCGTCGCCGCCTTCCGGGCCACGCTGGAAGAGGTTCTTGCCGCTGATGTGGTCATCCACGTGCGCGATATCAGTCACAGCGATACCGAAAGTCAGGCGAGAGATGTCGAGAAAATTCTGTCCTCTCTTGGGGTCAGCGACGAACGCCCACGACTGGAGGTCTGGAACAAGATTGACCAGCTGTCGCCCGAGGAGGCGGAGGCTTGTCGGCAACGCGCCGTGCGCAGCGACGATCTGTTTGCCACCTCTGCGATCACCGGAGAGGGGCTGCCTGAGCTGCTGGCGGATGTCGCCGCAAAACTGCAGGGTGCGCGGCTCACCGAAGTGCTGACGCTTGATTTTTCGCAAGGAAAACAGCGCGCTTGGTTGTTCAAAGAAGAGATCGTCGAAGCGGAAGAGCAGACCGAAACCGGCTTTGAGATCACGGTGAGCTGGACCGAACTACAGAAATCGCGATACGCAGCGCTTTGAGCCGCTGCGTATCCGCGCTGTCTAGTTCCTGGGCAGGATCCGGGTGACACCAACGGCGGCGGCCCGTGCGAGATCTTCATCGAGGGACATCGGAAGATATTCACCGCGTCGCCAGAATTGCGCCATATCGTCATAGAACCGGGACAGGAAATGGCCCGATTGACCGGTCGCAATGATGAACAAAGAACTGTCCGGATCCGCGAAATCGTAGACGCCCCGATAGCCAGCGGCATGGACATTTTCAAAGGGGCGTATCGCAGCGGCCGAGGTCAGACCGCGCTGCAAGGTGTTGTCGCCGCCGCTGGTTGATTGCCGAATATTCACGAAATACCGCAGCAACGGAACCTCGCCGAGGACTTCGTGGTCGTGGGTGGCCTGATGGGCATCGCCCCAACGCAAGGCTTCGAGAGCGTTGCCATAGTTTTCGTCGATATCGACCAGCGCATCGTCCAGCGCCAGTCGTGCCATGTCGGAACAGGTCTCGACCGGGGTACTGCGACGGACATCGCACCAGATGGCGGCCCCATCGACATCGCGGAACACCCGTTCCAGAAACAGGGGATCAACCCGAGAGAACGCATCGGCCAAGGCGCCAAGCTCGTCGTCGATCAGGCGTTTTTGCAAAGCTCTTACCCAACTCGCATAGATCAGGGGTTCCGGCAGATGTTCGTTCATCTCGCCGTTCCATTCCGCGAGCAGGGAGAGTGCTATCTGACGCTGGCGGGCCGGAGTCCCGCTTGGGGCGGCTTCGCCGGTGAACCAGAGGTTTGCCCCGATCAACGGCAGCAGGGTCCTGGCGCTGTAGGAGACGGTATCTAACTGCGCCTCAATGAAACTGTCGCGGGTGTGAACTTCGCGCATTTGCATCAAGCGGCGCCATCTGTTGATGCGCTGGGTATCACCCCATTCAAACGACACATGGTTGGGAAAGGGGCGGTCCAGAAGTTTGTTGTTGGTATTTCCGACGATGCCGCCACGGGGATCAATGAACTCCGGGTTGGCGGTATAGGGCAGGCGGCCCTGCCATTTGTTTTCCCGTCGCCAGCCCTGGTTTGGCAAACGCCCCTGGCTTTGATTGCCGAGCGCGCGATCTGGCATTGTCCCGACGGTTTTCATGGCCACGGTCTGGCCATCCGCGAGCGTCAGGTTCTGGGATGGGGCGACAAACCCTTCACCGATTTCAATCGCTTGCGATATTGAATCGGCGCGCATCAGCTCCAGCGCGGCTGTCATTGACGTGTCGGTCTCGGACAGGGCCGTCCAGCCCAGCGACACCACATGCCCAGGTGGTGTAATGGCGGCGAGGTTGAAGAGCGATCCAGGCAAAACCGGGCCATTTTCGGTCCAGCGGAGCGTCAGGGTGAGCGGCTCGGCCCCCTTGATCTGCACGATCGAAGGGCGGGATACGAAATCCTTGTATCCGTTCGGGCTGAGATATTGCTGGCTGTTGTCGGGGTTGACCTTTTCGATAAAGAGGTCCTGATCATCAAGGTAGGAGGAGGTTATCCCCCAGCCCAGGTGCTGCGAACGGCCGGTGAGGACGGCCGGAATGCCGGGAATGGTGCCGCCGATCACGCCGCCTGTTCCCAGTTCGAGCCGCGCCAGATACCAGGTTCCGGGGGCGGTCAGTTTCAAATGTGGGTCATTCGCCAACAGCGTGCCACCTGTTGCCGACCGGCTTGGGGCCGCGGCCCAGGCGTTGGACGCCCCTGCAAGTCCGCGTTCCGCGACCGGCATCATGCTGGCCAGTTCGGTCCTGTTCTGGGGGCGGTCCTGCAGTTGAGGAAACAGGTTGGTGTACTCTGGCAGCGTCGCGGTGCCGGCGCCGGGCGCATCGGGAAGGATGTCTCGGAGCCGAGCCGGATCGTCCAGCGCAATCGACGTCTGAGCACGCAGGATTTCCTCCTGCATATGCGGTGACAGTTGCAGCGCCATCAGTTTTACAAGGGCGATACTGTCCGCGGGCTGCCAGGGGGCGATCGGCATGTTGAACAGAAACATCTCGGGCGCCCCACGACCCAGGGCCCGTTCGTTGATTTCCTGAAGACGCGCGTTGACGCCGGCTGAATAGGCTTCCAGCGCGCGCAGGGTTTCCGGACTTTGGGCGGAGACGGAGCTCCGCGCCAACCGGTAAAGGTCGAGCCGCCGCAGAAAGCTGTCAGTCTTGACCGTGCGGGCGCCGAAAACCTCCGACAGGCGGCCCTGCGCAGTCCGGCGCATCACCGCCATCTGCCACAACCGGTCCTGGGCATGGGCATAACCAAGCCCGAAAAACACATCTTCATCCGAGGCGCCAAAACTGCCGAAGATATGCGGCACATTGGCGTGATCCCGCACGATTTCAACCGGAGCCGTGGGGCCGGGCAGGGTGATTTCCTTATCATAGTTTGGCAGCGACTGGGACGCGAGGAAATAGACCAGAATTCCGCCGAGCAAACCGAGCAGAATCGAACCGGCCGTCAGCCGAAGGAGCCAGCGAAAAAGGCGTGCCATTCTTTGTCTATTCCCTTGGAATTTCTATATTTGTCGGAGACCCGCGTTGCGTTTGGGCGAGTGGCTGCTAGAGTTGGCGCCAACATATGCGAAGACACAACAGGGGGAAAGGACATGACAAAAGTTGCGTTCCTTGGACTTGGCGTCATGGGGTATCCGATGGCGGCACATCTGCAAAAGGCAGGCTATAACGTTACCGTCTATAACCGCACGACCGCAAAGGCTGAGGCCTGGGTCGCGGCGCATGGTGGCGCCAGCGCAGCCACACCGCGCGCCGCCGCCGCTGGTGCGGATTTCGTGATGTCCTGCGTTGGAAACGATGACGATCTGCGCTCCGTCTGCCTTGGGCCCGAAGGGGCCTTGGCGGGTCTGTCCGCCGGCAGCATTTTTGTCGATCACACCACGGTTTCAGCGAAAGTCACGACAGAGCTCTATGCGGCTGCGGCTGAGCGACAGATCGGGTTTGTGGATGCGCCAGTCTCTGGCGGTCAGGCGGGCGCCGAAAACGGTGTCTTGTCGATCATGTGTGGCGGTGACGCTGACATCTATGAGAAAGCGGCCCCAGTGATGGCGGCCTATTCCCGCATTTGCCGCCGTCTGGGGGATAGCGGTGCGGGTCAGATGACAAAAATGTGCAACCAGATCGCGATTGCCGGCCTTGTTCAAGGTCTCAGCGAAGCGCTGCATTTCGCCGAAAAGGCTGGGCTGGATGGGCGTGCTGTGGTTGAGGTGATCAGCCAGGGGGCCGCAGGCAGCTGGCAAATGGCCAATCGCTACGAAACCATGCTCGACGATCAGTTCGAACATGGTTTTGCTGTCGACTGGATGCGCAAGGATCTGGGCATTTGTCTGGATACAGCGGACGACATAGCGGCCAGCCTGCCGGTCACGGCTTTGGTGGATCAATTCTACAAGGATGTGCAAAAACTCGGCGGCGGGCGTTGGGACACGTCGTCGTTGATTAAACGTCTGCGGGCGATGGGCTAATCGGCCCCGCAACCGACCTGCAACGTAAAAGCCTCCCACATTAGGGGAGGCTTTTACGCATCTGGAAAAGATGAAGAAAGAAAACGATCAGGGGATGATGCGGGTGTATTTCGATCCCTCAAGCGTGGCGCCCACACGGAGCCCGGCTTGGCCAAAGATTGCAGCGATCACCGGTGCCGTCAGCGTATTGGTATCTGCGGTCAGCGAATTGCCTTCGTCGCGCACCACATATTCCAGGTCGGCCCCAGCCGTCCAGCCCGAGGATCTGCGGAAACGGGCAAGGGCTGCGTCGGTCATGAAGAACAAGACATGTGCATATTGTTGCGCGCCAATCTGAAGCCCGGCGTTGCCTTTGACCGAAGAATAAAAATCGACGGTGACGCCATTTATGCGCAATGCCCCACGACCGTAAGCGCCCCCAAAGATGAACCCGGCCTCGGTGACCAAGGGGATGATCAACATGCCCGCAGCCTTTTGCGCCAGATCCCGTGTGCCGGGGTAGGTGCTGTACATCTGGTTTAGGGTGGCGTCGACGCGGGCATCAATCTTGACATCATTCGAGTTGCCGACCCCATTCCCACAAGCGGCGGTCATCGCCAGCGTCGCGATACCAGCGGTGGCAAAGGACCGGCGGGACAGCTTTGAATTGTCTCTGCTCATTTTCTACGAACCTGCAAGTTGTTAGGGCGCGACGTGCACCGGGTTGGTGGACGTTATAGTCGCAATCGGTCGGACTGTCATCTTGAAGTCAAGTCCGCTGCGCGGCTTCTCGCTCTTTTGGCGGCGGGGCCCAGGTCAGGCGGGACTTCAGCCGTTCAGGATCCGCGCGACATCGGGTGCGAAATAGGTCAGGACGCCGTCGCAACCGGCGCGTCGAAAGGCCATCAGACTCTCCAGCATGACCTGTTCGCCATTGATCCATCCGTTCTGTGCCGCAGCCTGGATCATCGCGTACTCACCGGACACCTGATAGGCAAAGGTGGGCACACCGAATTCCGTCTTCACGCGGTGACATATATCCAGATAGGCGAGGCCGGGTTTTATCATCACCATGTCGGCGCCCTCGTCCAGGTCGCGGGCGATCATGCGCATGGCCTCGTTGGAGTTGCCCGCGTCCATTTGGTAGGTTTTCTTGTCCCCTTTCAGCGCGCCTGAAGCCCCGACAGCATCCCGAAACGGCCCGTAAAACCCTGAGGCATATTTGGCCGAATAGGACAGGATGGAGACATTGCGAAACCCCTTCTGTTCCAGAGCGTTGCGCATCGCACCAACCCGACCGTCCATCATGTCGGACGGGCCGATGATATCGGCACCGGCCTCAGCTTGGGCCAATGTCATCTTCACCAGCGCCTCGACCGTTTCGTCGTTACGAATTTCACCTTCAATAACAAAGCCATCGTGCCCATTGATGTTGTAGGGATCAAGCGCAACATCCGTCATGACGGCCAGTTCTGGCACGGCCTTCTTGATCCCGCGGATCGCCCGGTTGCACAGGTTGTCCGGGTTCCAGGCCTCGGCGCATTCCTCTGTCTTGAGAGAGGGATCCGTATAGGGGAACAGGCAGATGGCCGGAATTCCGAGGTTGTGGGCCTCGACGGCGGCTTCAACGACTTTGTCTACGGAGCGCCGCAGAACGCCGGGCATCGACATGACAGGCTCTTCGACCCCCTCGCCATCGCGCACAAAAACGGGCCAGATCAGGTCATTGACGGACAGTTCGTTTTCACGCGTCAGATTGCGCAAGGCAGCAGTCGCCCGCAGCCGACGCGGCCGGGCAGCGGGAAAGGAGGCAGGGTACACTGGCATCTTGGTCTCTGGTTTCGTTCCGGTCCCTATGGGTGACATGGATCCGGAGTGTTTCACAAGTGCCCTGTCCATGCATTTGTATCGCAGCAGCCCTTGTGTCGCGTCGCTCACCATTGGATATAGGGTCCTACATTGCTCGACCGTGGAGGTTTGAGATCACTTGTCAGGGAATGGACCGGCCTTGGATCTGTTTAGCTTAATCGTCGAAATGATCGACCTGAGGTCTTTCTCAAACCTTTGGTATTGGATCGCATTGGCGGTGCTGTGGTCCTCCGCCAGCCATTGGGTCCTTGGCGTGCCCTACGATATGGTAGGCCGGGCGTCTCGAATGGGCGGGCAAGCGGCACAGGATCTCCAGGATGCTGTCAGGATTCAGATCAACAGACTGCTGTATATCACTGATATTACAGGAGTGTTCCTGATTTCATTCATGTTCTTTCTGGTGACGACCTTGCTTCTTCTTGGGTTCGCCTATGGCGTGGAGTTTGCCCAGGCGCTGGTCCTCATGGTGTTGCCGATGAACGTTGTCGGGCTGATCAATCTTTCGGCGGCCCGCGCGGTACAGGCAACCCCGCATGACGACCGGGCCTTGAGAAGCCGTCTGACGCGCACGAGGTTTTATATTCAACTTGTTGGAATCGTGTCGATATTTGTAACTGCCATTTGGGGGATGTATCAGAATCTCTCGATCGGCGTGTTCGGTTGAAGAAAACGACCCAGGCGAGCGAGGGAACATAGTGATGGCTCAGCAATCCGTTGTCATGGGGGGCGCACCCGAAGGCTTTGACGCGCGCCTTGTCCTGAAGGAGTTGGATCGTGGTGGCGCGCCGGTTTTGCACATCGCGCGGGACGACAAACGTATGGAGGCCATGCGCGCGGCGCTGCGGTTCTTTGCGCCCGCTGTGCCGGTTTTTGTTTTCCCGGGTTGGGATTGTTTGCCTTATGATCGTGTTTCCCCAAACGCCGATATCTCTGCCGCCCGCATGGCCACGCTTGCGGCATTGGTGCACGGCATGCCGCAACAGTTCATTGTCCTCACGACATTGAACGCTGCAATGCAGCGTGTGCCTGCGCGGACTGTGCTGAAAGAAGCGGCCTTTTCGGCCAGTGTTAATTCACGAATTGATGAAGGCGCGCTGCGTAACTTCCTGGTTCGAATGGGGTTCTCTCAAAGCCCGACGGTGATGGAGCCAGGCGATTATGCAGTGCGGGGTGGGATCATCGACATCTTTCCGCCCGGCCAAAGCGGGCCCGTTCGGCTGGATTTGTTTGGAGATGTCCTCGACGGCGCGCGCCGGTTTGATCCGTCGAGCCAGCGGACCACGGAAAAATTGGACCTGGTAGAGTTGGCTCCGGTCTCTGAGGTGATCCTTGACGAAGCCGCCATAACCCGGTTTCGCCAGAACTATCGCATCGAATTTGGCGCGGCCGGCAATGACGATCCGCTGTATGAGGCCGTCAGCGCCGGTCGGAAACACCAGGGCATGGAGCATTGGCTGCCGTTTTTCCATGAAAAACTGGAAACCCTGTTCGACTACCTGCCGGGGGCTGCGGTGACGTTGGACGACCAACTGACTGCGGCGCGGCTGGCGCGCTGGGACAGCATAGCCGACCAATATGAAACGCGCAAAATTGCGATGGCTGCAAAGGGGCGGATGGATTCAGTCTATAAGCCAACACCACCGCACCGTTTGTATCTGGATGATGACGCCTGGGTGGCACAGGTTGAGGCCCACCGTTGCATTCAATTCCATCCCTTGCCCCAGGCTTCGGGGCCTGGCGTTGTTGACGCGGGTGGCCGCATCGGGCGCAACTTCGCTCCAGAGCGCCAACAGGAAAGCATAAGCCTTTTTGGAGCTTTGGCGGACCATCTTAAACAAAAAATGGCCAACGGGCCGGTGGTTGTTGCCTCCTATTCCGAAGGTGCCCGCGAACGCTTGAGCGGCTTGATCGAAGACGAAGGTCTGGCCGAAGCAATTCCGGTGGCGGATGGCACAAGGGTTGGGAAATCCGGGCTGCATCTGGCGGTCTGGGCATTGGAGCACGGCTTCGAGGCCCCGGATATGACGGTTGTTTCCGAGCAGGACGTGCTGGGGGACCGTCTGATCCGCAGCCCGAAAAAACGCAGGAAAGCCGAGAACTTCCTGACCGAAGCTCAATCACTCAGCCCGGGCAATCTCGTGGTCCATGTCGACCACGGTATAGGGCGATACATCGGCATGGAAGTCGTGACGGCCGCTGGGGCCGCGCATGAATGTCTGCTGTTGGAATATGCAGAGGACGCCAAGCTTTATCTGCCCGTCGAAAACATCGAATTGCTGTCGAAATATGGTCATGACGAGGGCCTGCTGGACCGATTGGGCGGCGGAGCCTGGCAGGCTAAAAAAGCGCGGCTGAAAGAACGCATTCGCGAGATGGCGGATCGTCTGATCCGGATTGCCGCTGAGCGTGCGCTTCGGAAAGCACCGGCGATGGATCCGCCGCCGCACGCCTGGGAGGAATTTTCAGCACGTTTTCCCTATCAGGAAACCGACGACCAGCTACGTGCGATCGATGACGTCATGACCGACCTGAATTCTGGCCAACCGATGGACCGGTTGGTCTGCGGCGATGTCGGGTTCGGCAAGACAGAGGTGGCCATGCGCGCGGCTTTTGTTGCAGCGATGTCCGGACTGCAGGTGGCAATCGTTGCGCCGACAACCCTATTGGCGCGCCAACATGCTGCCGGGTTCAAGGAACGGTTTCGTGGGTTTCCTTTGGAAGTCAGGCAGTTGTCCAGATTTGTTCCATCAAAGGAAGCGAGCAAAACCCGCGAAGGAATGGCCAAGGGAACCGTTGATATCGTGGTGGGCACCCACGCGTTGTTGGCCAAGAACATCCGTTTCAAAAATCTTGGGCTCTTGATCATCGATGAAGAACAGCATTTCGGGGTGGCCCACAAGGAGCGCCTGAAGCAGCTTCGCTCTGACATTCATGTGCTGACTCTGACCGCCACTCCGATCCCCAGGACACTTCAACTTAGCCTCACAGGTGTGCGGGATCTCTCGATTATTGGCACACCGCCGGTCGATAGGCTGGCGATCCGGACCTATGTGACGGAGTTTGACGCTGTGACCGTGCGCGAGGCATTGTTGCGCGAACACTATCGTGGCGGGCAGAGTTTTTATGTGGTGCCTCGGCTTTCAGACTTGCCGGAGATTGAGGCCTTTCTCAAAGAGCAGCTTCCTGAGTTGAGCTATGTGGTTGCACATGGCCAAATGGCCGCCGGCGAGTTGGATGACCGAATGAATGCCTTTTATGACGGCAAATACGACGTCCTGTTGGCGACCACGATTGTGGAATCCGGTCTCGACATTCCAACCGCCAATACCATGGTCGTACATCGTGCGGACATGTTTGGCCTGGCCCAGCTCTATCAAATTCGCGGACGGGTGGGACGCTCCAAAACCCGCGCCTATGCCTATCTGACGACTAAGCCACGGGCGCGCTTGACCGCTACGGCAGAGAAACGCCTTCGGGTTCTTGGGTCTCTGGATACCTTGGGAGCGGGCTTTACCTTGGCGTCGCAAGACCTTGATATCAGGGGCGCGGGGAACCTTCTGGGTGAGGAACAATCCGGCCAGATGCGCGACGTCGGTTACGAGCTGTACCAATCAATGCTGGAAGAAGCGATTACGAAAATCAAGTCTGGCGAAGTCGACGGCCTGGTTGAAGACAACGATCAATGGGCCCCACAGATCAACCTTGGCGTGCCTGTTCTGATCCCGGAAGCGTATGTTCCCGATCTGGATGTCCGGCTTGGGCTTTATCGTCGCCTGTCATCGCTGGATTCCAAAGTCGAACTGGAAGGTTTCGCGGCAGAACTGATCGACCGTTTTGGTCCTTTGCCGAAAGAGGTCAACACCTTGATGCTCGTTGTTCGTATCAAGACGATGTGCAAAAAGGCCGGGATTGCGAAGCTGGACGGCGGTCCGAAAGGGGCCACCCTTCAATTTCACAACGACAAGTTCGCCTCCCCCCAAGGGCTTGTGGAGTTTATCCAGGCCCAGGACGGCCTGGCCAAGGTCAAGGACAACAAGATTGTCGTGCGGCGGGACTGGAAAAAGGACAGCGACAAGATCAAGGGCGCCTTCTCCATCGCGCGGGATCTGGCGGAAAAAGTTGTCGCGGAGAAAAAGCGCAAGCTTGCCAAAGCACAGAGTTAAACCGTCCTGTTTCAGTTGAATAGGGCCGGTTCTTCATGTGCCTTGGCAAGAGGGGCGTCTAAGCGGGTGCGACGGTTTCCTCGACCCGCGCCATCCAGATCATGGTGACAAAGGCAAGGATCGCAGTGCAAAGAACGCCGCCGACCATCGGCACAATGGTCCCGTCGAACAGTAGTCCGATTGGCGATGCCAGAAGAGCGGCAGCAACGGTCGAAATCGCTCCCATGACCGAAGCCGCCATGCCAGCGATGTGGCCCATCGGCTCCATCGCGATGGCGTTCAAGTTCCCGAGGGTCAGGCCGACCATGAAGAACACGCTGGTTTGCCAGGCGACGAAAATGTAGAAGACCAGAGGGTCCGAGATTGGCACGCTGGTCAGCATGAACATCAGGCCACTGCCGATGATCTGCACGCCAAGCGCCCAGGTTACCATCCGCCGCATTCCAACCCGCCCGACAAGGGACGCATTCAAAAAACTGGCCGAGCCGGCAAGAAGCGCGACGACCATGAACCAGACCGGAAAACTCTCTGCGCGATCATAGACCACTTCGTAGACAGGTTGAATCATGATGATGATGGTAAACAACATGGTCATGCAGAAGGTCTGAGCCAGGATCGACAGGCGAACAGTCGGATGCCGGACCATTTCACTAAGCGCGGCAATAAGATGCGGCAAACGAAACGGCCGTCGGTCCGATTTTTTCAAAGGCTCTTCGAGGCGAATTCCCATCCAGAGGACTGTCAGGACGGAAAACAGCGCAAAAGCTGCAAAGATCCCGCGCCAGTTTGAAATCGCAATGATCCCACTCCCCAGCAAGGGCGCAAATGCGGGTACCAGCGTAAAGATCATCATTGCAAGTGACATGATCCGTGCCATGTCGCGGCCAACGTAGAGGTCCCGCACGATGGCGATTGCAACGACCCGCGGAGCTGCGGCGCCTAGTCCCATAAGAACCCGTGAGAAAAGAATGGTTTCCAAGGACTGGCTAAAGTAGCTGGCCAGGGCGCCAAGGCAATACAGCGCCGCCCCGACATAGATGACAGGCTTGCGCCCAAACGCATCCGAGAGCGGCCCGGTAAAGAACGTGCCAACGCCCATCCCGATGACAAACGACGTGACGATCAACTGCGCGCGATTTATATCTGTCGGACTTAGCGCGGCACCGATTTCCGGCAACGCGGGCAACATCGCGTCGATGGAAAAGGCGATTGTGGCAAACATCATCGCTATCATGGCAATGAATTCACCTTGGCGGAGGGGTGGCTTGCGTGTGACGATCATTTCATAACCTCTCCCGGTGACATGAACGAGCGCGAACACCGCCCTCCAGATCTGTCACCGGTGAGATGCCGCTAACATGGAAAATCGAGACCGAAAAGTTGTTAATCTGTTAAATGTGCGCACATACATCTGTGCATAGGAAGACAGCAAGGTCCGCCGCCAACAGATCAAACAGTTTTCTCGCGAACTATTAGTGCGTTGTGGGGCTTTCTTCTTCTGAAGGTTGCTGCGCGCTGCCCAATTGTTCGCGGATATCGACAATAACCTGTGCCCAGACTTCAGGCGGTTGCGCTCCGGGGATGACGTGCTGATTGGCGACGATAAAGGTTGGAACGGAGGAAACGCCCATTTTGCGGGAATGGCTGTCACGGTTCTGAATGTCTTCGATATCATTCTCGCTGGCCAAAAGCTTTGTCACCACGTCCCGCTCCATCCCGGCAGCGGCTGCAATGTCAGCCAGAACAGCATGATCGCCAATATCCTTGCCGTCGACGAAATAGGCCTGGAATAGGCCATCAACAACCGGAGACTGTTTCGCTTCGAGCCCTGCCCAGTGGATCAGCCGGTGGGCGTCAACCGTGTTCGGGGTTCGTTTCATGGCCTCGAAATCAATGTTCACTCCGGCTGTCTCAGCGTGTTCCGCGATCTGAGCATAGACCCGTACTGCATTGTCTTTGCCTCCGAATTTCGTTTCAAGATAGGTGCGCCGATCCATACCCGAAGCAGGCATATCGGGATTGAGCTGAAAGGGGTGCCATTCGATCACGAAGGGCGCATCCGGGTATTCAGCCAGGGCGCGGTCCAGTTGGCTTTTGCCAATATAGCACCACGGGCAAATTGGGTCAGACAGAATGTCGAGTTTCACGTAAGGCAAGCTGTCAGTCATCAGTCAGTCCTCGAACAGATCAGGCAGGGAGCGCCGCAGGAGTTTCCCGTTGGCGTTGGTTGGGAAGTTGGCCAGTCTTACATAGGCCTTTGGCTGTTTGTACGCGGCCAGGGTGTGTTCTGCAAAACGCCGGAGGTCTTTTTCAGTCACGTCTGCGCGACCGTTGAAGAAGCCGACGAGGATAAAGACGCCGGGTTTGACCTCAACCTGTGAGGCGGCAAATTGTGTGACGCCATCGCAGTTTGCGAAAGCATGTTCAACCTCCAGTGGAGACAGGCGAAAACCGCCGGCGTTCATCATGTCGTCATTGCGCCCCGCATAGCAGATTTGACCAGATGCGCTCATTGTTCCCAGATCGCCGGTCAGGAACCAATCCCCCTGGAACCGTGCGCGTGTCTCTTCTTCGGCGTCGATATACCCAAGCATCAGGCCTGGGTCGTCTTTGTGAACCGCAATTGTCCCGACGGTATCGTGCGGGACTGGACCTGTCTCCCCCAGGATCGCTATGCGCCGCCCGGATTGTGGGGCGCCCATTGCGCCCGTTTCTGCCGGTCGATGCGGCGATGCCGAAATGAAGGTAGAGCATTCAGACATACCAAATGCTTCGTAGATCGGAGTTCCAACCTTGCGATGCCAGTGTTCATTGATTTCCGGGGATAGTTTTTCACCAGCGGTCAGCCCATGGCGGAGCATCGGCAGATCAGGTAAGGTGTCTGACTTTAATATTTTTCTATAAACACCCGGAACCGCTGCGAATATTGTCGCATCTGTTCGTCTCATAAGGTCGGGGAGGGTGGCGATATCCGTCCCAGATTGCGGCACAATCGCGGTTGCGCCTTCAGAGAGCGGATCCATGATGCCGGTTCCCAGAGTGAAGGTCCAGTTGAACGCGCCAGCGTGCATCAGGCGATCGTCCGGTCCCAGGTCATACCAATCCCGCACCATCATCTGGCGTGCCCAGACCGCCCGGTGAGCGTGGCCGACCGCCCTTGGGGTTCCGCCGGTACCGGAAGTGTAGACGATATATGCCAATCGCTCCGGATCGCCCAATTCAAAAGTCCAGGGCGGGGCCGCGCGCATCGAACGAATATGGTCGAGAGAGATCTCTCTGGCGTGGGGAACAGAGGCGATCTCCGGATCGCGCAGGATCCCGGCCGGCCGCAGCTCCGATACAATTCGCGCGACGTCTTGCTGAGTGAGCTGCGCAGAGGTTGGTACAGGCACCAACCCAGCCGCAATGGCGGCGAGAAATACGAGTGGGAAATCGACAGAATTCCCAAGACGCATCAGCAGAATATCGCCCGGTTTGAAGCCTGCGGTGCGAAACCCAGTTGCAATGCCGAGCACGGCGTCATTGACCTCGCGGTACGTCCAAACCGTGTCTGAGGCCTGACCCGCAATGACAAGTGCCGGATGCTCTGCACGAACAGCCGCATGTCGGAGGACATGAGCCGCAAGGTTGAATGGGGCAGGGCATGGCGGCGGGCGCCCTTGGTCATAAATGGAAAGCATATGATTTGCCTAACCTGCGATGCGAATTTGAGCAAGTCAGCGTTGCAAGGAACAACACGCGGTCCTATAGGATCTTTATGGAAGAGCGTGATCCCAAAAAACTGATTTCAATTGCTCATGCGAATGGCGACGAGAGTACTCCGGAGCCACTGGACCTGGGCGCGCGGGTGCGTGAGTTGCGCAAGCAACGGGATTGGACGCTGGAACATGCCGCAAACCAGGCGGGTCTTGCGCGTTCCACCTTGTCCAAAATCGAGAATGGGCAGATGTCACCAACCTATGATGCGCTCAAAAAGCTCGCGGTTGGTCTGGAAATCTCGGTGCCTCAGTTGTTTACACCGCCGCAGCGCGATCAAGTCAACGGTCGCATGACGGTGACAAAGTTTGGTGAAGGCTCGGCCCATGCCACTGCAACCTACGAACACGAACTGCTGGCCGATGGGTTAACACGCAAGAACATGCTGCCATATCGGGCTCGGGTGCGGGCCCGGACGCTGGATGAATTTGACGGCTGGGTACGCCACGACGGCGAGGAATTCCTCTATGTGCTCACGGGGGTCATAAAACTATTTACCGAGTTTTATGAGCCGGTAGAAATGCGTCGCGGTGATAGTGCGTATTACGATGGGGCAATGGGCCACAACGTGGTTTCGTTGAGCTCTGACGACGCCACCATTCTCTGGGTCACGTCCCTGGTCTAGGCTGAAGCCTCAGAGATGTGTGGCGTGGTGATCGCTTGGGATAAGCTCTGCGCGCAAGCTCTCCATATACAGAAAGTCGTCAATCTCTTCTCGGGCTTCCGTGAGGGAAATGCCCTGGGCCGAGGCAAGCGCCGCGACAAAGGCATCGCTTTGGGTGACCGGGCAGAGCGAAGTGTCCATGCTCATACCAGGAAAGCGCTGTCGCAGGCGCGGAAGGCTCGTGGTCAGGTCGAATTCGGTCCAATTCGTCATCTTGGCCCTCGGGTCATTGGGATACAATCCGAAACTCTGATACCCACGTTAGCAAGAAAAGATATAGGTGTCAGCGTTTCTTGAAGCTTTTGCAAAATTCCGCTGGCAGTTGCAGTTCTGTTGCAAGATCAAATTCACATTTGTGGCTGTCAGCGCTTGCGTCTGTGTTTCGACCGGAGAATGAGAAACACCACTCAGTACACTGAAAAAAAACATTAAAATGGCTGAGTCCGGGCGCGTTGTAGCGGTCTGGTTTCAGACCGTGACATCACTCCAAACCATTCAGAAACATAGCGTAAAATGACTGTTTGAGGGGATGGGCCGGGGCGCAATAGATGCGCGATCAATCTCCCCAGCGATGCAACAGGTTCAGAATCTCACCCATGTGATTCCTGTTCGCTACGGCAAAGCCTGCGTTCAGCTTACCTCAATCAGCGAGCCTCCCGGTGGTCGTCAGTATCGCGAACATCTCGAACAATTTTTTGGCTGCGGATGCGGCGAAAACCGGCCACGTCGGGCCGGCTCTCAGTTCATTTGGCGGCCAGTTTAGTCGGCAGCGGACCACCAGACTTCTGGCATGAAATGTATCCCGTCCCCGTAGATCGGAAGGGATTCGGGCAGCTTCATATTGGCATCATGGGCGATCCGGCTTGTCGCGTATTGCCAGATTGGGATCACATAGCGACCCGACGTCAGGATGCGATCCAACCCTCGGGTGGCGGCCTGAAACTCCTCAGAAGAGCTGGTGGTCAGCATATGCCGGATCATGGCCTCCGCAGCGGGGCTGTTCATGCCCATCAGGTTGCGCGAGCCGGGCGCGTCGGCCCCTTCGCTGCCCCAATAGAGCATCTGTTCGTTGCCAGGGCTGAGCGATAGGGCACGACGGAAAAAGGTCAGATCGAAATCATAGGTGTCCTGGCGTTCCACGTATTGCGCGCCATCGACAAGTTCCGTTGTCAGCGAAATACCAAGCCGTTCCAGCGCTTTTGCGTAGATCTCCACTGCTTTTTGCATTTCCTCTTCGCCGAGGTTGCCGTGTTGAAGGAGAACGCGCAGCTCGAGTGGCTCGCCATCAGCGTTTCGCAGGCGACCGTCGGAGATTGTCCAGCCTGCCTCTTCGAGAGAGGCGCGGGCGCGGCGCAAATTCTCCCGGTTGCGCTCGCTGCCGTCGCTTACGGGCAGCTCATATCCTTCGATTGCACCCGGCAAAAGCGTGTCTTTGAAGGGCTCCAGAAGTTCCAGCACCCGACCGGTGGCGGCACCGGACCCCATCGCCAGGTAGGAGTTTGAAAAATAGGATGTGATCCGCGGCAAATTCCCGCCGGTCAGCGTGTCGTTGATGAACTCAAAGTTAAACGCTTCGATCAGGGCTTGGCGCACACGCCAGTCGTCCAGCGGCGCGCGCCGTGTGTTCATCACCAGGCCAGTCATCCCCGATGGGGTTTGATCTGGAATTTCGGTCTTGACAACGGCGCCATCCTGCACGCGTGCAAAGCTGTAGTCGGTCTCCCACTTTGCGGCATTGAATTCACGCACGGCGGAAAGCTCGCCTGCTTTGAACGCTTCAAACAGAACGGTTTGGTCGCCAAAATACTCTAGGCGCATTTCGTCGAAGTTGTTGGTGCCACGGCGCAGAGCAAGTGAATTGCCCCAATAATCGGGGTCACGGCTAAATGTGATGGAGCGCCCGAGTTCAAAATCGCTGACAATATAGGGGGCGGTGCCAATCGGCACCTCGCTCGGGTCGGCATCCGCAAAGGCGACACCGTCCCACTGCTGCTTTTTCAACACCGGGCGCAAACCCGCGATCAGCGCAAGCTCTCGGTCCGTATCATTGAAGGTCAGTCGCAGACTGCGCGGGCCGGTCTGTTCGATCTTGTCGATCTTGGTCCAGAACCCGCGATACCGCAGATTGCCTTCGGTCCCAAGAGTTTCATAGGACCAAATCACATCCTCGACGGTCACCGGGGTGCCGTCGGAAAAGGTTGCTTCGGGTCTGAGGGTGAATTCCACCCAGGACCGGTCCTCGGGCGTTTCTATCGATTCGGCCAGCAATCCGTACAGGGAGAAGGGTTCGTCGTAGGAGCGGCCCATCAAACTTTCATAGGCCCAGAAGCGCAATTGCCAGGGCGGGGTGCCCTTTACGACAAACGGGTTGACGGAGTCAAAGCTGCCCAGATTTCCAAACACGATGGTCCCGCCCTTGGGCGCATCGGGGTTTACATAGGGAAGTGCGGTGAAGCCTGGTGGGAGCGCCGGAACGCCATACATGGCTATGCCATGGGATGATTCTGCGGTTGCAGAAGACACGCCTGCAAGAAGTGCGATTCCACATGCCGCCAACCGAATCCGAGAGAAAAATACTAGTCTCATTTTGAGAACAATCCTGCGCTGCCCTTATTTTCATATGTCATGACGCTATCTGCGCGCGCGGGACAATTCAAACTTTTAGCTTGGAGCGAGGCCGGAAATTGCTTATAACGGTGTCACTGCTCGATAGGTTTCTTGCCTGTATGAAACCTGCCTCAATAACTGACGCCCGCTTCGTGCGGGCGTTTTTTTTAGGGTATTACGATCTCTGATCGCCGCCGCTACGGGCTGCATTGGCGATCAGACGCCGCCAGGCGGGTCTGACATTTCCCCACAGATTGGACGTTTATTTCGCGGCTGCAGCATGCGAAGCTATGGCGCGAAACGTCCTATTCAGCTGAGGGGAGAAGTCATGTCAGTCGTAGGTAAAACCGCAGTGGTCACGGGGTCCAATTCAGGGATCGGGCTCGGGGTCGCCCGGGAGCTGGCGCGCGCCGGGATCAATGTTGTCTTGAATTCCTTTTCGGATACAGAAGAAGACCACGCTCTGGCTGCGGACCTTGCCAAGGAAACAGGGGTAGAGGTCCGATATATTCAGGCGGATATGTCCAAACCGGCCGACTGCCGCGCCCTGATCGAAAAGGCTGGCCGCTGTGATATCCTTGTCAACAACGCCGGGATCCAGCATGTCGCGCCGATCGACCAGTTTCCGACCGAAAAATGGGATGCGATCATTGCGATCAACCTCAGTTCCGCCTTTCATACCACCGCCGCAGCCTTGCCGAAAATGCGCGCTGCGGGTTGGGGACGGGTGGTCAATATCGCCTCTGCCCATGGGTTGACCGCGTCCCCGTTCAAATCCGCATATGTCGCGGCCAAACACGGGATCGTCGGTATGACGAAAGCCGTCGCGCTGGAGACCGCAGAGGAGCCGATCACCTGCAATGCCGTTTGCCCCGGCTATGTCCTGACCCCGTTGGTCGAAGCGCAAATCCCCGACACAATGGAGAAATACAACATGGGGCGCGATGAGGTCATCAAAAAGGTGATGTTGGAGCGTCAACCCTCGCGGGAGTTTGCAACGGTCGAGCAGCTGGGCGGCACGGTGAACTTCCTCTGCTCTGACGCCGCAGCGCAGATCACAGGTACAACGATCAGCGTCGACGGCGGTTGGACCGCGCTTTGATATGAACGCAGGGGCCGACAGCTGTTGTCCCCTGCCATCTGCGGACCTTTGAACCGGGAGAGAGTGAATGGTTAAACGGGTGAATCTGGCCTTGCAAGGCGGCGGTGCCCATGGGGCCTTTACCTGGGGCGTTCTGGACCGGCTGCTGGAAGACGAGGAGCTGGAAATCGCGGCGATTACCGGAACCTCGGCCGGCGCGTTGAACGGGGCTGCGTTTAAAGCGGGCATGGCGCGGGAAGGTCGGGCTGGTGCGAAACGCGCGCTGGATCAGCTTTGGGCCCGAATGGGCGCGGTGGGCGATATGCGGATGGCAAATTGGATCGCTGGATTTGATGCCAACCCCTTGTTGAACTTGCTGAAATTGACGGCGCCCTTTTCGCCGTTCGACGCGATGAGCCAGGCCGTTTCGCCCTATTCCTATGGTCCATTCTATCGCAACCCGCTGAAACCCGTCGTGGACCAGTTCGACTTTGGCGCGGTTTGCGCGGATGCAGGTCCTGACCTCTATGTTTGCGCGACGTCGGTGCAAACAGGCAAGGTGAGGGTGTTTTCCGGAACGGAAATCTCTACCGATGCGATCCTGGCCTCCGCCTGCCTGCCACATCTTTTCCAGGCGATTGAGATTCCCAATGCAAAAACCGGGGAAATCGAGGCCTATTGGGATGGAGGCTACACCGGAAATCCTGCGCTGTTTCCGCTGTTTCACGCCGATCTGCCTGACGATGTCATTGTGGTGAATATCAACCCGCTAGAACGAAAGGAGACACCCAAGGCGGCTCATGACATTTTGAACCGGGTCAATGAGATCAGTTTCAATTCGTCGCTGCTGCGCGAACTCAGAGCGATTTCATTTGTGCAAAGGCTGCTGGCCGAAGGCACCATGGAACGCGGACGGATGAAACGTGCGTTGGTTCATATGATTTCTGATGATGCCTTGATGACCAGACTGTCGGTCACGACAAAGCTCGTTCCGATCCCACAGATCCTCTTTATGCTGAAAACAGCAGGACGGACGGCGGCGGAGCGTTTCCTGATCGAGCATCACGATGATATCGGTGTCAACCAGACGGCGGACCTTGAGGCGATGTTCAGCTGACCGAGGCCCGCCTTTGATTTCTAGGCAGGTGTTTTTTCTGTTTCTGGTTCAGCGGGTTCCTTGCCGTTTGGATAAACCAGGCCCGCAGAGATGACCAATTTCGCGGCGTCTTCGACGCTCATATCCAGCTCGATCACGTCCTCTTCGGGGAAGTACAGCAGAAAACCTGAGGTCGGGTTCGGGGTCGTCGGAACAAATACGCTGATCAACCGGCCGCTGGTCTCGGCGTGGTTGAGGATCTCGCCTTTGGCGACCGTGGAAATGAACCCGATTGCCCAGATACCGCGGCGCGGATATTGAATGAGGCACGCCGTTTCAAAACTCCGCTCGGTCTGCGCAAAGACGGTTTCCGAAATCTGTTTGATGCCGGAATAGATCGACCGCACAACCGGCATGCGGCTGACCAGACGTTCGCCATAGCTGATCAACGACCGGCCAATAATCCCTTTGGCGATCCAACCGACCACGATTGTGAAAATCAAAAAGATGATCAGGCCGACGCCACGCAGGTTGATGCCGATGTATTGCTCCGGCTGGAACGTATTGGGCACCAGCGGCAGGACAACCCCGTCCACCCACCCCATGACGGTCCAGAGCAACCAGATGGTCAACCCCACCGGGGCGATGACGACGATGCCGGTTAAAAACGATGACTGCAACCGGGCCAGAAGGCCGGGGCGTCGCGGAGGCGGAGGGGTGTCGTCAAAGGGCGTGTTCATATTCAGCTGTCTGATTGGCTCGCTTGCAAGGTATGGACTGAAGTGTCCGGCGACAATGGTTTGTCTGACGCGATCCTACGAATGTTTCATAGGGTGGCCAATTCTTTAGCGATCTCGGCTGCGAGCCGGGCGTTGTTGCGGACCAGCGCGATATTTGCGACCAGTGACCGGCCTTCGGTGAGCTCAAAAATCCGCTGGAGCAAAAAGGGCGTGACCTCCTTGCCTGACACGCCCTGCGCGTCGGCTTCGGTTTGTGCTTGTGCAATGATCGGGGCAAGGATCTCGGCAGGGATTTGCGCATCTTCAGGGATGGGGTTCGCCACAAGCTGCCCCCCCGGAATGTTCATCTCGCCGCGCATGTGGTGGGCACGGGCGATTGATGCCGCGTTGTCCATGCGTAAAGGGGCTTTCAGCTCAGACGTGGCCGACCAAAACGCAGGAAAGCTGTCTTGCCGGTAGGCGATGACCGGAACGCCCTGAGTTTCAAGAACTTCCAGTGTTTTGGGCACGTCCAGGATTGCCTTGGCGCCTGCTGCAACCACGGTAACGGGTGTCTGCGCCAGCTCCAGAAGGTCGGCGGAAATGTCGAAACTGTGCTCGGCCCCCTTGTGAACGCCACCGATGCCACCGGTCGCAAAGACCTTGATCCCGGCAAGGCGCGCCGCAATCATCGTGGCGGCGACGGTGGTCGCACCGGTCCCACCGGTGGCAAGGCTGGCCGCGAAATCGGCGCGCGAGAGTTTTGCCACGCCCTGTGCCGTACCAAGGGATTGCAACGTCTCGGCGTCGAGGCCCACGTGGAGTGTGCCATCAAGGACGGCCATGGTCGCGGGTACCGCACCTAGCGAGCGAATATCATCTTCAACCTGCGCCGCAACCTCGACGTTTTGGGGGTAGGGCATGCCATGGGTAATGATGGTGCTTTCCAGCGCAACGATGGCTTTGCCTGCTGCGCGGGCGGCCTGGACTTCTGCAGAGTATTGAATGTCGATCACAGGGGAGGTTCTCCGGATACGTAAGTTGCGGCAGCGCGCAGGGCAGAAGCCAGAGCATGATCGCGGTCTTCGCCGCGCGCTTCTGCTGCGATATGGGCTGCCATGAATGTGTCGCCAGCCCCCGTGACGCGTGCCACTGTGACGCGCGGAGGGACCTGGGTGCGATGGCCGCTCTCGTCGGCCTCGGTTGCGGACCGCCCGCCATCGGTCACAAGGACGCGTGCCGCGCCCCGTGCCAACAGCGCCTTGGCGGCAACGGCACTGTCAGAGAAAACATCCTGGCACAGCAAACCGGCTTCTTCGAGGTTGACATAGAGCGTCCCGCGCCGATGCAGCAGGAAGGGGCGAAGCCGCTCGGCCTTGCCGGGCGAGGCAGGGGCGACGCGCAGATCCGCCTTGGCAAAAGCAGGATGGGTCGCGATCTCGTCCAGCAACGCCAGTTTCAGGTTGCCATCCAAAGCGATAAGCCCGGAATATGGCGTCTCGATCGTGCCCAGCGGACCGGCCACCAAGGGCCGCAGGATCTTGTCGCCGGCCGCTTCCAGCGAATGGGCATCGGCAATCGCCGCGATCAGCCCATTTGCTCCTTCGACGGCCATGTAGCGATCCGTTGGCAAGTCTTCCGACCGATAAAGGTAGCCGGTATCGAGCCCCAGATGACCGCAGGCGGTGACCAGTTCCTCTCCCTCGGCATCGCGACCAATCGAACTCAGGACAGCGGGGCTCATACCAAAACGGGCCAGGGTCATCGCGATGTTCATTGCGACACCGCCTGGCAAACGTGTGATACGGCCGGGCATATCGGACCCGCATTGCATTTCTGACGTGCTGCGGCCGATGATGTCCCAAAGGACGGAGCCGATGCACAGGATGTCAGGCGCGGAACGTGAAATGGGCATTGTCATGTCGCTGTCTTGCCCCCTTTGGACGCGCCCCGCAAGCCTATTCAGGCGCGGCAAAGGTCAGGGAGGCCCAGTAGGTCTGCCAGACGGCATCTGCGCCCTCTGGGGCAGCATCAAAGGCGACCGCATCCAGCAGGTATCTGTCCCCCGGACTGAGGCGGAGACTGATGCGCCCTTCGGCATTGGTCCAAAGATGCGAGACGGTGACGTCGTCGGTTCGGGATTTTTGAAAAACCGTGACTTTGACCGCAGGCTGAAGCGTTTGGTCCAAACGCAGTTCGACCTGCATCTCGCTGTTGAATGATGGGTCATAAGGGTTTGTGAGCGCAATAAATTCGGTCTTCATACCAAAGGAATGATCGGTGCCCAGACCCTCCCCAACCGCAAGCAAGGCCTTGGCATGGCGGGTGTAGATCTCGGTGAAGTTCTCAACCTGCAGACCGCGCGCGCGATGGGAGTCGACAACATCAGCGCGCCCCTTGTCCAAAGCGAACGCGCGAAATTCTTCCAGCGTCTCATATGTGATGGTGGCCGGTGTGGTTTCGTGTACGACTGACACCAGCCCCTCCGGCAAGCCATCGCTCTGGTAGGCTGGAAAATCTCCGGTTCGCCCGACGTAGCGCAATATTTGGCTTTCATGATGCAGCTCAAAGCGGGCAATATTATTGGGCAGGTAGGGGAGTTTGGTGCCGTGGAACGACTGACCGTTACGCAGATCGACGGACACCGGCTGATCGGGCGAAAACAGATACGGCTCTGCATCGAGCCAGAATTCATGCGCCGACGCGGGCAACGATGTTCCGAGAACCGGCAACAAAAGTAGAATGAGGCGGAGAGCGTTCATGTATGAATTTGGCCTATATTTCGGGCGGATACGCGCGATATTGCATGTGTTCTTCCTGGTTGGCGCCATGGCATGTCTTGGCCTCGGCGGGACCAGGAGCGAAGCGCATGAGCTGACGCCGACAATCGTGGATTTCCGCACAGTTGACACCCAGATTGCCATGCGGATCCGCATGAACCTAGAGGCTTTTGCCTCCGGCATGGATCTTGACACGGTTGTGAACACCGAGAGCGCAGAGCAGGCAGCGCAGTATCAGGCGTTGCGGATCCTGGAGCCAGACGCGCTTGGCCAAGTGGCCGCCGAATTTGCGCAGACCTGGCTGCCGACCGTCGAAGTCGAGGCGGCCCAGCCGCTTACGCTCAGACTTGAAGGCGTGGAGGTTGAGCCGGTCGGAGATCCGGAATTGCCCCGCGCGACCTTTCTTGTTGTGCAAGCCGATTTACCCGCCGGGGCCAATCAGATGACCCTGCGATGGCCTGAGGGAGCTGGGGGGCTGGTTCTGCGGCAACATGATGTCGAAGCACCCTACACGGGGTTCCATCTCGGAGGAGAGACGACGCCACTAATCGGGCTTCTGGGCGGTGGGCAGATGACCCCAGGAGAAGCCTTTGCGGCCTATATTCCAATCGGTTTCGACCATATCCTGCCACAGGGCCTTGACCATATTCTGTTTGTCCTGGGCCTGTTCTTTTTCAGCGCCCGCTTGCGTCCGCTTCTTTGGCAAATCAGCGCATTTACACTCGCCCATACGATCACATTGGGCATGGCAACGCTGGGTTGGGTCACCGTGAGCGGGGCAATCGTCGAACCGCTGATTGCTGCGTCAATCGTCTTTGTCGCGGTCGAGAATATCTTTGTCCGCAAATTGCACCTGTGGCGGCCCGTGGTGATCTTTGGCTTCGGGCTGCTGCATGGGCTAGGGTTCGCGTCGGTCCTGGGGGACTTCGGGCTCCCGAGCGAGGCAATCGTGCCGGCGTTGCTCGGCTTTAATGTCGGTGTCGAACTGGGACAGCTGACAGTGGTCGCCATTGCATTTGGGTTGGTGGGGTTTTGGTTCGGAAAACACCCCAAATATCGCGGTCGCGTGGCCATTCCGGCCTCCGCGACGATCGCCGTTGTCGGCGCTTACTGGTTTGTCGAACGGGTGTTTCTGTGATCGAAACAGCGGGCAAGGGCGCTATGTGGCGCCCTCGCTGGCTTTTTCGGGTCAGCCCATCACGGCCTGCAGCGCCTTGAGGGCTGCCGACGGATCCTGCTCGCGCCAGATTTCCTCGCCGATGGCAAAGAAATCGGTGAAGGGCGCGACTGCGCGGATAGTGTCGAGGCTCAGACCGCCTTCGGCAACAATCGGAACTTCGATCATTTCCGACCACCATTGAAACAGGTCGAGTTCGGCCATGGCGCCGTCGCCGAGGCCCGAGGCCCCCACAGGGCCAAAGCAGACATAGTCCGCCCCGGCTTCACCGGCGGAAATGCCTTCGTGGCGGGAGGCGCCGCAAAAGCTGCCGACAATGGCATCCGGACCCAGGGCCTTGCGAGCAGCCCGCACCGATTTGGACGCCTCGGTGAGGTGGACACCATCCAGACCCAGCCGCTCCGCCAGGATCTGGTGATCCGAGATCACCAAAGCGATGTCGCGCGTATGGGTGACCTCGCGCAGCGCATCAGCGGATCGGCTAAGGGTGTCCTCGTCCCGGCTGACGAGATCCAGACGAACGCAAGCCACGTCGACGGCGTCCAGAACACGGGCCAGTTGGCCGGGAAACTGACCCAGCTCGAAACTGGGCGGTGTGACGAGATAAATCTGCGGCTGCTCTGATGTCTGCTCTGCGCTGTCCATTGTCAGGGCTCCTGTTGGCATGATTTGCGGGTATCTACCGGAAATCCTGTGCAACGCAAGGATGACGCGCATTGTTTACGCGAATATCGCGGCGCCAAGGCTTGCCCCTTTGAGGCGCAGACAGTATGGCAAATGCGGTTTTCCGGAGTCCCCAATGCCCACAGATACCCCACAGCCCAAATTTGTCCTTGTCCGTCCCCAGATGGGTGAGAATATCGGCGCCGCCGCGCGCGCGATGTGGAATTTCGGGCTGGATCGGATGTGCGTTGTTGCCCCCCGCGACGGCTGGCCCAATCCCAATGCCGTTGCAATGGCCTCGGGGGCGGGGCGGTTGCTGGACGAGGCACAGCTATCGCCAGATTTGCCCGCGGCGTTATCGGATTGCACCTATGTTTTTGCGACCACCGCCCGGCCGCGCGAGTTGACCAAACCCGTTTTCAGCCCCGAAGGCGCGATGAAGAAAGCCGCGCAACTCATTGCCAATGGCGAAAAAGTCGCGGTTCTCTTTGGGCCTGAGCGCGCTGGATTGGAAAATGATGACGTGGCGCGGGCGAATGCGATCATTACCGTGCCAGTGAACCCGGCGTTTGCCTCGCTGAACCTTGCTCAATGTGTGCTGCTGATGGGCTATGAATGGCGGCGTCAGATTGAACAAGTCCCGGAGGAGGTCTTCGAACTGGGCAAAGCCGACTGGGCCACCGGTCAGGATGTCGAAGCGCTGGTGGCGCATTACGAGGATCGATTGACAGAGGCCGGGTTTTTCTTTCCGCCAGAAAAAGCAGAAGGCATGAAAACCGTTTTCCGCAATCTTTGGAGCCGCATGCGGCTGACGCGGGCGGATGTGCAGTTGCTGCATGGGGTGATGCGACAGATGGTCCGCTGGAAGAACAGCGGAACAGATTAACTCTTGCTGGACCTTTGCAGACCCAGACCCTAGCGTCTCTGCCAGATGAAGAAATGAGGCCAAGATGAGCGACCGCAAGATTTTTGAGGAGGTGTCCAAGGGCGCCGCCCAAGCTGACAGTCCGACACCGGGTGGGATCGACAGAGGGCATGGCGGTGCGCGCAAGGCGATCCGTGCGTGGTTGGCGGTTCTGTTCGCTCTTGTGGTCGCCATGATCGTGGTCGGCGGTTTGACGCGCCTCACCGACTCTGGTCTGTCCATCACCGATTGGCGACCAGTCACTGGCGCGCTTCCCCCGATGACAGAGGCAGACTGGCAGGCGGAGTTCGAGAAATATAAGCAAATCGACCAGTTCCACATCATGAATAAGTGGATGGAACTATCTGATTTCAAACAAATATATTGGTGGGAGTGGGGGCATCGTCAACTGGGTCGTGTCGTTGGCCTGGTTTGGGCGCTCGGCTACCTCGGGTTTCTGGCCACGCGCAGCATTCCAAAAGGTTGGAGTCTGCGCCTGCTGCTGCCGGGAGCGCTCGGGCTGTTGCAGGGTGCTATTGGATTTTGGATGGTGCATTCTGGTGTGACCCAGGGCGAAGGGACGACAGCTGTTGCCTCTTATCGACTGGCAACACACCTCGGGCTTGCATTTATCATTCTAGGTTATCTGTCCTGGTTTATTTTCCTGCTCGGGCGCCAGGAAGGAAATCTGTTGCAGATGCGGCGACTGAAAGAGGCAAAACTCTTCGGCCTTTCGACAGGTCTTCTGCATTTCGCCTTTCTTCAAATCCTGATCGGGGCACTGGTGGCTGGAATTGATGCCGGACGGTCCTACACCGATTGGCCGCTGATGGGCGGGCAGCTGTTGCCGCCACGTCCTTTCATGATTGAACCGATTTGGAAAAACCTCTTTGAAAATCCTGGGTTGGTTCAGTTCATTCACCGGGTGGTCGGCTATGTCCTGTTTGCTTTTGGCATCGTTGTCTGGCTGCGCGGTCGCCGCAGTGCCCATGCTGCGACCCGGTTTGCCTTCAATTCCGTCATCGCCGGACTGACCCTGCAAGTTGCAATTGGCATCGTCACCGTATTGACGGCCGCACCGCTCTTAATTGCAATCGTTCACCAAGCCGGTGCGGTTCTGGTTTTTGTGCTGATCTTGCGGGCGCGTTTCCTTTCCGCCTATCCATCTACGACGTCAATCAAAGGGCATTGATGATATGAATTCTTTTGACCAACTGATTGCATTCGAAAGAGAAACCCAGGCGTTGGGGCAGATCGCAGGCCGTTTGGGCTGGGATCAGGAAACAATGATGCCCAGAGGCGCCGCATCGCAGCGCGGCGAAGAGATGGCGGCCATCGAAGGCGTGCTTCATGCCCGCCGGAGTGACCCGCGTGTCGCGGAGTGGCTTGAAACAGCTGCGGCCCCGGACGAAGTGGGAGCCGCACAGCTTCGCAATATCCGGCGGGCTTATGAGCGGGCAGTCAAAGTGCCGGGAACTCTCGCCAGCCGCATTGCGCGCGTCACCTCCGAAGCGCAAGGGAAATGGGCCCAGGCGCGCGCCGACGAGGACGTTGCGAGTTTTCTTCCGGTGCTTTCTGAAATCGTTGCATTGAAACGCCAGGAAGGTCAGGCCCTGGCGGGGGACGGGAACCTCTATGATGCCATGGTCGAAGATTACGAACAGGGCACAACCGCTGATGAGATCGCAAAAATATTTGATGCCATGCGCCCAGAGCTGGTGGCGCTTCGGGCCCGTGTTCTGGAACGTCCTCAGCCCGCAGGTCTGACGGGCCACTTTGATGAGACAAAGCAAATGGCCATGGCACGAAAAATCGCCGAGGCTTTTGGTTATGACATGAACCACGGTCGTCTCGACAAAGCCGTGCATCCCTTCAGTTCGGGCAGCGGTCTGGATGTGCGGATCACCACGCGGACGAACGCGGCCGACCCCTTCAATTGCCTTTATTCCACCATCCACGAGGTGGGGCACGCGGCTTACGAACAAAACATCGATCGGGCCTATCTGTTGACCGCATTAGGCAGCGGCGTTTCGATGGGGGTTCATGAAAGCCAAAGCCGTATTTATGAAAATCAACTGGGGCGAAGCAGAGCCTTTACCGGATGGCTTTTTGCAGAAATGACCGAGGTTTTTGGCGATATCGGGCTCCCGGATGCCAATGCGTTTTATGCTGCGGTCAACTGTGTTCAAAACGGCTATATCCGGACCGAGTCCGACGAACTTCAGTACAATCTTCACATCATGCTGCGGTTTGATCTCGAACGGGCGCTGATGCTCGGTGATCTGGATGTCGAAAATTTGGAAGCGGCCTGGAACGACCGGTTCTTTGCGGATTTTGGCTATCAGGTCGACAAACCTTCGAATGGATGCCTGCAAGATGTACATTGGTCGGTCGGATTGTTCGGCTATTTCCCGACCTACGCATTGGGCAATGTCTATGCCGGGTGTCTGAACGAGGCGTTGCGGCAGCAGGTCCCGGATCTGGACGCACAGCTGGCAATCGGCGATACAACGGCGGCAACCACATGGCTGCGGGACAATCTTCAGACGTTCGGAGGTCTGCGCGACCCGCGTGCGACCATTGCACATGCGACGGGGCAAGAGCCCGATCATGCCCCGCTGATGCGCTACCTCGACGCCAAGTTTTCCGCGATCTACGCTCTGTAACGTCGCAGGCGGTATTGGTGGAGCATTGAGCGCTTAAATCAGGGCCATTCTTTCGGCGCGTTCTGGATCCGGAAACGGTCGGAAAAGCCCGAACTCGGCTTTGGCGATAAGGGCGCTGACATTGGCATAAAGGCGCGCCACCTCTTCGTCATGCTCGCCCAGAATACGGAAGGCTTGATCAAGCTGCGACATATCCGTGAACTCGATTTCGAGCAGGAAATCCCTGCATGAGTCGTTCGCCAGGTTCAGCTTGCGGCGCAACAGCCGCCAGTTCGTGATGGCGGATCTGCCCTTGAGGTATTCCATCCATTGTTCCACCGCGCTGGCAAAAGCAAGCGCCTTTGCCTCGTGCAGCAGATCAATCTGACAATGATAGAGGTTCATGACCCACTCCTTACAACTCGCACAACGACCTGATCAGGATCGTGCCGCAAATTGATGAGGGATTGGTAAAGACAAAACGCCGTCCCGAACTGTGTCGGGACGGCGTTTTGCGTTAACTTCGGCAGGTAAGATCTTATTCTTCTTCGACGTCTTCATCACCGCTGTCGGCGATCCAAGCGACGGAAACAACTTCTTCGCCTTTTCCGGTGTTGAAAACCCGAACCCCCCCGGCAGAGCGTGAGCGGAACGAGATCCCATCAACGGGCACCCGGATCGACTGCCCCTTGGAGGTCGCAAGCATGATCTGATCGTCCATTTCAACCGGGAAAGAGGCAAGTAGGGCGCCGCCGCGCATCGCCTTGTCCATCGCGGTGACGCCAAGACCGCCACGCCCGCGGACCGGATAATCGTGCGAGGAGGAGAGTTTGCCTTGCCCACCAGAGGTGATGGTCAGGATCAAATTCTCGGCGGCTGACATTTCCGCATAACGTTCGGGGCTTATGGTCGCGTTTTCATTGGTTTCTTCGTCGGTGCTGCTTTCTGCGTCATCAGCAAGGCCCGCAACGGCGCGGCGCATTTTCAGATAGGCGGCGCGCTCATCCGAGGAGGCATCGAAATGACGGATCACTGACATGGAGACCACTTCCTGGCCTTCGCCAAGCTTGATCCCACGGACGCCAACGGAATTCCGAGAATTGAAGACACGGACCTCGGTTGTCGGGAACCGGATCGCGCGACCGGTATTTGTTACCAGCATGATATCGTCATCTTCAGAACAGATGCGGGCGTTGATCAGCTTGGTCTCGGCGTGTTCGTCTTCGAACTTCATCGCGATCTTGCCGTTTCTCATCACATTTGTGAAGTCCGACAAGCGGTTACGGCGCACAGTTCCTGCAGATGTCGCAAAGATGATCTGCAGATCCTGCCATTCATCTTCGGCACGATCCACCGGCATGATGGCAGCGATCGACACACCTGTGGGGATCGGCAGAATGTTGACGATTGCTTTGCCCTTTGACGTGCGGCCGCCCTGTGGCAGGCGCCATGTCTTGAGCTTATAGACCATCCCGTCGGTGGTGAAGAACAACAGCTGTGTGTGGGTGTTGGCCACAAACAGCGTTGTTACAACGTCCTCTTCCTTGGTCTGCATCCCGGACAGGCCCTTGCCGCCGCGCTTTTGCGCCCGGAAATCAGCCAGCGGAGTCCGTTTGATATAGCCGCCGGAGGTCACGGTAACGACCATGTCCTCGCGTTCAATCAGATCCTCATCTTCCATATCGCCGGACCAATCGACGATCTCGGTGCGCCGAGGCACGGAGAAACTGTCGCGAACCTCGGTCAGCTCGTCAGCGATGATCCCCATAATGCGTTCGCGCGAGGACAGGATTTCCAAGTATTCCTTGATCTTTCCGGCAAGTTCTTCAAGTTCGTCGGTGACTTCCTTGACACCAAGCTGGGTCAGGCGCTGCAGACGAAGTTCAAGAATGGCCCGCGCCTGTACTTCGGACAGGAAGTAGGTCCCGTCGTCGTTCATCGTATGGGTCGGATCATCAATCAGACGGATGTAGGCCGCGATATCCGCGGCCGGCCAGCGCCGGGTCATCAGCTTTTCGCGCGCAGTTGCGGCGTCGGCCGAAGACCGAATGGTCGCGACGACTTCATCCACGTTGGAAACTGCGACGGCCAGACCACAAAGAACGTGGCTGCGCTCACGCGCTTTGCGCAGGTTGAAGGCGGTCCGACGTGCAACAACATCTTCGCGAAAGTCTATGAAAGACGTCAGGAATCTGCGCAGGGTCAGCTGCTCGGGGCGGCCGCCGTTCAGCGCCAGCATATTGCAGCCAAAGGAGGTCTGCATCGGTGTGAACCGGAACAGCTGGTTCAGAACCACTTCGGCGGTTGCATCGCGTTTCAGCTCCACCACAACCCGCACTCCGTTGCGGTCAGATTCATCCTGAACGTGCGAGACCCCTTCGATCCGTTTTTCGCGCACCTGCTCGGCGATCTTTTCGATCATCGACGCCTTGTTCACCTGATAGGGAATCTCATCGACAACAATGGCGTAGCGATCTTTCCTGATCTCCTCAACGCGGGTCTTGGCGCGAATGACGACGCTGCCGCGGCCTTCCAGATAAGCCTTGCGCGCTCCAGAGCGCCCAAGCATGACACCACCGGTTGGAAAGTCGGGCCCGGGAACATATTGGATCAGCTGCTCACTGGTCAGATCCGGGTTTTCGATCAATGCAAGCGTTGCGTCGACCACTTCGCCCAGGTTGTGAGGCGGAATGTTGGTCGCCATGCCAACCGCAATACCACCGGCGCCATTGACCAACATATTGGGAAAACGCGCGGGCAGGACGGTGGGCTCTTTGTCCTTGCCATCATAGTTGTCCTGGAAATCGACGGTTTCTTTTTCGATGTCCGCCAGCATGAAGGCGGCGGGCTTGTCCATCCGCACTTCGGTGTAACGCATGGCCGCGGCATTGTCGCCGTCCATGGAGCCAAAGTTGCCCTGGCCATCAAGCAAGGGCAGCGACATGGAAAAATCCTGCGCCATCCGCACCAGCGCGTCGTAGATCGCGCTGTCGCCATGCGGGTGATATTTACCCATCACGTCGCCAACCGGGCGCGCTGATTTTCGATAGGCTTTGTCGTGGGTGTTGCCAGTCTCATGCATCGCATAAAGAATGCGTCGATGAACCGGCTTCAAGCCATCGCGCAGGTCTGGAATTGCCCGGCTGACAATAACCGACATTGCATAGTCGAGGTAGGACGTCCGCATCTCGGATTCGATAGAAACGCTCGGCCCATCATAGGCAGAGCGTTTCGGCGGGATTTCGTCCATGTTTTCAGGGGTTTCCGGCGTATCACTCACGTTGGCTGCCCGCTTTTCTTGTTTTATCTATATGTTGTGGAAGGACCTTATCAGACTGCGCATATGGCGTGCAAGCAACCAGCCCACCTTTGCTTGGCAGCCGCGCCCCATAACTGATAACAGTTTGATTTATTTAAAAATTTACCACTATGCCTTAGGCTGATCCCATCGATCAGTGAAAGGAGAACCAATATGGGCTCATCAGAAGCGGAATTGATGCTGCGGGGCTATGGCCTCACGACTGCGGAATTTACCTACCATATGCCAGACTTTTCGCATGTTCTGAATACGTTTGTCTGGCAGGACTACGATCTTGCGCCGGATCATCCCCGATTGTTGTCGTTCATCGATTTCTGGAAAGAAGAGATCGATGGTGCGTTGCACCACGTTCGGTTTTCTCACCGAAAACAGGTTTCGGGTGGGGAATGGCGCAACCTCACGGGTGAATTTTTTGTAAATTGACTCCGGCCAGGGCATGCGTTGACCGACCTTGCCCTTGGCCAGCATGGCCCCCTGTGACACACTCTGCGCGATGGTGGACACATCCTGTCGTGCCACCTCCGAATTGAGGACAAGGGTCATGGAAATAAAAGAGTATCCGGACAGAGAGATGCTTTCGATCTCAGTTGCAAACCGGATCGCAGGCGATTTGAAGAACCACTTGCTGCGCAACGGCACCGCAGCGATTGCGGTTGCGGGGGGCACCTCGCCAGGGCCGGTGTTCGACGATCTGTGTGCGGCGGAACTCGACTGGAGCAACGTCTGCGTCATGGCGTCGGACGAGCGATGGGTGCCGGAAGACAGCGACCGGTCAAACGCCAAACTGATCCGAAGCCGTCTGCTCACCGATCGGGCGGCAGCGGCAACATTTCTGCCATTCTATCAGGATGGTGTGGAGCCGGAGGATGCCATCGGATCCCTGTCTGAAAACGTGCGCGCGCAGGGCAACCTGGCGGTCGCGTTGCTGGGCATGGGGGCCGACATGCACACGGCCTCGTTGTTCCCGGGTGTTCCGGGCCTCAAAGCCGCCCTGTCGCCCGACGCCCCAGAGGTTGCGATCCTGCGCCCGGACAGTCAGCCGGAGGCGAGGATTTCGCTGACCGCGCGGGTCCTGGACGCTGCGATGGCGAAACATCTGCTGATTTTCGGAACTGAAAAGCGGCAGGCGCTGGAGCGTGCCTTGACCTTGCCGCCAGAAGAGGCCCCGATCCAATCCGTCCTGACTGGTTGTCAGGTGCATTGGTCGCCGTAACCTTATGTAACGTAACGGTTAACCGATCTCTTCGGCTTTGTCTATGTCGCGAAATTGCTGCCGCAGGCTGTCCGGAATAGGATAGCCGGCGGTTCCGTCATGGCTTCGAAAAACCATAACGCCACGCATGGTCGCACGCAGATCCCCAGACCAAATTTGCTGTTCGATGGTGTAGGATGTGCGCCGAAAGGACAAAACCCGTGCCGTCGTGATGTAGGTTTCGCCCAGAACCATTTCTCTTACATAGTGAATATCCGCATTGCGCACCACATGGCGCGGCTGTGCGTCACCGTCGAAGTGCTTGCGAAAGAGGCTGTTGTAGTAGTGAACGCGCAGGGCTTCAAACCAGTCGAGGTACGCTTTGTTGTTCACATGTTGCAGGATGTCAATTTCCGAGAACCGAACCCGGTCGGCCATCGCCATTGGTACCGGGGTCGGCAGTCCTTGGGACAGCTGTTCCTCGGGGCTGAGCGGGGTGAGATATCGTAGATCCATTCGGCGGTGATATCGCCGTTCCGGGAGCAGCGCAATTCAATTCTGCTGAGTGGAATTTCGGACCCCAAGCCCAAGGTGAACATCGCAGGGGAACCGCTAAAAAAGGCTGAGAAATCACATTTGGAGCGGGTAGCGAGAATCGAACTCGCACATTCAGCTTGGGAAGCTGACAGGCTACCACTACATCATACCCGCACCTGTGGAGCAGAGGTTTATGCGGCTGCGCGGTGGGCGTCAAGTGGCTGTCGCGCTGGCTGCATCGGATTTTCTGACGTCCCTTGGGTCAGCCCCTCCTGCGCCGCCGCCGTCCGCCGCCGGCCTCGCCATCGCCGCCACCTGCGTTGAACGAAACATCCGGCAGCGTCACGATCGATTTCAGGATCGGGAACGGCTCGATGGCGTTTGGTATGGCAGAGGCATTGACGAAATGTTCCTGGAACCGAGGCTCGACAGCGGTTTCGATCTTCTCGATCTCGCGCACGGTCTGTTCGATTTCGCGCCGTGCGTCGGTGTTGAGCAGGGCGATCCGGGCGCCAGTGCCCGCCGCATTGCCGGCACTGGTCACTTTCTCCAGAGGGCAATCCGGGATCATGCCCAGAACCATCGCATGTTTCGCAGAAATATGCGCCCCGAACGCCCCTGCGAGAACCACGCGGTCCACGGTATCAACGCCGATCTTGTCCATCAGCAGGCGCGCCCCGGAATAGAGCGCGGCCTTTGCCATCTGGATCGCACGAATGTCGGGATTGGTGACGGTGATCCGCGGGCCACCCTCCGCTGTTCCGTCCCACAGAAGATAGGCATGGGTGCGCCCCTCGGGGACACAACGGGCGCTGCCGGTCTGTTCGGCCGATCCAATCAGGCCAGAGGCGTCGAGCAATCCGGCAAGGCGCATCTCGGCGATGACCTCGATAATGCCTGACCCACAAATTCCGGAAATTCCCGTGGTTGCGATACTCTCTGCAAACCCTTGTTCATCCGACCAAATATCAGATCCGATAACGCGAAACCGCGGTTCTTTGGTCTCTGGGTTGATTTCAACGCGCTCGATGGCGCCCGGGGCGGCGCGCTGCCCCGAGGAGATCTGTGCCCCTTCGAAGGCCGGCCCCGTGGGCGACGAGCAGGCCAGCACCCGATCCTTGTTGCCAAGCAGGATTTCGGCGTTGGTGCCAACGTCGACAACCAGCACGAGGTCTTCGGATTTGTCCGGGGCTTCCGACAGGGCGACGGCGGCGGCGTCTGCGCCGACATGCCCGGCGATGCAGGGAAGCAGATAGATGCGGGCCGCAGGATGCAAGTTCAGGTCGAGATCACGGGCGTCCAGGGCAAGCGAGTTTGCGGTCGCCAGCGCAAAGGGGGCCTGGCCCAGCTCGAAAGGGTCAATTCCGATCAGTAGGTGGTGCATCACCGGATTGCAGACAAATACCGCATCCATGATCAGCGTCTGGTCGATCTCTGCTTCAGTGGCGATCTGGCTGAACAGCGTATTCAGCCCCTCACGCACTGTCCGCGTCATTTCCAGATCGCCGCCCTTGTTCATCATGGAATAGGAAACCCGGCTCATCAGGTCTTCGCCGAAACGGATCTGCGGATTCATGATGCCAGAAGAGGCCACGACTTCTCCGCTTTTCAGATCGCACAAATGGGCGGCAATGGTGGTGGAGCCGAGGTCAATCGCGATCCCGTAGACGGTCCCCTCGTAATATCCTGGCCAGATATGCATGATACGGGGCGCGAGTTCTCCCGCGCCAAGATGCAGCGCGACGGTGACCTTCCACGCGCCTTTGCGCAGCGCCGGTTGTAGCGAGCGCAGAATGTGAAGATCGCTCTTTACACCCTTGATATCCCACTGGGTCTCAAGCGCCTCGCAGAGCCGTTCAAGATCCCCGGTCGGCTTGTGCATATCCGGTTCCTCGACGTCGACATAGACCAGGCGAATAGAGGGATTCATCACGATATCACGAGCTTCGGCGCGTTTTCTCACGACCTGCTTGTGGACCTGGCTTTCAGGTGGAACATCGATCACGACATCGGTCTCGATCTTTGCCTGACAGCCAAGCCGCCGACCATCAATCAAACCCCGTTTGTCCTTGTAGCGTTGTTCCACCTTGTTCCATTCGGACAGGGCACCGTCCTGCACCGTCACCCCATGTTTGGCGAATTCACCGTAGGAGGGGGTGATCTGACATTTGGAACAAATGCCGCGCCCGCCGCAGACCGAGTCGAGGTCCACGCCCAATTGCCGCGCCGCCGTCAGCACCGGCGTGCCCGCGGGGAACCGTCCACGCTTGCCGGATGGAGTAAACACAACGAGGGGATCGTTTGACATGCCGCAAGCCCTTATGTTCCGTCATTCATGCGCAGCATATGTCACTTTTTGTTCGGCGAAAGGCAAGCACCGCCGTTTTTCGATCCGGAGGCGGCATCGGGCCATGGTTTGCCCGCCTTTTGTTTGGTCTCGTTCGATGCCATGAAAAGAGATGCCGTGGTTTTTTCTGCGTTTTTTGCACCTGTAGTGTAATTGCGCGTGCGGCCTGATCGATGAGCCTTCGACAATGGATCTGCCAGGCGAGCGCAGTTCTGCGCTGATTTGGCGCAGCCGAAACCCGGTGGTGATAACGCACAAACGATAACAACCGCCTGTCTGACACAGCTGCGATGGAAGGGCTGGATGTGGTAAAATCCCTGCACCCTCTTTCCCCTTCCTGGAAACTGTGCAATAGGGTCACCGCCAAACGGTGTTTTGCATGGGGAAGACAAATGCAGATTCGTGAGGCTCTCACCTTTGACGATGTTTTGCTGGTTCCGGCCGCGTCCAGTGTTCTGCCGAACACGGCGGATACGCGCACTCGGGTGACCCGCGCGATCTCACTCAACATTCCATTGTTGAGCTCTGCCATGGATACGGTGACGGAATCGCGCATGGCGATCAGCATGGCGCAGGCCGGTGGCATGGGGGTTATTCACAAGAACCTTGATGTTGCGGAACAGGCCCGCCAGGTGCGCCGGGTGAAGCGGTTTGAAAGCGGGATCGTCTATAATCCGATCACGCTGCGCCCCCATCAGACCCTGGCCGATGCCAAGGCCCTGCAGGAACGTTACCGCGTGACGGGGTTCCCGGTGGTGGATGATCAGGGCCGTGTGGTCGGCATTGTGACCAACCGGGATATGCGGTTTGCGTCCGACGACAAGACACCGGTTTCCGTGATGATGACCTCTGCCAATCTCGCCATGTTGCAAGAGCCCGCAGAGCGTGAAGAAGCCAAATCTCTGATGCGGGCGCGGCGCATTGAAAAGCTGCTGGTGACCGACAAAACGGGCAAGCTGACCGGGCTTTTGACGCTGAAAGACACTGAGCAGGCCGTACTGAACCCGACCGCCTGCAAGGACGATCTGGGCCGCCTGCGGGTGGCTGCGGCGACCTCGGTCGGCGACAGCGGCTTTGAACGGTCCGAGGCTTTGATTGATGCCGGTGTCGACATCGTTGTGGTTGATACGGCCCACGGCCATTCAGCAGGGGTTCTTGAAGCTGTAAAGCGGATCAAGGCATTGTCGAACGAAGTTCAAGTGATCGCCGGCAATGTCGCGACCGCGGATGCGACCCGCGCGCTGATTGATGCCGGGGCAGATGCGGTCAAAGTCGGGATCGGCCCCGGTTCGATCTGCACCACACGGATGGTCGCCGGGGTTGGCGTGCCACAGCTGACGGCTATTATGGATTGTGCGCGGGCGGCGGATGACACGCCGATTATCGCCGACGGTGGCATCAAATTCTCTGGTGACTTTGCCAAGGCGATTGCGGCAGGCGCCTCCTGCGCTATGGTCGGTTCCATGATTGCGGGCACGGATGAGTCTCCGGGCGAGGTAATCCTGTATCAGGGCCGGTCCTTTAAATCCTATCGCGGAATGGGGTCCATGGGGGCAATGGCCCGGGGCTCCGCGGATCGGTACTTTCAGAAAGATGCGGCCAGTGACAAGCTGGTCCCCGAAGGAATTGAAGGCCAGGTCCCGTACAAGGGCTCTGCTGGTGCGGTTGTTCACCAGCTTGTCGGCGGCCTGCGCGCCGCGATGGGGTACACAGGCTGTGCCACCATCGAGGATATGCGGAAAAACTGCGAATTTGTGCGCATCACCGGCGCGGGTCTAAAGGAGAGCCACGTTCATGATGTTCAGATCACACGCGAGTCGCCCAACTACCGGATCGGGTGAACCCCCGATGAAAAATGATCCCCACAGGCCCCTGTGGCAAGGCGTCGGAACATGACGCCGGGCGCGCGGGTTCAGGCCGCGATCGAGATTCTGGATGAGATCCTTGCGGGCACTCCGGCAGAAAAATCTCTGACCAATTGGGGGCGGCGCAGCCGGTTCGCGGGTTCCAAAGACCGGGCTGCCGTGCGTGATCACGTGTTTCATGCGCTGCGCTGCATGCGGTCCCATGCGGCGCTTGGTGGCGCCATGTCTGGCCGTGGACTGCTGATTGGCGGTCTGCGAGATGCGGGCGTCGATCCGTCGCAGCTCTTTACCGCAGAAGGGCACGCACCGGGTGTGCTGGCAGAGGCGGAGCTGGAGCAGCCACCGCTTGACGCGGAGTCCGCCGAAGGGTTGGACATTCCCGATTGGCTTTGGCCGCTGTTTTGCAAAAGCCTCGGGGCGGAGGCGCAAGCCGCAGCCGCCGTGCTTCGGACACGGGCTCCGGTGTTTCTGCGCGTCAACCTGACAAAAATCGAACGTGCGGACGCAATCCTGCGCCTCGCACAAGAAGAGGTTGTCACCCTGCCGCATGACGCCTCGGCGACAGCACTTGAAGTGACCGAAGGGGCACGGCGGGTCAAAAACACCCAATGTTACCTCCAGGGCCTTGTGGAATTGCAGGACGCGGCCAGTCAGGCGGTGGTTGATACGCTTCCTTTGCAAGATGGTCAGAGGGTTTTGGACTTTTGTGCCGGGGGCGGCGGAAAAACACTGGCGATGGCAGGTCGGGCGCAACTGTCGCTTTTTGCCCATGATGTGGATCCGCGCCGGATGACGGATGTTCCGAACCGGGCGGAGCGGGCAGGGGTGCAGATAACCTGCCTGACGACCGAAGAGCTGGCGACAACCGGCCCGTTTGATGTGGTCTTTTGCGATGCGCCCTGTAGTGGCTCCGGGTCCTGGCGACGCGATCCGGAGGGCAAGTGGCGGCTGACATCGGATCGGCTGGAAGAGCTTGTGGCCCTTCAGGCCGAGATCCTGGATCAGGCGGCCATGCTTGTGTCGCCGGACGGCGTGCTTGCCTTTGCCACATGTTCGATGCTCGATGTTGAAAACGGGCTGCAATCCCGGGCGTTTGTGGCGCGAACCCCAGGCTGGAAAATCGCGCAAGAAGCCGCTTGGCACGTCCAGAACGGCACCGATGGGTTCTATGTTTCGGTGTTCCAGCGTACAAAAACCGGTTAGTGCCTTGGAAAGTTTTTCGTTTCGCCGCCTTAGTTAACTCCGCCTTAACCAAGGTTGTCGCGATAGTGCAGCATGAAGAATGTTAACGGAGTCGAAATGATCGGTCGCGCCTCCTCGATCGTACCGGACCTGAAGGGACGCGCTCCCGAACAGGTCCGGCTTGTGATGACCGTTTGTATCGCGATGATGCTCATCGCGTCGCCCTGGATCTTACCGGTTCCGGAGTGGGCGGCGCGTGCGCTAATTGCGGTTGGGCTGACGCTGGGCGGGGTTGCCGTTCTGATTTTGGTGCAGGCCCGCGTGCAAGGCAACGCCCGCGCCATGGCCAGCGCGCTGCTGACCAGTTTCATCGAGAAGGACGCAACACCGAGTTTTGCGACGGACGACGACGGTGTCATCCATGCCTGCAATTCTGCGGCGTTGAAACGCTTTGACAGCTCCGAAAGCGAGACGATATCGGGCACTCTGCGCGCCATCCTGGCCAACCCGTCGGCGGTTCTGTTTCGGTTGCAAAGCCGGGCAAAGCTGGAAGGGGCCGCGCGCGAGGACATTGTGACCCGCCGGGGTCATATGCGGTTGTCGGTGCACGAGATGACCACTGGCAGTTTCCTGTGGCGGATCGAGGACATGGGCGAACGTCCGGCCGGGCGCGCCGCAGATACCAATCCTGTGCCAATGATTTCCATTGGTCGGACGGGGGCGGTCTTGTTCATGAACGAAGCGGCCCGCAATCTGATCGGCGAGCGGGTCAAGTCCACGGACCGGCTGTTTTCCTCGCTGCCCGTCATCCCGAACCGCATCAATACCATCATGACAAAGTCGGGACCGGTGGATGTGCTTGTCAGTGAACAGGAGCGGGCGCAGGGGCGCAGCGAGCTGTATTTCCTGAAATCGGACGCGCAGGACAACGCCTCGCACGCCAGTTTCGAGACCCTTCCGGTGCCATTGCTGAAGATCGGCTCCGAAGGAGAGGTCCTGGCCGTCAACCGCATGGCCATGCGGCTACTGGGAATTGAAAAGGCCGAAGGCGTGCATCTGGGGCAGCTGATGGAGGGCCTTGGCCGTCCGATGAACGATTGGCTGCTCGAAACCATCAAGGGGCTCGCGCCACATAAGTCAGAGTTTCTGCGCGTCAGTCGGGACGACAGAGAAGTCTTTGTCCAGGTGACCCTGACCCGCGTTGTCGAAGATGGCGAAACCTTGTTGATGGCGGTCCTGAATGACGCGACCGAGCTGAAAACGCTGGAAGCGCAATTTGTGCAGAGCCAGAAAATGCAGGCGATCGGTCAACTTGCGGGCGGCGTCGCACATGACTTCAACAATCTTCTGACGGCGATCTCCGGCCATTGTGACCTGTTGCTGTTGCGGCACGATCAGGGGGACCAGGACTTTGGCGATCTGATCCAGATCCATGAAAATGCCAATCGTGCGGCGGCGCTTGTTGGTCAGCTGCTGGCGTTTTCACGCAAACAGACCCTGCAGCCAGAAATTCTGGATGTGCGCGAAACCCTGTCCGATCTGACCCATCTGTTGAACCGCCTTGTCGGTGAAAAGGTCTCCCTCACCCTGAGCCATGATCCGGTGATGCGCTCCATCCGGGCGGACAAGCGGCAATTGGAACAGGTGCTGATGAACCTGGTGGTGAACGCGCGGGACGCCATGCCATTGGGCGGCGAAATTCGGATCGAAACGGAGGTCGTCTCTCTCGAAACCGCGCTGGAGCGCGACCGCGCCGTGGTGCCGCCGGGGGAATGGGTGACCATTCGCGTCAACGACGAGGGTACCGGGATTTCGCCGGACAAACTGCAAAAGGTCTTTGAACCCTTCTACACCACCAAACGCACGGGCGAAGGCACGGGGCTTGGTCTGTCGACGGCCTACGGCATCATCAAACAGACCGGCGGTTTCATCTTTGTCGACTCGGTGCTGAACAAGGGCACGAAGTTCACGTTGTTCTTCCCGGTTTACCGCAGTGACAGCAGCGATGCAGAGGTCGCGCCGGAACCGGTGGCCAAGGCAAAGGTGACCGCGCAGCATGGCGAAGGTGTGGTGCTTCTGGTTGAGGACGAGGCGCCGGTGCGTGCGTTTGCGTCACGGGCGCTGCGGATGCGCGGCTACACCGTGCTGGAGGCCGAGTCGGCCGAGGAGGCGCTCCATACGCTTGAGGATCCGAACCTCAGCGTCGATGTCTTTGTCACGGATGTGATCATGCCAGGCATGGACGGGCCAAGCTGGGTGCGCGAGGCGCTGAAGGATCGCCCCGGGACCAAGGTGGTCTTTGTCTCCGGCTATTCTGAAGGTGCCTTTGGCGATTCCGGTCCTGATGTCCCCAACTCGGTCTTTCTGGCCAAGCCGTTTTCGCTGAGCCAGCTTACCGAAACTGTTCAACTGCAACTTCAGTAAGCCGGGGAGCGCGGCTGACCTCAGCCAGCGATGGAGGCGTAAAGCGCAAAATCCTCGGGGTGTTTGCGCTCCAGCTTGCGACGCACATCCCCGCTGAGAGAGAGATCGCCAGCGGGGCTGACGTTTTCCGGTTTCGTCTCAATCGCAATCCCGGTCCTGTCTTCCATAAACCGGTAAAGCGCGCCGAGGTTCTCATAGGCAAACAAATGCGTCACCTGGCAGCCGTTTGGTTGGCCTTCCAGGAATTTCGCCTGGCTGCCGACATTGGCGTGCGCGGGGCGCTTGCCCTTGCAGTAGTCGGTCACAAACGTGTCAAAGCTGATGCCGACGGTAGAGGTCGGCTTGCCCCTCAGGTCGGGACGTTGGCGAAACCGATACCAACTGCCCAGCCAATCCACCGGTTCCCGCATGGTGGCCGCCACCTCAAGTTCCGCGCCGCAGACTTTTTCAAACATCGGCCGTACCCAACGGTTGTAGCGATAGACCGGCGAGTGCTTCAGCTCCGGCGGATCCGAAATCACCAGATCTGCGTGCGGGCGCAGGGCAGTCATCAGCGCCGTGGTGCCGGTCTTGGGAACCGACAAAAGCACCAGTCTGGCACGGTAAAAAACCATCATGACGTAAAAGCCCCGACAATAGATAAAAGTCTCATTGCTTTGTAAACCATTCCTTAACCCCGTTGCCAGTCCCTGAAACAAGGTGGATTGGGCTTGCAATGTTCTTGTTTTGAACCCATAAGGAACAAGAGGAGAACAAAGCAGTGATTGTCGTCCGCCTCTGGGTGTGACACATAGAGAAGGACACGGGTACTATGGCGGATCTATTGACCATGAAGGACGACAAGAAGAGCGGCGACAAGAAAAAAGCTCTGGACAGCGCGCTTGCCCAGATCGAACGGCAGTTCGGCAAGGGCTCGATCATGAAGCTGGGCGATGGCACCGCCCTGCAGGAGATCGAGGCCAGTTCGACAGGCTCGCTGGGGCTGGACATCGCGCTCGGCATCGGTGGCCTGCCCATGGGGCGGATCATTGAAATCTACGGGCCGGAAAGCTCGGGCAAGACCACGCTGACCTTGCATTGCATCGCTGAACAGCAAAAAAGCGGCGGCGTTTGCGCCTTTGTGGATGCGGAACACGCGCTTGACCCGCAATACGCCCGCAAGCTGGGCGTTGATCTGGACGAATTGCTGATCTCGCAGCCCGATACCGGCGAACAGGCGCTTGAGATCACGGATACGCTGGTGCGCTCCGGAGCGGTCAACATGGTGGTTGTCGATTCTGTCGCGGCGCTGACACCAAAATCCGAACTTGAGGGCGACATGGGCGACAGCAGCGTCGGCGTGCAGGCCCGACTGATGAGCCAGGCCATGCGCAAGCTGACCGGCTCGATCAGCCGGTCCAAATGCATGGTGATCTTCATCAACCAGATCCGCATGAAAATCGGCGTCATGTTCGGCTCGCCCGAAACCACGACTGGCGGCAATGCGCTCAAGTTCTACTCCTCCGTGCGCCTTGATATTCGCCGCATCGGTTCGGTCAAGGATCGTGACGAGATCGTTGGCAACAGCACCCGCGTCAAAGTGGTGAAAAACAAGGTTGCGCCCCCGTTCAAACAAGTTGAATTCGACATCATGTATGGCGAAGGCATCTCCAAGATGGGGGAATTGCTCGACCTTGGCGTGATTGCGGGTGTGGTCAACAAATCCGGGGCCTGGTTCTCTTACGGGGACGAGCGGATCGGGCAGGGGCGCGAAAATGCCAAGACCTATCTGCGCGAAAACAAACGCATCGCCCTGGAGATCGAAGACAAGATCCGCGCCGCGCATGGGCTTGATTTCGAAATGCCACCCGAGGACAAGGACGACGATGTTTTGTTCGAAGGCTGACGATGCTGGTTAGTCAAGAAGACCTGGATGCGGCCCTGCCGTATGTGATGGCCGCCCCGAAAGATCGGGCGGCCATTTCCATGCTGTGTCTGCGTCCGGGCTATGGCAGGCGCAATTTCGTGGATGAGATTTCGGTCTCTGCAGAGCGCGGGATCGAGGGGGATCGATGGCTCGAACGCCCCTGGTTGCGGCTTGAGGATGGCCGTCCCGATCCCGGCATTCAGATTTCGATCCTGTCTCTGCGCGTGTTGGACCTTGTTTGGCGCGCGCGCAAAGACACCCCTCATCCTGGCGATACCTTCATTGTTGACATGGATCTCTCCGAGGAAAACCTGCCCGTCGGTCAATTTCTCCGGGTCGGTGGTGCTGTGCTCAAGGTCTCGGATGTGTTCAACGATGGCTGTGTGAAGTGGAAAACCCGCTATGGTGCGGCGGCGAAATGCTGGGTGGATCAGGACGAACACCATCCCCTGCGTCTGCGCGGTGTCCTGTGTTCGGTCGAGACGGCCGGGACGATCCGGACCGGGGACCTTCTGTCCAAGGCATAGCGGCACGGGGCACACGGGCGGGCCAGATCGGTTTTTGGGCGGTGGACAGCCTCGCACAGGCGAGATAAACCGCCTAGGATTGTTCCCTTCACATCAGAGAGCCGCGTGATCATGCCCAGCTTGAACGACATTCGGTCGACCTTCCTCAACTATTTTGCCAAGCAGGGCCACGAGGTTCTGGATTCCAGTCCGCTTGTCCCGCGCAATGACCCGACCTTGATGTTCACCAACTCAGGGATGGTGCAGTTCAAGAACTGCTTCACCGGGCTTGAAAAACGCGACTATGTCCGGGCGACAACTGCACAAAAATGTGTGCGCGCCGGCGGCAAGCATAACGACCTCGACAATGTCGGCTACACCGCGCGCCACCATACTTTTTTCGAAATGCTGGGGAACTTCTCCTTCGGGGATTACTTCAAATCCGAGGCCATCCCCTTTGCCTGGGAGCTGATCACGCGCGAATTCGGCATTCCCAAGGACAAGCTCTACACCACCGTTTACCACACCGACGACGAAGCGTTTGAGATCTGGAAAAAGGTCGGTGTGCCCGAAGACCGCATCATCCGCATCGCGACGTCGGATAACTTCTGGCAAATGGGTCCCACCGGACCTTGCGGTCCCTGCACCGAGATCTTTTACGATCATGGCGACCATATCTGGGGTGGTCCTCCCGGCTCTCCCGAGGAAGACGGCGACCGGTTCATCGAAATCTGGAATGTCGTTTTCATGCAGAACGAACAGTTCGAAGACGGCTCGATGAAAGCTCTCGACATGCAGTCGATCGATACCGGCATGGGGCTGGAGCGGATCGGCGCCTTGTTGCAGGGCAGCCATGACAACTACGATACGGATCTGTTCAAGGCACTGATCGAAGCTTCGGCCGATGTCACCAATGTCGATCCCTATGGCGACCAGAACGTGCACCACCGGGTGATTGCGGACCATTTGCGCTCGACCTCTTTCCTGATGGCCGATGGCGTGATGCCTGCCAATGACGGCCGTGGCTATGTGCTGCGTCGCATCATGCGCCGGGCCATGCGTCACGCGCATCTGTTGGGGGTAAAAGATCCGGTGATGCACCGGCTTGTGCCCGCTTTGGTTCAGCAGATGGGGGCGGCCTATCCCGAACTGCGTCAGGCGCAGTCGATGATCGAAGAAACGTTGAAGCAGGAAGAAACCCGGTTCAAACAAACCCTGGATCGCGGTCTGAAACTGTTGGACGACGAGATTCTGGATCTTGATGACGGCGCGCCATTGCCCGGCGCCGCCGCGTTCAAGCTCTATGATACCTACGGTTTCCCGCTGGATTTGACGCAGGATGCACTGCGCGAAAAGGGCCGCGAGGTGGACACCGACGGATTTGCCGCCGCCATGGCAGAACAAAAGGCCAAGGCGCGCGCCGCCTGGGCCGGTTCGGGCGAGGCGGTGGACAGCACGGTCTGGTTCGACATCGCCGATGCCAAGGGCACCACGGATTTCCTCGGCTACGAGACCGAGCAAGCCGAAGGGCAGATCGTCGCCCTGGTCAAGGACGGCGCTGAGGTTCGCGAAGCCGGGCAGGGCGACAGTGTCCAGGTGGTTCTGAACCAGACGCCCTTCTACGCCGAATCCGGCGGACAGGTTGGCGATCAGGGTGTGATCCGCGTCGAGGGCGGTGCCGTGCAGGTGACCGACACCAAAAAGGTCGCGGGCGTCTTTATTCACATCGGCGCGGTGATCGAAGGTCAGGTGACCACTGGCGCCGCTGCACAGCTAGAGGTCGATCACGAGCGTCGGTCGGCTATTCGTGCAAATCACTCCGCGACCCACTTGCTGCACGAGGCCCTGCGCGAGGCGCTTGGCGATCATGTGGCACAGCGCGGATCGCTCAATGCTCACGACCGCCTGCGGTTCGATTTCAGCCATACCAAGGCGCTGAGCGAAGCCGAATTGCGCCAGGTCACAGCAGACGTCAACCGCTATATCCGCCAGAATTCCACGGTCGAAACCCGGATCATGACCCCGGACGATGCCCGTGCTCTTGGTGCGCAGGCGCTGTTTGGCGAGAAATACGGCGACGAGGTTCGCGTTGTCTCGATGGGGAAGGCCGCCACCGGCAAGGGGAAGAACGGCGACACCTATTCGCTGGAGTTGTGCGGCGGCACCCATGTCAAGCAGACCGGTGACATCGGGACCTTCGTGATCCTCGGTGACAGCGCGTCGTCGGCCGGGGTGCGCCGGATCGAGGCGCTGACCGGCGCGATTGCACTGGAGCATCTGGAAGGCGAAGCCGCGCGTATGGCGGAGATCGCAGGTGCGCTGAAAACTCAACCGACCGAGGTGATCGATCGGCTGAAATCCCTGATGGACGAGCGCAAGGCGCTGCAGAATGAGATCTCAAACCTCAAGCAGCAGATTGCAATGGGGGGCGGTTCCGATGGCGCTGCAGAAACCCGCGAGATTGGCGGCAAGACCTTTCTGGGGCAGGCGCTTCAGGGCGTGTCCGGCAAAGATTTGCGGGGATTGATTGATGCCCACAAGCAAAAAATCGGCTCGGGCGTCATCCTGTTGATTGCCGAAGACGAGGGAAAAGTCGCGGTTGCGGCCGGGGTCACTGACGATCTGGTGGCTGAGATCTCAGCCGTTGACGTTCTGCGCGCGGCGGTTCCGGCCGTTGGCGGCAAGGGCGGCGGCGGTCGCCCGGATATGGCGCAGGGCGGTGGCAAGGATTTTGCCGGAGCGGAGGACGCGATCAAGGCCGCAGAGGCCTTGCTTGCCAGCTGACCATTGGATCAAACCACTTGGCCTGACGGGCAGACATTCTTTTGCCTGCCCGGCGGTCGAACAAGAGAGGAGGCTTTGATGCCCGCACTTTGGATTGCACATGTCACTGTCACGGATCAGGAGGCCTACGGTCAATATGCCGAGCTGGCCGGTCCGGCCATCGCCAAACATGGCGGCGAATTCATCGCTCGTGGCGGTCGTTTTGTTCAGCTGGAAGGCAAGGAGCGCCCGCGCAATGTGGTTGCCCGGTTCCCCAGCGTCGATGCTGCCGTAGACTGCTACAACAGCCCGGAATACCAGGAAGCGCTGGATCACGCGCGCGGCGCCTCGGAACGAGAGCTGATGGTCGTCGAAACCAGCGACTGACCAGGCATTGGGTTGCATAGATTCAACGAAGGGCGCCATCTGGCGCCCTTTTCTTTGCATTCGCACCTGAGCGCACTGGGCATGTAGAACAGGCGTTCCGACATCAGGCGTTGCCAACAAAAAAGGCCGCCAGATCGGCGGCCTTTTGAGTATTTGCAGTGCTTACTGGTTGGCTTTGGCCATCCGCTTGCGTTCATGCGGGTCAAGATAACGCTTGCGCAGACGAATGGAGGTGGGCGTCACTTCGACCAGCTCGTCATCGTTGATATAGGCAATCGCTTCTTCCAGTGACAGCGTGACGGGTGTCGTCAGGCGAACCGCGTCATCGGTGCCAGAGGCCCGAACGTTGGTCAGCTTTTTCCCCTTCAGCGGGTTCACTTCCAGGTCATTTTCGCGGCTGTGCTCGCCGATGATCATACCCTGGTAGATATCGGCCTGCGCACCGATGAACATCTTGCCACGCTCTTCGAGGTTCCACAGCGCATAGGCGACAGACTGTCCGTTCTCCATTGAGATCAGCACACCGGCGCGCCGGCCCGGAATAGACCCCTTGTGCGGTGTCCAGCCGTGGAACACACGGTTCAGAACGCCGGTGCCGCGGGTGTCGGTCAGGAACTCGCCGTGATAGCCGATCAGCCCGCGCGAGGGCACATGGGCGATGATGCGGGTCTTGCCGGCGCCAGCGGGTTTCATCTCGACCAGCTCACCTTTGCGGTTGCCGGTGAGTTTTTCGATCACGACGCCGGAATATTCGTCATCCACGTCGATGGTGGCTTCCTCGACCGGCTCCATGCGCTGGCCGTTTTCTTCGGTGAACAGCACCTGCGGACGCGAGATTGACAGCTCGAACCCTTCGCGGCGCATGTTCTCGATCAGAACGCCCATCTGAAGTTCGCCGCGACCGGCAACCTCAAATGCTTCGCCGCCGGGTGTGTCGGTGACCTCGATGGCCACGTTCAGTTCGGATTCCTTCATCAGGCGGTCGCGGATAACGCGCGACTGCACCTTCTTACCGTCCCGACCGGCCAGCGGGCTGTCGTTGATGCCAAACGTCACAGTAATGGTCGGAGGATCAATCGGCTGGGCGGGCAGCGCCTCGGTCACGGAGGTATCCACCAGGGAGTCCGCAACGGTCGCCTTGGTCATGCCAGCAATGGTCACGATGTCACCGGCTTCGGCGATTTCAATCGGTTGCTGGGACAGGCCGCGGAACGCGAGGATTTTGGTGGCGCGGAAGTTTTCGATCAGCTCGCCTTCGCGGCTCAGCGCCTTGAGGCTCTCGCCGATCTTGAGCGTCCCGCTTTCAACGCGGCCCGTCAGAATGCGGCCCATGAACGGATCCGCACCAAGCGTGGTCGCCAGCATGCGGAAGGGTTCTTTCATCTGGGCGATCTGCTTGGGCGCAGGCACGTGCTTGACCACCATGTCAAACAGCGCGTCGAGGTTCTCGCGCGGGCCGTCCAGCTCCATATCGGCCCAGCCGGAACGACCCGAGGCATACATCGACGGGAAATCCAGCTGGTCGTCATCGGCGCCGAGATTAGCAAACAGGTCGAAACACTCGTCCAGCGCGCGATCCGGCTCGGCGTCGGGTTTGTCGACCTTGTTCAGCACCACAATGGGACGCAGGCCCAGGGCCAGGGCCTTGGACGTCACGAATTTGGTCTGCGGCATCGGGCCTTCGGCGGCGTCCACCAGCAAAACGACTCCGTCCACCATCGAAAGGATCCGCTCGACCTCACCACCGAAATCGGCGTGACCGGGGGTGTCAACGATGTTGATCCGGGTGCCTTTCCATTCGACCGAGGTACATTTGGCCAGAATGGTGATGCCGCGTTCGCGTTCCAGGTCGTTGGAATCCATGGCACGTTCTGCCACGGCTTGGTTTTCGCGGAATGCGCCGGATTGTTTAAGTAGCTCGTCAACCAGTGTCGTTTTACCGTGGTCAACGTGCGCGATGATCGCAATATTGCGCAGGTCCATGGGTCATGCCTTTAATTGGGGTTGCCGCGCGCATACCGTGATACCCGGCCAAAGGCCAGAGGAAATACGGTCTTGATCACTTTCTGACGCCGCGCTGCCGCATCGGCCACGGGTTTTAGTGGCTGGCGCTGTTGGAAAACAGGTGAATCACCAGGATGCCCGCCAGGATCATCGCCATTCCGAGGGCGGCGGGAAAGTCGATCCGCTGACCAAAAACGACAAATCCGATGATGGCAATCAACACGATGCCCAGGCCGGACCAGATCGCGTAAACGATACCGACCGGCATGACCTTCAGCGTCAGGCTCATCAGAAAGAACGACGCCCCATAGGCCACAATGACAATCAGGACCGGGCCGAGCCGGGTGAATTGCTGGCTGGCCTGCAGCGCCGTGGTGCCGATCGTCTCGGCAAGTACTGCGGCCATAAGATAGAGATAGTGCATCGTGAAACCTCGGTACGGGACGTGGGCGTCAGATCCGGCCTTGTGCCGTGAACCATGGGGTGAGCAGGCGGCGAATATGATCCCAGACCAGCGGCGCCCCGCGCGCGACCTTGGCTCCGACCCGCGTGTCGAGCTGGGGCAGGGTGACGTTGTAGTCAACCCAGCTGCCGCCGCCATTCGCGAGGTTCAACAAGATCGGCTGGACCCGGTCAATGGCCTTGGCAAAGATCGCATCTGGCGTATTGTTGGCCTCGAATTCGTCCCAGAGGGCCAGAAAATCGCGCGCTTGAGCCTCCGGCAGCATGCCAAAGAGCCGCTGGGCCGCGGCCTGCTCTGCTGCGGCGATCCGGGCCAGGTCAGCGGCCGCAAGGGCGGTATGGATCGGCACGTCGCCCGCGTCGATTTCCACCAGGTCGTGCAGCAAGAGCATCGCCAGCACCCGGTCTGGCGCGATGTTGGTCGAACTGTGCTCTGCCAGAACCCAGGCGTAGAGCATGATATGCCAGCTGTGTTCGGCGGAGTTTTCATGGCGGCTGCCATCTGCGATCTTTGAGGCCCGCAGCACGGACTTGAGCTGATCCGCTTCGGACAGAAACCGGAGCCGGGCGGAGAAATCCGTTTCGGGCAGTGTCTGGCCGGACAAAAGCAACTGCGCCGCGTCATAGGCCTCGGGAAACCGGTCTTTGAGGCAGGTCGCGCGCCCGGTGGCAAGGTTCTCGCGCACAACGCGGATATGGTCCGGAGGCGCCGCAGATCCGCAAAGCGTCTGGAAGATCGGCTGACAGTAGTCCAGAGCTTTTGCAAAGCGAGCGTCCGGGCTTTCGGCGGCTTCGAACTCCGTCCAGAGGCCTGCGAAGACGTCGGACTGCGCCGCTGGCAGCAAACCAAAGATCCTGCGTTGCGCGACCTCTTCTGCCGCGGCAACCGCAGACCAGTTGGTCGGCTCATCAATCGGATGATCGCCCACGTCGATTTCAACGATGTCATGCAGCAGCAACATCTTGATCACCCGTGGGATCGAAACCTCTGCGGGGGCATAGGGCGCGAAACACAGCGCATAAAGCGCAAGGTGCCAGCTGTGTTCGGCAGAGTTTTCCCGGCGACGGCCGTCCAGCAACAGGTTCTGACGCTCTACCTGGCGTAACCTCTCGATGTCGCACAGGAATTCGAATTGCAGCGTCAGGTCTGAGGTCATTCTTTGGTCTGGGCCCTTGCTTCTAGCGCCGCCTTGGCGGTTTCTAAACGGGTCGTCAGGAATTCGCGCGCCGTGCGTTCGGCAAGCCGGACGCGGATCTCTGTCAAATAAGCTTCTTCAAGAGATTGAGAGGCCGCCCCGAGTACCTGGGCGACCTCCATGTATATGCGATCTTCTTCAAGCGCATCCTGGACCTTGAGCGTATCCTCAGCCAGCTGAGCCGCCAGCCTGTCCAGCGTCGACATCAGCGCGAGCTTTCCGTCAGCCGCCGCTTCACATAGTCGTTCACGTTGCCGATCATGTTGTCCATATGCGTGTCCTGGAAGAAATGATCCGCGCCTTCGATCTCGGTATGGGTGATGGTGATGCCCTTCTGCTCGTGCAGCTTGTTCACCAGGTTCACCGTGTCCGCAGGCGGGGCAACCCGGTCGGCGGTCCCGTTGATGATCAACCCGGAGGACGGGCAGGGCGCGAGGAAGGAAAAGTCATACATATTGGCAGGTGGGGCGACCGAGATAAATCCGGTGATCTCCGGCCGACGCATCAACAGTTGCATACCGATCCAGGCCCCAAAGGAGAACCCAGCGACCCAGCAATGCTTTGAATTGTTGTTCATCGACTGCAGATAATCGAGCGCAGATGTGGCATCGGACAGTTCTCCGACGCCCTGATCGTATTCGCCTTGCGAGCGACCCACGCCGCGAAAATTAAACCGCAGGACGGTAAAGCCCATGTTATAGAAGGCATAGTGAAGGTTATACACCACCTTGTTGTTCATGGTGCCGCCGAATTGGGGATGCGGATGCAGCACGATTGCGATCGGCGCGTCCTTTTCCTTTTGCGGGTGGTAACGGCCTTCCAGGCGTCCTTCGGGTCCGGGGAAAATGACCTCAGGCATGGGTGGGTGGATCCTACTCTCTTTTGGCGCGAATGTCAGAGACATATACTTGACGAAATTTCTCTGACACCTTAGAACTATTCTAAAGAGGCGCGGGTTGCTACCGGCACCTTGTCAAGCTGAAATACGCATTGGCAATGGTATCGTCAATCATTTGCTGCCTTTTCGACGAAAGGGTGAGTGGATGAAGCTTTCTACAAAGGGTCGGTATGCCATGGTGGCCTTGGCCGACATCGCAATGCATCCGGCAAAGGGGTTGGTCGTGCTGGCCGACATCTCGCGGCGCCAGGACATCTCGCTGCCGTATCTGGAACAGCTGTTTGTTAAACTGCGGCGGGCGGGACTTGTGTCCTCGGTTCGTGGTCCCGGTGGTGGGTATCGCCTGGCAAGACCCGCAACGGAGATCCGCGTGGTTGAAATCCTGGCCGCCGTCGACGAGACGGTGGATGCGATGCACAAAGGCGCCGGCGTCTCTGGCGGGGCCTGTGGCAGCCGCGAACAATCGTTGACCAACCGGCTTTGGGAGGGGTTGAGCGCGCATGTCTATGTGTTCCTGCACCAGACCCGCCTGTCGGATGTGATCGACAATGATCTTGCGCCCTGTCCCGCGGTTCCGACCCTGTTTGCGGTTGTGGATGAATAAATCCTCCTAAACCCATGCCTTTGCTTTGTTTCTGGAAAGATCCACGATGACCCGCGTCTATTTGGACCATAATGCCACATCGCCGCTGCGCCCCGAAGCGCGGGCGGCCATGGTTGCGGCGATGGATCTCTGTGGCAATCCCTCATCGGTTCACGCCGAAGGGCGCGCGGCCAAATCCCTGGTGGAACGCGCGCGGGCCCAGATCGCTGCTGCCTTTGGTGCCGAGGGGGCCGATATCGTCTTTACCTCGGGATCAACAGAAGGGGCCGCGCTGGCGCTTTCTGGTCGCGACCTGCACGGATCTGTGGTTGAGCATGACGCCGTAAGGTCCTGGGTGACTGAAGATCTATCTGTTTCCCAGTCGGGTGTTGTCACGGTTTTGGATCCCGCGCGTTCAACCCTTCAACTGGCCAACTCGGAAACGGGCATCGTGCAAGATCTGCCGGACGGGCTGGCGGTGACGGATGCGACCCAGGTTTTTGGCAAACTGCCGGCTGCGTTTAATTGGATGGGGGCGACGATGGCCCTGATGTCGGCGCATAAATTCGGTGGCCCCAAGGGGGTCGGCGCGCTCTTGCTCAAACGTGGCACGGAGCTTTCGTCGCAGATCAAAGGGGGCGGCCAGGAGATGGGACGCCGGTCGGGGACGGAAAATGTGATTGGAATCGCAGGTTTCGGAGCCGCAGCTGAAGCCGCTGCCAAAGATTTGGACGCGGGCGTCTGGGATCGGGTTGCAGAACTTAGAAATATTCTAGAAAACGCGGTTGCGGCAGAGTGCCCAGAAACTATTTTCATAGGGCAGGCGGCCCGCCGCCTTCCGAATACCTCGTGTTTCGCGACCCCCGGCTGGAAGGGCGAAACGCAGATCATGCAGATGGATCTGGCTGGTTTTGCGATCAGTGCAGGCAGTGCCTGTTCCAGTGGCAAGGTGCGTGCCAGCGCGGTTCTGACCGCAATGGGATTTGACGAGATCACGGCCCAGGGTGCGATCCGCGTATCGCTCGGGCCGGAGACGACTGAAACGGATGTGTTGCGCTTTGCTAAAGCGTGGTGCGCCAAACAGAAGAAACATCGCGCCCGTTTGGCGTGAGTTTAGGAGAAGACGATGGCCGCTCTGGACCAATTCGAAGCAAAAGAAGGTGTTGATCAGGAAACGGTGGATGCCGTTCGCGATGTCAGCACCTACAAATACGGTTGGAATACCGATATCGAGATGGAATACGCGCCCAAGGGCGTGAACCCGGACATTGTGCGGCTGATCTCGGACAAGAACGAAGAGCCCGAATGGATGACCGAATGGCGTCTTCAGGCCTTTGACCGCTGGACCGGTATGAAAGAACCGGAGTGGGCGATGGTGACCTACCCCAAGATCGACTTTCAGGATCAATACTACTATGCCCGTCCCAAGAGCATGGAAGTAAAGCCAAAGTCGCTGGACGAGGTCGATCCGAAGCTTTTGGCGACCTATGAAAAGCTCGGTATCCCGTTGAAAGAACAGATGCTTCTGGCCGGCGTCGAGGGCGCCGAGGGCGCGCCCGCCGAAGGCCGCAAGGTCGCAGTCGATGCGGTGTTTGATTCCGTTTCCGTCGGCACGACTTTCCAGGCGGAACTGAAAAAGGCCGGCGTGATCTTCTGTTCGATCTCCGAAGCGATCCGGGAGCATCCCGAGCTGGTGAAAAAATACCTCGGCACGGTGGTTCCTGCGTCGGATAACTTCTACGCCACGCTGAACTCCGCTGTGTTCTCGGATGGGTCCTTTGTCTATGTGCCGCCGGGCGTGCGCTGCCCGATGGAACTGTCGACCTATTTCCGCATCAACGCCGAAAACACCGGTCAGTTCGAACGTACGCTGATCATCGCTGACAAGGGCTCTTATGTGTCCTACCTCGAAGGCTGCACCGCGCCGCAGCGCGATACCGCACAGCTGCATGCCGCCGTGGTCGAGATCATCATCGAAGAAGACGCAGAGGTGAAATATTCCACCGTTCAGAACTGGTATCCCGGCGACGAGAACGGCAAGGGCGGCATTTATAACTTTGTCACCAAACGTGCCGATTGCCGGGGCGACCGGGCCAAGGTGATGTGGACGCAGGTGGAAACCGGCTCTGCCGTGACCTGGAAATACCCGTCCTGCATCCTGCGCGGCGACGAAAGCCAGGGCGAGTTCTACTCCATCGCCATCGCCAACAACATGCAGCAGGCCGATACCGGCACCAAGATGATCCACCTCGGCAAAAACACCAAAAGCCGGATCGTGTCCAAGGGGATCTCTGCCGGCAAGGCGCAGAACACCTATCGCGGGCTGGTTTCGATGCACCCGAAGGCGAAAAACTCGCGCAACTATACCCAGTGCGACAGCTTGCTGATCGGGGATAAATGCGGTGCCCACACGGTGCCGTACATCGAGGTGAAGAACAATTCTTCCCGCGTCGAGCATGAGGCCACCACCTCCAAGGTGGATGACGACCAGCTGTTCTATTGCCGCCAGCGCGGCATGGATGAGGAAGAAGCGGTCGCCCTGGTGGTGAACGGGTTCTGCAAGGATGTTCTTCAGGCACTGCCGATGGAATTTGCCATGGAAGCCCAGCAACTGGTTGCGATTTCGCTCGAAGGTTCGGTGGGCTAACCATGGTCCTTACCACCACCGCTTCCGTCAATATGCACGCCAGGGCCGCGTTTTGCGGTGTCGGTGCGACGGCGATGGTGGGCTAGGCTTGCAAGTTCGGAGACACGACAGTGCTGTTTGACCCAGATCACTTGGCGGAATTCCTGCGGCGTGTGGCGTCTGGCCAATCCGTGGGCTTTGGCGGTGTAGACCTCTACACAAGCGAAATTCACGGCCGCCGGATGGTGTTCTCGGTCGAGATGCAGCGGGATCCGATCCAGCGGTCCCATCGCGAAGGGCGCTTTTACGAAGAGGAAGAACTGGCTGTTATCAAGTCGCTTTTTCCTCTTGGGGGCACCTTCGTCGATATCGGGGCGAATGTGGGGAACCATGGGCTTTATGCGGCGGTCTTTCTGTCGGCCGGCAAGGTTATCCCGTTCGAGCCGAACCCGCGCGCCTACAAGCTGTTGCTGTCGAACATCGCGGCCAATGGGCTCGCGGCGCGGTTCGATCTGAGCCATATCGGCAAGGGGCTTGGCGCGGCACCGCAGGGCAGCTTTGGGATGGAGGATCGCGACCGGAACCTCGGCGCTGCAAAGATGTTGCCCGGCGCGGGTGACATCGAGGTGACCACGGGTGACCTTGCGCTGGCGGACAGCTCTCCCGACTTCATTAAGATCGACGTGGAAGGTATGGAAATTGATGTTCTTTCAGGTCTGAAAACCGTCATTTCCCGATGCCGTCCCGCCTTGCTGGTAGAGGTCGACCGTGACAACGACGACGCGTTTCATGCGCTGGTGGATGACCTTGGCTACGTGATTGCGGACACGCTGCAACGCTACAATCGAAACAAGAATTACGTTATCACACCCCGCCAGACCGGCGCGGATGGGTAACGAGACAAGAAAAGCAGCTGCCATCCCCGATGTGCTGCATGAGAGAAAAGGCGAAGAAACATGCTTGAAATCAAAAACCTGCACGTGAAACTTGAAGAAGAGGACAAGCAGATCCTCAAAGGCGTCAACCTGACCGTCGAAGCGGGCAAGGTCCATGCGATCATGGGGCCGAACGGGTCTGGCAAATCGACGCTGTCGTATGTTCTGTCCGGCAAGGATGGCTATGAGGTCACCGAAGGCTCCGCGACGCTGGAAGGCGAAGAGCTGCTGGAGCTGGAACCGGAAGAGCGCGCCGCGCTTGGCGTGTTTCTGGCCTTTCAATACCCGGTGGAAATCCCCGGCGTTGGCAACATGACCTTTCTGCGCACTGCCGTAAACGCACAGCGCAAGGCCCGTGGCGAAGAGGAATTGTCGGCCTCTGACTTCCTCAAGGTGGTGCGTGAAAAAGCCAAGACCCTGAAGATCGACGCCGAGATGCTGAAGCGTCCGGTCAATGTCGGCTTCTCCGGTGGTGAGAAAAAGCGCAACGAAATCCTGCAGATGGCGATGCTTGCGCCGAAGATGTGCATTCTTGACGAAACCGACTCCGGCCTGGATGTCGATGCGATGAAACTGGTTGCCGATGGCGTCAACGCGCTGCGGGACGAGGGCCGTGGCTTCCTTGTGATCACCCATTACCAGCGCCTGTTGGACCATATCAAACCGGACGTTGTGCACATCATGTCGGATGGGCGTATCATCAAGACGGGCGGCCCCGAGCTGGCGCTTGAAGTGGAGCATAACGGTTACGCCGACATCCTCGCAGAGGTGGCATAATGGCGCTTCCTGAACTGAAACACTCCACGACCGAGGCTCGCCTTGCGGCCTTGGACCTGCCGACCGGGGGCTGCCTTGACGTCGCCCGTCGTGCGGCCCTGTCCCGGGTTCAGACCATGGGTCTGCCTGATCGGCGTGATGAATACTGGAAATACACCCGCCCAGACACGTTGACCGCGGTGGAGGCACCAGCGGCTGCCGTGTTTGAAAGCGGCGAAGCAGCGATGTTCGATGGCTTTGACAGGCTGCAGATCGTCTTTGTCGATGGTGTGTTTGATCCGGATGCTTCGGATGATCTGTCGCTCGAAGGTGTCAGCATCGAACGGCTGATTGATCTGAAGGACAAAGATATCCATTGGTCCAAGGACATCTACGGCGTTCTTGAAGCACGCGGTCAGATCCCGGTGGAACGGCCCCTGGCGGCGCTGAACACAGCTTTTGCCACGGATGGTGTCGTTGTCCATGTCACCGGCACGCCGTCCAAGCCGCTCAACTTTGTATATCGTCACGGCCAGGAAAACTCTGACGCGATCCTGCACCATGTGATCAAGGTTGACAGCGATGCCGAAGCGACAATTCTTGAAAACGGACCCGCCGCATCGCGGTTCAACCACGTGATCGAGATCGACATCGCCGATCGTGGCACCCTGCATGTGGTGCGGTCGCAGGGGCGCGACCACGAACGCCGCGCAGCGACCCATATGTTCGCGCGGCTGGGCCAGGAATCCGTGTTCAAAAGCTTCACGCTGACCGTGAACGGTGTTTTGACCCGTAACGAGGCTGTGGTCGAATTTCTCGGCGATGACGCGGTCGCCCATGTCGCGGGGGCCTGCGTTGGCGATGGCGATTTTCACCACGACGACACCGTATTCGTCACACATGATGCGGTGAACTGTGAGAGCCGCCAGGTCTTCAAAAAGGTTCTGCGCAACGGTGCCACGGGCGTATTCCAGGGTAAGATCCTGGTGAAGGAAGGCGCGCAAAAGACTGACGGATATCAGATTTCCCAGTCCTTGCTGCTGGACGACGACAGCCAGTTCCTCGCCAAGCCAGAGCTGGAGATCTATGCCGACGACGTGGCCTGTTCGCACGGCTCCACCTCCGGTGCGATTGACGAGGAAGGCTTGTTCTATCTGCGGTCGCGCGGCGTGCCAGAGGCGGAGGCGACCAACCTCATGACCCTGGCGTTTCTAGCCGAAGCGGTACAGGAAATCGACAGCGACGAGATCGCCGCATCGATCAATGACCGCCTCTACGGCTGGTTGGCCCGGCGGGGCTGAGGCCACGATGGCGGTGAGCACCGACATTCTGGCGACCTACCGGCGACCCCAGCAGGTGATCGCGCGGCTCCTCTTGATGGGGCCGCGTGAAGACCGGCTTTTGGCAATCCTGATGGGCGGTTGCACCTTGATGTTCATCGCTCAGATGCCGCGTCTCGCCCGTGAATCCCATTTGACGGGGCAGGAGCTCAATATGCTGCTGGGCGGTGCGCTGCTCGGGATCGTTTTCATGGCGCCGCTGGCGCTTTATGCGCTGGCGTGGGTCTCGCACCTGATCCTGCGCGCTTTGGGCGGGCAGGGCGACGGGTACCAAAGTCGGCTGGCGCTGTTCTGGGCTTTTCTCGCGGCCACTCCGATCCTGTTGCTGAACGGTCTGGTGGCGGGATTCATCGGACAGGGCAGCGCGCTGAATGCGGTTGGTGTTTTCTGGTTTCTCATTTTCGTTTGGTTCTGGATTGCGGGATTGCGTCAGGCCTACTGGGGAAAATCTTGATGGATTTCAAATCGCTCGCCATCGAAACTTTGGTGGACCCGGCCTCGGCTGCGCGCCGCATGCTGATCCGGCAATTTGGCACAGATGTCGTCTGGACCGGTTTTGCGCTTTGCGTGGTTCTGACCGTTCTGCTCTATGCGGTTCAGGGCTATTTGCTCGGCGTGCCCTCCAATGGGGTCTTTCCGATGCTTAGCGCTCCGGCGTTTGGCGTGTTGCTCGTGTCCTTGCAGCTTGCCTTTACCTTTTGTGCGCTAGTGGTCGGGCGCTGGCTGGGTGGGCAGGCACGGTTTGTTCCATACCTTGGCCTGCTTGTTTGGCTCAGGTTCTTGAATATCGCTGTTCAAGCTGTTGCAATCGCCCTTATTTTTGTCGTTCCGCCCCTGGCGATCGTGCTGAATCTCATCTCAGCGATCTATGGGTTTTATCTGTTGCTACACTTCACGAACGAAGGTTTCGGGCTGGCGTCCCTGGCCAAATCTCTCGGTGTGGTTCTGATGGCCGGTCTCGGCGCGATCACGACCGTCCTGCTTCTGATGGGGCTTTTTGTCCCTGCAATTCTGGAGACGTCCAATGTATGATGTCGAAAAAATCCGATCCGATTTCCCAATCCTGTCGCGCGAGGTCAATGGAAGGCCGCTGACCTATCTCGACAATGGCGCCTCCGCTCAGAAGCCTCAGGTTGTGATTGATGCGGTGACAAAGGCCTACGCAGAGGAATATTCCAACGTTCACAGGGGGTTACACTTTCTTTCTAACCTCGCCACCGAAAAGTACGAAGCCGTCCGTGGCACCGTTGCCAAGTTTCTGAACGCCGGCAACGAAGACCATATCGTCCTCAACTCCGGGACCACCGAGGGGATCAATCTCGTGGCCTATGGCTGGGCGATGCCGCGTTTCGAAGCCGGCGATGAAATTGTGCTGTCGGTCATGGAGCATCATGCCAATATCGTGCCCTGGCATTTCCTGCGGGAGCGCCAGGGCGTCGTGTTGAAATGGGTCGAACCCGATGCTGATGGCAGCCTTGATCCGCAAAGCGTTCTGGATGCGATTGGCCCACGCACCAAACTTGTGGCGATTACCCATTGTTCCAACGTGCTGGGGACTGTTGTTGATGTTAAATCCATCTGTACCGGTGCCCGTGCCAAAGGCGTTCCGGTTCTGGTCGACGGGTCACAGGGCGCGGTCCATTTGCCGGTAGATGTTCAGGACATCGGTTGTGATTTCTATGCGATCACGGGGCATAAGCTTTATGGACCGTCAGGATCCGGTGCGATCTATATCCGGCCAGAACGAATGGCAGAGATGCGGCCGTTCATCGGTGGTGGTGACATGATCAAGGAAGTCAGTCGCGACCGGGTGATCTATAACGATCCGCCGATGAAGTTTGAGGCCGGAACGCCTGGGATCGTGCAGACGATCGGACTGGGTGTTGCGCTGGACTATATGATGGATATCGGCATGGCTGAGATTTCCACGCACGAGGCCGAGCTGCGCGATTATGCTAGCCGCAAGTTTCAAGGCCTCAACTGGTTGAACATCCAGGGGCAAGCGGCGGACAAGGCCGCTATCTTCAGCCTGACCCTGGACGGCGCCGCACATGCTCACGATATCTCGACGATCCTGGACAAAAAAGGCGTCGCCGTGCGTGCGGGTCATCACTGTGCGGGACCGTTGATGGATTTCCTTGGCGTGACCGCGACCTGCCGGGCGTCCTTTGGGCTGTATAACACCACATCAGATGTTGATCGTCTCGTGGATGCGCTGGAACTGGCACACGAGCTTTTCGCCTGAAACTACCAGAACAAACTGGTCACCAATTGGATGCGGCGCGGGAATACACCGTCGCCGCATCACCTCTTATTTACATAATACTGATTATCGGACTTGTAGTTCGGTCGAAATCACGCGGCCTGTTGTGCACGACATCACTGTGTCTTGGTCGACTTAGACCAGCAAATATGCTGTTTGAACGGCGTTTTCCCGTGTATGACCTGCAGAATTTGCGGATGCCGTTAACCGCTGTCTCGCCAACAGCCACTGTGGCAGGACGGAACCTTTTGCAAATTTGTCGACGCAGAGAATGAGTTTCTGAAAAAATCCGAGAATTGCAAAAATGCTAGCTTGGATCGTCATACTTGGCCTGCATGATCCGAAACGCGCAAAGTGCGCTGGAGGATCTTCAGGCCGGTTAACGCCTTTTGCCCAAAATGCCTTTCAAATTGTATCAGTGTTAACGGTACTCTTCACAAATCTAGCCGAGGTCAAGGGCATACACAGGCCGATATCAGGACTGATGGCACGCCTATCCCCGCAAAATGACGGGGCCTGCATTTCTGCAAGCCCCGTATTGTGTTTCTGCGGTGCGTTAAGGGTTTAAAAGAACGCCTGCAATCCGGTCTGTGCGCGCCCAAGGATGAGCGCATGGACATCATGGGTGCCCTCGTAGGTGTTCACCGTCTCCAGGTTCACCATATGCCGGATCACATGGAACTCCAGACTGATCCCGTTGCCGCCATGCATGTCCCGCGCGACACGGGCAATCTCGAGCGCCTTGCCGCAGTTGTTGCGTTTGACGATGGAAATCATTTCCGGCGCGGCGTTCGCCTCGTCCATCAGGCGCCCGACCCGTAGCGACGCCTGCAGCCCAAGCGCGATTTCGGTTTGCATATTGGCCAGTTTGAGTTGGAACAGCTGTGTGTTTGCCAGCGGACGCCCGAATTGCTGACGGTCCAATCCGTACTGGCGGGCCGCATGCCAGCAGGATTCCGCCGCGCCCATGACGCCCCAGCTGATCCCGTAGCGGGCCCGATTGAGACAGCCAAACGGACCTTTGAGCCCTTCGACATAGGGCAGCAGCGCGTCCTCGCCCACCTCGACATTGTCCATTACGATCTCGCCGGTGATCGACGCCCGCAGCGACATTTTCTTTTCGATTTTCGGCGCCGACAGGCCTTTCATTCCCTTTTCCAGCACAAAACCGCGGATCTTGCCGCCATGTGCCTCTGATTTTGCCCAAACGACAAAGATATCGGCGATGGGCGCATTGGAGATCCACATTTTGGAGCCGGTCAGACGATAGCCATCGGCGGTTTTTACCGCGCGGGTCTTCATCCCGGCCGGATCCGACCCGGCGTCCGGTTCGGTCAGGCCAAAACACCCGATCCATTCGCCGGAGGCGAGTTTTGGCAGGTATTTTTGGCGCTGTGCCTCGCTGCCATAGGCGTAGATCGGATACATCACCAAGGAGCTTTGGACTGACATCATGGAGCGATAGCCGCTGTCCACCCGCTCGACCTCACGCGCGACCAGGCCGTAAGACACGTAGCCGCCGCCCAATCCGCCGTATTCTTCGGGAATCGTGGTGCCAAGCAGGCCCATTTCGCCCATCTCACGGAAAATCTCCGGGTCAGTGTGTTCGGATTGGAAGGCTTCGGTGACGCGGCTTTGCAGTTTTTCCTGTGCGTAGGCGCGTGCCGAGCTTTCGATCATGCGTTCGTCTTCGGTCAATTGGTCCGACAGCCGGAACGGGTCTTCCCAATTGAATTTGCCCAGATCGGGGGCGTCTTTGGCGCGCAGGCTTGGTTTTGCATCCGGCATCGGGAGGTCTCCTCAAAAAGTGTTGTTGAAACCTTAAGGCGGCGCGGGGTGAAAAAACAGCGAGACTTTGACAATCCTATATGACAAAAGGTCATACATGTCTGTGCCGCGTCGTTTCCTTCCTTCGATATCCTCTCTGCGTGCGCTGGAGGCGCTGGACCGGCTTGGCAGCGCATCGGCCGCCGCGGCAGAATTGTCGCTGACACAGGGCGCAGTAAGTCGCCAATTGCAGGCGCTGGAGCGGCAATTGGGGCTGGAGCTTGTGGTGCGCGCGGGGAAAAAGCTGACATTGTCCACCGAGGCTGCGGCCTACGCCGATGAAATTCGCCAAGCCCTGGATCGGATCGCCCAAGCGACCCTGACGGTGCAAGCCAGCCCACTGGCGGGTAGCCTCAACCTTGCTATTCTGCCGGCCTTTGGGATGCGTTGGCTGATGCCACGGTTGCCGGAGTTTTCGCGTCGCCACCCCGATGTGACAATCAATATGTCAACGCGTCTTACTCAGTTCAACTTCGCACTGGAAGGGTTTGATGCCGCGCTTCATTTCGGAAACGCCGATTGGCCGGGAACAGATTCCCTGCTGTTGAAGCAGGAGCAATTGTTGCCAGTGTGCGCGCCAGAGCTGCGGCAGCGGTATCAGCTCGCCGCGCCGGCGGATGTGTTGGACATGCCGCTTTTGCATATCCAGTCCCGTCCCAATGCCTGGCGTGATTGGTTCGCGCGGCAAGACGTCCAGCCGGAGGGCGCCCTGCCGGGAACAATGTATGATCAATTCGCAACCATAAATCAGGCCGCCTTGCATGGGCTCGGCGTGGCGTTGATGCCGGACTACCTGGTTGAACAGGATCTGGCCACCGGTCGGCTGGTCGCCCTGCACGCCCAGCCAGAAGATATCGGCGGCGCCTACTATCTGGTGTGGCCACGATCAAAGGCGCGAAACCCGGCCCTGTTGCAGTTTCGCGGCTGGCTGGCCGGGCAGGCGCAACCAGAAGACCCCCTGCCCCGATAGCATAAATGCCAGCACCAGCCGCAGGCCACAAAACCGCGGCGACAAGACAAACGGCCCCGACCTGCGCCGGGACCGCTCTGCGTCTTTCGGGGACGTTTTTGTCAGCCGAGCGCGTAGCCGGCGCCGCGCACCGTACGCACCGGATCTTCACCGCCATGCTGGGTCAGCGCCTTGCGCAACCGACCGATATGGACATCCACGGTGCGGGTATCGACGTAAATGTCGCGCCCCCAGACCCGGTCCAGCAGCTGTTCGCGGCTCCAGACCCGGCCCGGCTTTTCCATAAACGTGGAGAGCAGGCGAAATTCGGTCGGACCGAGTTTCAGCGGATGTTCCGATCGGCTTACCTTGTGGGTTTCCGCATCCAGGATGATGTCGTCGAACTCCAGCCGCATACCAACGGTGGCGGGACGCACGCGGCGCAATTGGGTGCGCACCCGCGCCATCAGCTCGATGACGGAATAGGGTTTCACCACATAGTCATCGGCACCGGTTTCCAGCCCGCGCACCTTGTCCACCTCTTCGGATCGGGCCGACAGCATGATGATCGGAATGCCGCGGGTTTCGGTCCGTGTTTTCAGACGACGGCAGACTTCGATACCGGTGAGATTGGGCATCATCCAGTCCAGGACGATGATATCCGGCATGTCCTCGTCCACCAGGAGCAAAGCCTCTTCGCCGTTTTCCGCCTTGATCACCCGAAAGCCGTCGGCTTCCAGGTTGTAGGCCAGCACTTCCCGCTGGGCCAGCTCGTCCTCGACGACCAGAACCGTGGGCTGATCGACTGCCATGGCTTAGACCTCCTGCGGCGAAACCGATGTGGTATCCGCCTTGATGCGTTCTTCTTCCGGCTTGTTGCCGGTCACGAGATAGATCACCTGCTCGGCCATCGCGGTAACGTGGTCGCCCATGCGTTCCACGTTCTTGGCGATGAAATGCAGGTGCATGCAGGAGGTGATGTTGCGCGGATCCTCCATCATATGGGTCAGGAACTCGCGGAACAGGGCGTTGTACATCTGGTCGACGTCGCGGTCCCGTTCGATCACGTCCCGTGCCAGTTCGGCGTCGCGCTGGATGTAGCTGTCCAGGGCGTCCTTCAGCATCAGTTCCACTTCGCGTGCCATCCGGCGCAGCGCGGCAGAGCTGTCCGCGACCGCCGGCCCCTGCACCAGCACCCCGGTGCGTTTTGCCATGTTCTTGGCATAGTCGCCGATCCGTTCCAGGTGGCCGGAGATCTTCATCACGCTGAGGACGACGCGCAAATCCACCGCCGCAGGCGAGCGGATCGCGATCACGCGGGCCGCGTCTTCGTTGATCAGCTCTTCGAGCCCGTCAATGGCGGCATCGGCCTTGACGACCTTGGCCGCCAGTTCCTCGTCGCGGGTTTCCAGCGCCCGGGCGGCCTCCATGATGGCGGCCTCGACCAGGCCGCCCATTTTCATGATCCGGGCCTGGATCGCCTCGAGGTCCCGATCGAATGCGGATGCAATGTGTTGCTCTTCCATCAGATATTCTCTCTACCTTAGCCGATGCGGCCGGTGATGTAGCTTTCGGTGCGAGGATCTTCGGGATTGGTGAAGATCTGACCGGTCGGACCAAATTCAACCAGGTTGCCCAGGTGGAAGAAGGCGGTTTTTTGCGACACGCGCGCGGCCTGCTGCATCGAATGGGTCACGATGACCACCGAATAGCTTTTGCGCAATTCGTCGATCAGCTCTTCGACCTGGGCAGTGGCAATCGGATCGAGCGCCGAACAGGGTTCGTCCATCAGCAGGACTTCGGGTTCGGTGGCCACGGCGCGGGCGATGCACAGACGCTGTTGCTGACCACCGGACAGACCGGTGCCGGGCGCATGCAGGCGGTCCTTGACTTCGTCCCAGATCGCCCCGCGGCGCAGGGATTTTTCGACGATCTCGTCCAGTTCCGCCTTGCTGGTGGCCAGGCCGTGGATGCGCGGGCCATAGGCGACGTTGTCGTAGATCGACTTTGGAAACGGGTTCGGTTTCTGGAACACCATGCCGACCTGGGCGCGCAGCTGCACCGGGTCCACGCGCTTGTCGTAGATGTCCTCGCCTTCCAGCAGGATATTGCCCGTCACCCGGCAGATGTCGATGGTGTCGTTCATCCGGTTCAGGCACCGCAGGAAGGTGGATTTGCCGCAGCCCGACGGGCCGATAAAGGCCGTGACCGTCTTGTCTTCGATCTCGACGTTGACGCCCTTGATGGCATGCGTGTCGCCGTAATAGACGTTCACGTCCTGCGCGGCGATCTTGGTGCGTTGGGTTTCCACGGTATTATCCACTACTGTCATGTCGTTCATTGTAAATGTCTCCCTTACCAGCGGCGTTCAAAGCGGCGACGCAGGATCACGGCCAAGGTGTTCATGGTGATCAAGAAGACCAACAAGATGATGATGCCGCCCCAGGCGCGTTCGTAAAAGGCCGGGTCGGCGCGTTTTGCCCATTCGTAGATCTGGGCCGGCATGGCGGAATTCGGCGACAGGAGCCCTTCGGAGATGGTTCCCGGCGCGTTTGAGGCGATGAACCCGACCATGCCGATCAGCAACAGCGGTGCGGTTTCCCCAAGCGCCTGTGCCAGACCGATGATGGTCCCGGTCAGGATACCGGGGGCTGCAAGCGGCAGCACGTGGTGAAACACGGACTGCATTTTCGACGCCCCGACCCCCAGTGCCGCATCGCGGATCGACGGCGGCACCGCCTTGAGCGAGGCACGGGTCGAAATGATGATCGTCGGCAGGGTCATCAGGGTCAGCACCAGACCGCCCACCAGCGGCGCCGAGGACGGCAGGTGCATGTAGTTGATGAACACCGCAAGGCCAAGAATACCAAACACGATCGACGGAACCGCCGCGAGGTTGGAAATATTGACCTCGATGATGTCGGTCAGCCAGTTCTGCGGTGCAAATTCCTCCAGGTAGATGGAGGCCGCGACACCGATGGGCAGGGCCAGGACCAGCACCACCAGCATCATGAACAGCGACCCCAGCATGGAAACCCCCATGCCTGCCGCCTCGGGCCGGGCATCAGAGGCATCCGAGCCAAGGATGAACGACAGGTTGAAGGTTTTCTCGATCACATCCGCCGCGACCAGCGCATCCACCAGATCCAGCTGTTCGGCAGAGATATTCTTGTCATTGCCGATGCTGTCGCGGCTGACGCGGGATTTCAAATAGCCATCGACACGGCTTTGCGCGAGAAAGCGGAACTCGACCGTTTCGCCGATCTGGTCGGGGTTTTCGATCACATAGGCCCGCAGGGTGGCGGCGGCGTCCTTGGACAGGATATCGGCCATGGCCTTGGGCTTGAGCGGGGTTTCGATGCCCAGCTCGGATACTTTGGCCGCGACGGCATCGCGGATGATCGGGGCATAGCCGAAGGTGGTCACTTTCTTGATCTCGTCGAGATCGCGATTGCCGCTTTTGTCGAGCTTGTCTTCCAGCAGTTCCACTTCGAGCGTGATGAAGGTCTGTTGGAAGGCGCCGAGGCCGCGGCTGAAGATGGTCGTCACCAGAACCACCAGCATCAGCAGGCCGATGGCGATCGCCACGATCCCATAGGCCTTGAACCGGGTTTCGGCCGCGTTGCGTCGCTTGGTGCGGTCCGTCAGCTCCAGCAAGGAATTGCCGAGTTTTTTCTGCTTTGGAACGTCGCCAGAGGCGGGAGATTGGCTGAGGTCAGTCATTAGTCGTACTGCTCCCGGTATTTGCGCACAATATAAAGCGCGAGAACGTTGAGGCCCAGGGTAAGGACAAAGAGGGTCAGACCAAGCGCAAAGGCCACCAGCGTTTCGGGGCTGGCAAAATCTGTGTCGCCGGTCAGCTGGCTGACAATTCGGGTGGTGATCGTGGTCATGGCTTCAAGCGGGTTGCCAGAGAACTTGGCAATCGCCCCTGCCCCCATCACAACGATCATGGTTTCACCGATGGCACGCGAGGCGGCCAGCAGAACCGCGCCGACGATGCCAGGCAGGGCTGCCGGCACCACCACCTGGCGGACGGTTTCGGATTTGGTCGCGCCCAGCCCGAGCGAGCCGTCGCGCATCGCCTGCGGGACCGCGTTGATGATGTCATCCGACAGCGACGACACAAACGGGATCAGCATGATCCCCATCACCAGGCCGGCGGTCAGCACCGAAGTGGCCCCCGACATCCATTCGACGCCGAGAATGCCGTTTTCGCCCTGACCGAAGAATTTGACCAGGGCCGGCCCAACGGTCAGCAGCGCAAAGAGACCGTAGACGATGGTTGGAATGCCGGCGAGAATTTCCAGCAGCGGTTTGGCAAAGGCGCGTGTTGTCGCGCTGGCATATTCACTGAGGTAGATCGCGGCAAAAAGCCCGATCGGCACCGCCACCAGAAGCGCGATGACCGACACATAGAGCGTCCCCCAGAGCAGCGGCAGGATCGACAGGTCCGAGTCACCGCGAAAGTTCGGCGCCCAAGAGGAGCCAAAGAAGAAGTCGGTCCAGGGATGCAGCGCAAAGAAGTTGCGGGTTTCAAACACCATCGACAGTACGATGCCGATGGTGGTCAGGATCGCCAGCGACGCGGCCAGGATCAACAGGGCCATAATGCCCTGTTCCACCACGTTGCGGGCCCGGAAATCCCGATGCGTGCGACCATAGGACCAGGCAAAACCACCAAGTGCGGCCAGCGCCACGATCACCGTCATGACCAGAGTGCCGGTGGCATTCATCGTGCGATAGCTCTGCGCGGCCCGCAGCACCTCGGGGCGGACATCGGAGCCAAGCGCGACACCGATTTCACCAAGCCGGCCACGGACATCCGAAAATTCGGTGCGCACGCTGCTGGCCTGATCGCTGGTCATTGCGCCCTGGGCGACCGCGAGGTCCAGACCCTCGGCGACCCGGCGCACATCACTCATGACCAGCCCGCGGGTGGTGCCTTCCGTTATAACGTCATCCGGGATCAAGCTGGAAACCCGGGATTCAATGAGGATGGGCTGCAACAACAGCCAGGCCCCAAGAATAACAAGCGCCGGCACCAAGGCCGACAGCGCTACATTGTGCCCGTAATACGAGGGCAGCGAATGAAGGTCCTTCGGGTTTCCATTGGCGGAAACCAGCGCGCGGTTGCGGCCGAGGAAGAACCCGGCGACCGACAACGCGATCAGGACGAGAACAAGCCAGAAGGTGGGCATCAAGAGCTCCGTTCGACGGTGCGAAGTTGGAATTTATCTGAAACGAAAGGCCGGGGCAGCACACTGCCCCGGCCGGAAAAACCTTGCGCGGGGCTCTTAGGAGTTGCCGCCCATGGTTGCTTCTGCTGCAACAGCTTCCTGGGTTTTTGCCAGTTCCGGGTCAGAAACGAGGCCATACTCGGCCAGCGGGCCGTCGGGGCCTGCAACCTCATCAGAGATGAAGAACTCAGCATATTCTTTCAGGCCGGGGATCACGCCGATGTGGGCTTTCTTGACGTAGAAGAACAGCGGGCGGGACACCGGGTATTCGCCGGTCGAGATGGACTCGGTGGAGGGAACAACGCCGGACATGGTCGCAACCTGCAGCTTGTCGGTGTTGTTCTCGTAGAAGGCCAGACCAAAGACGCCGATGCCATCCTTGTTGGATTCGATGCGGGCCAGGGTCTCGGTGTAGTCGCCGTCGATGTCGACAGACACGCCATCGGTGCGCAGGGCGATACAGGCTTTTTCTGCTGCATCTTCGTCGCCGCCGTTGGCCGCGGTGAAGGCTTCGAGCGCGCCGGTTTCTTCACAGCCGGTCAGGATGACCTTCTCTTCGAACACTTCACGGGTGCCGTGCTTGGTGCCGGGCACGAAGGCCTGGATCGGCTGGGCCGGGAAGTCGGCGTTGACTTCGTTCCAGGTTTTGTTCGGGTTGGCAACCAGTTCACCGTCGACAACGATCTGGTCGGACAGCGCCAGGAACCAGTCGGACGGGGTGAATTCGAAACCGTTGCCGTTGATGTCGGAGGCGAAAACGATGCCATCGTAGCCGATGCGGACTTCGATGATGTCGGTCACGCCGGCGTCGGCGCAGGCTTTGATCTCTTTTTCGCGGATCGCGCGGGAGGCGTTTGCAATGTCGATGGTGTTTTCGCCAACACCTTCACAGAAACGCTTCAGGCCTGCGGAAGAGCCACCGGATTCAACAACCGGTGTCGGGAAGTCGAAGTTCTCGCCGAAGGCTTCGGCAACGATGGAAGCATAGGGCAGTACGGTGGAGGACCCAGCAACCTGCACCTGGTCACGTGCAGCTGCTGCAGTGGCAGAAACGGCTGCGATTGCCAGGGTGGATGCGGTCAGTTTCACAAAGGACATGTAAGTCTCCATGAGTTTAAGAAGTTTACGATCACCCCCAAGATGATCTTGCGCCCCTCCTAGAAGGCTCAGGTGTGCCTTTTGTGACAGTCATGTAACAGTTATATGACGAAGGGCCTGTCTGGCTGTGAAAAAACCGAAATAGTTGCGCTGGCTTTATTTTCGCCGCTTGAAACCGCTGGATCGGGTGCCAGCGGGCCGGTTTTGCGTTGGTAAAGCTTAACAGCGTGTAACAGAGGCCGGTTGGGGCAGTTGGTCACAAACCCACAACTGCTGTTGGTTTTTATGGAGTCTGACGCGGCGGCGACTGCGGCTATTGCGGCAGGATGACGGTGAAGGTCGCGCCCTGCCCCAGATCGCTCTCCACCCGCAGCCGGCCGCGATGGCGGTTGATGATGTGTTTCACAATCGCAAGACCAAGCCCGGTGCCCCCCAATTCGCGCGACCGATGATTGTCGGCGCGATAGAACCGCTCTGTCAGGCGCGGCAGATGGACCGGGTCGATGCCGGGGCCATCGTCGATCACCTGCACCCGCACGGCGGCGCAACGCAGCGCCGGGTCGCGGTCCAGAACCGTCAGTACGACGCTGACGGTCTCGCCGCCATATTTCAGGGCATTCTCGATCAGGTTGGTAAAGACCTGCTGGATCTGATCGGGGTCGGCGGGGATCTCGACAGGAATGGAGGGCGCGTCCAGCACCAGCGCGGTGCCCCCCGCCTGCGCCAGAGGCTCCAGCGATTTGATAGTGGATTTCAGATGTTCGACCAGATCGACCCGTTCCTTGGGGCGCACGCGTTCTTCGCTCTCGACCCGGTTCAGGGACAAAAGATCGCCGACCAGCCGGTTCATCCGGCTCGCTTCGCCTTCCATGATGGCCAGAAACCGGTCGCGCGCATCGGCGTCGTCGCGGGCCGCACCGCGCAGGGTTTCGATGAACCCCATCAACGCCGTCAACGGTGTGCGCAGTTCGTGGCTGACATTGGCGACGAAATCCCGCCGCATCTGGCTGGCCTGTTCGCGGTCGGTGATGTCGGTGAAACAGACCAGGACCGCGCCACCCTTGACCGCACCGACACCCGCGACATAGCGCAGGGCCACCTCAAACGTGGTGTCCTGCGCGCCGTCGTTGGACAGATGGCGGGCAAACCGGGGCTGCCGGTCAAGCAGGCTGTTCTCGATCGCGGTGGTGACACTGGGCTGGCGCAGGATGGTCGCAAAGTGGCGCCCGACGATCTGCGGCCCCAGCAAAGTGGCCCCCTCGACGTTGACGGCAATGAACCGCTCTGTCTGATCCACCATGACGGCGGGCAGCGGAATAGCGGCCAGAACCCCTTCGATCAGTTCCTGCGACATGTATTTGCCCTGTGTTTGCCCGGTGCTTGCCCAGTGTTTCTTGTGGTAACGGCCTGTCTAGCTCGCAATTGTAACTATGACGTGGCAGCCGCAACCGCCTGGACAAAGATCGCGCAGAGCGCGTCGGGATCCTCCAGCCCGACCGATACGCGAAAGAACCCTTCGTGCAGGCCGAGGCGCGCGCGGTGGTCCGCGGTCAGCGCGCGGTGGGACGAGGAGGCCGGATGGGACAGGGTGGTGCCGACATCGCCCAAAGTCGGGGCAAAGGACAGACCTTCTGCCGCGCGGGTAAAGGCGTTGGCGGCGTCGCGCCCACCATTCAGTTCAAAGCTGACCATATTGCAGCCCCGGCCCTGCAACAGGTCGGCCGCGCGGGCGTGGTCGGGGTGGTCGGTCCGGTTGGGATAGATCACGCGCTTGACCCCCGGCAGCGCTGCCAGACAATCGGCCAGACGCGCGGCTGTCGCCTCGGCCCGATCAAACCGCAGATCAAAGGACAACAGACCCCGTTCCGCCAGCCAACAGTCAAAGGGGCTGCCGGTCATGCCGGTGGTCACACAGAACACCCGCATCCGGTCGTTCAGCGCTGGGTCCTTGGCAACCACATAGCCCAGCATCACATCGGAATGGCCCGCAAGCAGTTTGGTGACCGAGTGGATGACAATATCCGCGCCATGTTCAAAAGGCCGGAACGCGCGCGGGGTGGTGAAGGTATTGTCGACGACCATCAGCAGGTCATGTTCGCGGCACAGGGCCGCGATGCCGGCGATATCCGCCACGGCCAGCGTCGGGTTGGAGACGGCCTCCACCAGGATCATCCGGGTTTCGGGGCGGATCGCGGCGCGCATTGCCGCCACATCGCCGGGATTGGCCAGCGAGGTTTCGATCCCGAGCCGCGGCAGGTCTTCCTTCATCAGGCGCAGGGAGCGGCCATACAGCTGGTCGCCACCGATGACGTGATCGCCTGTTTTCAACAGGCCCAACAGAACCGCAGACACGGCGGCCATGCCGGATCCGGTCACAACGCCGCCGGTCGCACCTTCCATGTCATCAAGTCGGCGCGCGATCACATCGGCGTTGGGGTGACCCTCACGCGAGTAGGTATAGCCATGCACGCGACCTTCGTACTGGTCGTCCAGCGCATCCGGTGTTTCTGAGGCATAAACAACCGATGGGCTGAGTGGTGTCACCACGGGATGGCTTGCGCTCTCGGGCAGACCATGAGGGCGCATGACAGAGGGGCGGGAATTTTTCACGTTCAGATCTCCTTCAGCTCCGCTTTGAAGCGGCGCATGTTGTCCTGATAATGCAGCGCGCTTGCGGTCAGCTTGGCTGCCAGCGCTGCGTCCACCTCGCGGACGACCTTGCCGGGGGCGCCCATGACGAGAGAATTATCAGGTATCACTTTGTTTTCGGTGATCAGAGCGCCCGCTCCGATCAGACAGTTTTTACCAATCCTGGCACCGTTGAGCACCGTCGCCCCCATGCCGATCAGGCTGTTGTCGCCGATGGTGCAGCCATGCAGCATGACCTTGTGACCGATGGTGCAGTTCTCACCGATGGTCAGAGGAAAGCCTGCATCAATGTGCATCACCACGTTTTCCTGCACGTTCGACCCGCGCCCGATGCGGATTTCCTCGTGATCGGCGCGGATGGTGGTGCCGAACCAGACAGAGGCGCCGGCCTCCAGCACGACCTGGCCGATCAGGTGGACGCCTGGCGCAATCCAGGTGTCGGGGTCGATTGTCGGGCGGTGATCGCCAAGCGCGTATAGGGTCATGACAGGTCGTCGAACTCCTCTTGCAGGCGGCGGGCGTGGTCGATCAGGGTCGGCTGCTGAATACGGCGCAGGCGGGTGGCTCTGATGATCGTGCGCAGCTGCTCTTCGGTCTCATCAAGGTTTTCGTTGATCAGCACGTGATCATAGGAGCCCCAATGCGAGATCTCGTCCCAGCTTTTTTGCATCCGGCGCTGGATGGTTTCGGCGTCATCCTGACCGCGCCCTTCCAGTCGGCGGCGCAATTCGGTGATCGAAGGCGGCAGCAGAAAGATCGACAGCGTGTGTTTGCCCAGATCGGAGTTGGTGATCTGCTGGGCCCCCTGCCAGTCGATGTCGAACAGCACATCGCGCCCGGCATTGATTGCCTGCTGAATGGGGCCTTTGGGCGAGCCGTAGAAGTTGCCGAAAACATGCGCATGTTCCAGCATCTCGCCATGGGCCACATCGTGTTTGAACGACTCGACCGAGACAAAATTGTAATCCTGCCCGTCGACCTCGCCCGGCCGCGGTTTGCGGGTCGTGGCCGAGACTGAGAAACTGATGTCCTCGTCCCAGGCGCGCAGCCGCTTGGCCAGCGTCGATTTGCCAGCGCCAGACGGCGACGAAAGGATAATGAGAAGACCGCGTCGTTGCGGGCGGGGCTGGCCCTGCGAAGTCACCATGAGAGGTATCGCTCCTTATTCGATGTTCTGGACCTGCTCGCGCATCTGGTCGATCACGGTTTTGAGTTCCAAACCGACGTCGGTCAAGGCTGCGTTCTGTGCTTTTGAACACAGTGTGTTGGCCTCGCGGTTGAATTCCTGCATCAGGAAATCCAGCTTGCGCCCGACCGCGCCGCCTGCCGCCAGCAGATCCCGCACCGCGATGACATGCGCGTTGAGCCGGTCCAGCTCTTCGGTGACATCCGATTTCACCGCGATCAGCGCCAGTTCCTGGGCCACACGGTCCGGGTCCGCCCCGGTGCCGTTCTGCAGAACCTTGGCCAGATTGGCCTTCAGCGTGGTTTCGACCTGCGGGCGACGGGCAGCTGCGCGCTGGGCGGCGGTTGCGCAGAGTGCTTCGACCTGATCCAGCTGGGCGGTCAGAACAGCATGAAGCGCCGCCCCCTCGCTCTGCCGCATCTTAACGAAGTCGTCCAAAAGTGAGTCGAATTCGGATAGGAGGGTTTTGACCAGGGGGGCGCTGTCCTGCTCGGGCGTTGACATCTCCAGGACCCCCCGCATCCCGAGAATATCGGTGGCGCGCACGGCGGCCAGTGGCACTCCGGCGCGTTCAGCCAGGAGCTGCGTCTGGGTGATCGCGGCCAAGGCCTGGTCCAGGGCGGCCGGGTTGATCTGCATCTGACCCTTGCTGTCTTCTGCCCGGCTCAGCCGAATCCCGATCGAGACATTGCCGCGCCCCAGCCGCTTCGATGTTCTGGATTTCAGTTCTGTTTCAAGACCTTCCAGCCAGTCCGGAACCCGGACGCGTATGTCCAGCCCCTTGGCGTTGACCGATCTGAGATCCCAGCTCCAGCTTGATCCGCCCTCTGCGCCCTGCCCCGAGGCAAAGGCTGTCATGGAATGCAATGTCATCTATGACCCTCCTGTATCCTGAATACAGACCACCCGGGTTGGGTCAATGGGTCCCGATGCGGGATCTGGACCAAAGGTGCGGCGGACCTATACCAAAGTGTTAACCATTGCTTAAAGTATTGGTCCAAAGTTGAGTTAGATTGTGTCATGTTAACTCCACGGTAACCAGATCGGCGTTAACCCTTGGAGAAGATCTCCTGCCAGGGTGCGGTGCCAAGAACCGGATGCAGCAGAGGACGAGACAGATGATTTTTCGCGGTCACAATGACGCAGAGAGCAAGACAGGACAGGACAAGGTGGTAGCTATGGATCGCTTTCGCAGCCGTTCGAACATGTCGCCGTTGCGTCAGGCCGAGGCCTATTGGTCTGCACTGCGCCGCGGTGATGAAATCCCGAGCCGGTCGCAGGTCGACCCGCGGGGGCTGGAAAACATCCTCAGCCAGACGTTCATTCTGGAACGTGTCGCCCCCGGCATTGCGCGGTTCCGTCTGGCCGGTCAGAAGGTCAACGAACTGGCAGGCATGGAAGTGCGCGGCATGCCGCTGACGGCCTTCTTCACCGCCGACTCCCGCAAGGAAGTGAGCGCGGCGCTGGAGCATATGTTCACTGACCCGTCGATCATCGAGCTGGAGCTGAAAACCGAAGCCACCCGTCTGCGCGGCAGCCGGTCCGCGCGTATCATCCTGCTGCCGCTGCGCAGCGATCTGGGCGATGTCAGCCGGGCGCTGGGCGTGATGGTCTACGAAGGTGGCGCGAGCCGTGTGTCGCAGCGTTTCAACGTTGAAACATGCACCATTCGCCAGGTGGGCAAGGCCCCGGCCGATCAGGGCCGTTTTTCTGAGGTGAAGGCCCCGCCGCGCATTGCCGATCCAAGCCTGCGTGACCTGCCCCGTCGCGATCTGTCTGCCAAGAGCCCCCGCCCGACCGAAGGTTTTGCGGAATCCCGCCCCGCCTTTGAGCGTAAATCGACCAGCCTGATGGAAGAGGCACGCTCGCTTCTGGAGCGGGCGCGTCGCGAAAACGACGCCGCGTTGAAATCCGCCCGGACACCGGCATCGCACCGGGCTGAGGCCGACCGCAAGGCGCCTGTCACGTTGGAAACCGTGTCGACCACGGATGCCGCGAAACTGGTGTCGCGTCCGCCCCGCGGTGGTAAACTGAAGCCGGCTGCGTCGCACCTGCGTTTGGTCGTCTCGCGGGACTGATCGTTAAAATTCTATTCGAACTCTCTTCGAATACATATAAGTTTCAACCTACTGGACATAGCAGTTGAAGTATTGACGCCCGGGTGCAGAACGCCCCGGGCGTTCTTTTTTGTCGCGCGATCTGGCGCCAATCGAACCAGGTATTTCCGATGAGCATAACAAAACGGCCCGCAAAAGACGGGCCGTTTCAAAGGAAGTTCCAAAGGCGTTTCCGCCGGATTCACGGGATCAGATCGCCGCGCGATCCTCGTTCGGGCTGCGCAATTGCGACAGCTCCTCGGCGACGAGGAAGGCCAGTTCCAGCGACTGGCTGGCATTCAGGCGCGGATCGCAAGCGGTGTGGTAGCGGTCGCTCAGGTCCTCTTCGGTGACGTCGCGCACACCGCCGGTACATTCGGTCACGTCCTGGCCTGTCATCTCGAAATGCACACCGCCTGGCACGGTGCCCTCGGACTGATGCACGCCAAAGAAATCACGCACCTCGCGCAGGACGGAATCAAAGGGGCGCGTCTTGTAGCCGGTGGCCGATTTGATCGTGTTGCCATGCATCGGATCGCAAACCCAGGTGACCTTGGCGCCCTCTTCCTTGACCGCCTTGACCAGGCGCGGCAAATGCTCGGCTGCCTTGCCGGCGCCAAAGCGGGCGATCAGCGTCAACTTGCCCTCTTCGTTGGCCGGATTGAGCTTTTTCATCAGGACCTTGAGGTCCTCTGCGGTGGTGGTTGGCCCGCATTTCAGGCCGATCGGGTTCAACACACCGCTACAGAATTCCACATGGGCCCCATCGGGCTGACGGGTTCGGTCGCCGATCCAGATCATGTGACCAGAGCCGGCCAGCCATTTGCCAGAGGTCGAATCCAGCCGGGTCAGCGCTTCTTCATACTCCAGCAGAAGGCCTTCGTGGCTGGTGTAGAACTCAACCGATTGCAGGGTGTGGGCGGTCTCTGTGGTCACCCCGGCCGCCTTCATGAAGTCGAGCGTATCGGTGATCCGGTTGGCCATCTCGCGGTAGGCTTCGGCCTTTTCGCTCTCGGTAAAGCCGAGCGTCCAGGAATGGACCTGGTGCACATCCGCATAACCGCCGGTGGAAAAGGCGCGCAGCAGGTTCAGGGTTGCCGCGGCCTGGGTATAGGCCTGCAGCATCTTTTTCGGATCGGGAATGCGGGCTTCGGCCGTGAAGGGCAAATCATTGATGATGTCGCCCCGATAGCTGGGCAGCTCCACCCCGTTGACGGTTTCGGTCGGCGCGGAGCGGGGTTTGGCAAATTGGCCGGCCATGCGGCCGACTTTGACCACCGGAACCTTGGCGCCATAGGTCAGAACCATCGCCATTTGCAGCATCACCTTGAAGGTATCGCGAATGCCATCGGCGCTGAACTGTTCAAAGCTCTCGGCGCAGTCGCCGCCTTGCAGCAAAAACGCCTCGCCCCGGCCGGCGGCCCCCAACTGCGCCTTGAGACGGCGGGCCTCGCCGGCAAAAACCAGTGGCGGGTATTTGGACAATTGCGCTTCGACAGACTGCAGCGCGTCCTGATCCGTATAATCCGGCATCTGGACCCGCGGCTTGTTCCGCCAGTTCGTTTTCTGCCAATCGCTCATGGTTTTCGCTCCGAAAATGACTTTGAAACCCGGTTTTACGAAAGAAGCGTATATAGAAGAGCGCTAACAGTGGCCAGTTTAGAATTTCGACATCTTGACCCGGCTGCGAAGCTGTGAGCAGGGTTTCAAATTCGCGACCGTGCGTCGCGTGGCTTTTGAACACCGTCTATGAAGACCCCGTTTTGTAAGGACCCGAGCCATGCAAGCCAAGCCAGAGGCCCCTCCTGCACTGAGCTCAGGTAGTAAACATCGCCGGTTTGCGTTTGTTCTGCTGGACCAATTCACGCTTCTTTGTTTCTCCGCTGCGATGGAATCACTGCGGATCGCAAACCGCATGGCCGGGCGCGAGCTTTACTCCTGGAAACTTCTGGGGGAAGGCGGCGACACGGTGACCTGCTCTGCCGGGACCGTTTTTCACGTCGATTCCGATCTGGAAGAGCTGCTGCGGGACGATACCATCATGCTGTGTGGCGGGATCGAGGTGCAGAAGGCGACCACCAAGCGGGTTCTGTCCTGGCTGCGCCGCGAGTCCCGCAAGGGGCTGATTATCGGCGGCCTGTGCACGGCGTCTTATACGCTGGCCAAGGCAGGGCTGCTTGATGGCAAACGCGCGACCATTCACTGGGAGAACTCCGACAGTTTCGACGAGGAATTTGAAGATGTGGATCTGACCAAATCCGTTTTTGTGATCGACGGCAACCGGATGTCGACGGCTGGCGGCACCTCTTCCATCGACCTGATGCTGAAGATCATCGCGGATGACCATGGCGAAGAGCTTGCCAATCTGGTGGCGGATCAGCTGATTTACTCTTCGATCCGGACCGACCAGGATACTCAGCGCCTGTCCATTCCGACCCGCATCGGGGTGCGGCATCCGAAATTGTCGATGGTCATCCAGATGATGGAAAGCAACATCGAAGAACCGATCAGCCCCTCGGTCCTGGCCGAGGATGTGGGCATGTCGACGCGGCAGTTGGAACGGCTGTTTCGCCGCTACCTCAACCGCAGCCCCAAGCGATACTATATGGAGCTGCGGCTGCAAAAGGCGCGCAATCTGTTGATGCAGACGGATATGAGTGTGATCAACGTCGCCCTGGCCTGTGGCTTTGCCTCGCCGTCGCATTTTTCGAAATGCTATCGCGCCCATTATGACACCACGCCCTACCGTGAACGCGGCAGCAAAGGTGTGCGCCACGAGGCCTGACGGGGACCGTTCTATCGCCGGTTGTGGCTATTCGGGGGTGATCCTGAACAGGGCGCCTTCGTTCTCTGACGCGAACCAGATGGCGCCGTCGGGGCCCTCGCGCAGATCACGAACACGACCGGTTTCAGGTGATTTCAGACGCTCTGATTCTTGCAACGGTGTGCCGGAAAGCCTTGAGATGAAATCAAATTTCAGGGAGCCGACAAAGATGTCGCCGCGCCACTCCGGCCAGAGCTTGCCCGAGTAGATCAGCATCCCCGAGGGCGCGATCGAGGGGTCCCAGTACCAGGCGGGCTGCTCCATCCCCGGTTTCGACGTGCCCTCGCCGATCTTGCGCCCGGAATAATGCTCTCCGTATGAAATCACCGGCCAGCCGTAATTTGCGCCCTTCTGGATCAGATTGACCTCATCGCCGCCCTTGGCGCCATGTTCAACCGCCCAGATCCGCCCCTCTGCATCCATCGCCAGCCCCTGCGGATTGCGATGACCATAAGACCAGACGGCCGGGCGCGCCTGGGCCGTGGCGACAAATGGATTGTCTGCGGGAATGCCGCCATCTGGCAAAATCCGAATGATCGATCCCTGTTCGCGCGACAGATCCTGCGCGCTTTGCCGGTCGCCGCGCTCGCCGAGGCTGACATAAAGGCTGCCGTCCTGCGCCTCGACCAGACGGGAGCCGAAATGCTGCCCGCCGCGCGCGCCTTTGGTTGCTTCAAAAATAACCGTCAAGTCATTGAGTGATTTGTTGTCTTCGCTCAGGCGCGCGCGGGCCACGGCTGTGCCAGCACCACGACCTTGGGCCTTGGCGAAGGTGAAATAGACTGTGCGGCTGTCGGCAAAATCGTGGGCGGCGCGCACATCCAAAAGGCCCCCTTGCCCCACGTCGTCGACCTCGGGCGCGCCTGACACCGGCGCTTTGCGCCCGTCGGTCACAAACCAGAGCTGCCCCCTGCGTTCGGTCACCAACAGGTCGCCGCCGAGCAGAAAGGTGAACCCCCAGGGCCCCTCCAGGCCATCCACCATCTTTTGCACGTGCAACCTGCCCTGACTGCTGTCGAGTGCGGAGGCCGGAACGGACAGGCTGAGAAGGCTCCAGAGGGTGGTTATCGCTATGGTTGCGAGACGCGGTATCATTGATTTGTCCTTTTCAGCTTGGGCGTTGGTGACGCAGCTCCGCACCGCAAAAAGCAGCACGGAACACTCTTCCCTTTCCTGCGGGGCTTGCATAGGCTCCCTGTCGAACAAGATTGTTCCAACATGGGAGTTTTCAAATGAAAAAACTGCTGACCGCGACCGCAGTCGTCGCGCTAACAGCCGGTTCCGCCTTTGCCGGGGGCCACGCCACAGAAGTGAAACTGGGCGTTCTGCTCGGCTTTACCGGACCGATTGAATCCCTTGCGCCTGCCATGGGCTCCGGTGCCGAGCTGGCGATGGCTGAGGTGACCGAGTCGGGCAAGCTGCTGGACGCCGCCAAGGTGACCCCGCTGCGGGCCGACACCGGCTGTATCGACAATGGTCTTGCGACGGCAAACGGTGAAAAACTGCTGGCGGACGGTGCAAATGGCATCATCGGTGGCGACTGTTCCGGCGTGACCGGCGCAATCCTGCAAAACGTGGCGATCCCGAACGGCATGGTGATGATTTCGCCCTCCGCCACCTCGCCCGGTTTGTCGACCATGGACGACAACGGCCTGTTCTTCCGGACGGCGCCGTCCGATGCCCGCGAAGGTCAGGTGATGGCAGAGATCCTCAAGGATCGCGGCATCGATTCCATCGCGCTGACCTACACCAACAACGACTACGGCAAGGGTCTGGCTGATGCCATTCAATCCTCGTTCGAGGCCGTTGGTGGCGAAGTGACCATCGTCACCGCGCATGAAGACGGCAAAGGCGACTATTCCGCCGAAGTCGCGGCCCTTGCTTCGGCCGGGGGCGATATCCTCGTGGTGGCGGGCTACCTCGATCAGGGTGGGCTTGGCATCATTCAGGGCGCGCTGGACACCGGCGCGTTTGACACATTCGGGCTTCCGGGTGGCATGATCGGCGACTCGCTTCCTGCCAATGTCGGCTCCGATCTGGATGGCTCCTTTGGTCAGATCGCCGGATCGGACAGCGAAGGCGCGGAAATCTATGCCAAGATGGCCGCGGATGCGGGTTTTGACGGAACGTCTGCCTATTCGCCGGAATCCTATGATGCGGCGGCGCTGTTCCTGCTGGCCATGCAGGCGGCAGGCTCGATGGATCCGGCGGAATACGGCGCCAAGATCATGGATGTGGCCAATGCCCCCGGCGAGCCGATCAACCCCGGTGAACTGGGCAAGGCGCTGGACATCCTCGCCGCTGGCGGTGAGATCGACTACCAAGGGGCCACGGGTGTCGAGCTGATCGGCCCGGGCGAAAGCGCCGGCTCCTATCGCGAGATCGAAGTCAAGGACGGCAAAAACGCCACGGTGTCCTTCCGCTAAGGCGGCACGGTTCGAGATCGAAACTGATCAGCCCGGGAGCCTCAGCGCCCCGGGCTGTTCCAAATTAAGAACAGTCGCCAACAAACGCGCGACAAGGGATAAAATGACATGATCGTCGTCGAGGACCTGCACAAGCACTTCGGCGGATTCCATGCGGTGGACGGCGCTTCGCTGACCATCAAAAAGGGATCCATCACCGGTTTGATCGGACCAAATGGTGCAGGTAAAACCACGCTTTTCAACGTCGTAGCGGGCGTTCTTCCTCCGACATCCGGTCGGGTTCTGATGGAGGGCGAGGACATCACCGGCCTGGCCCCGCATGAGCTGTTTCACAAGGGGCTTTTGCGCACCTTTCAGATCGCGCATGAGTTTTCGTCGATGACCTGCCGCGAGAACCTGATGATGGTTCCGGGCCATCAATCGGGCGAAACCCTGTGGAACACATGGTTTGGACGCAAGCGGATCGCCGAAGAAGAACGCGCCCTCAGAGCCAAGGCGGATGAGGTCCTGGAATTCCTCACCATCAGCCATATTGCGGACCTCAAGGCAGGTGAAATTTCCGGCGGTCAGAAGAAGCTGCTGGAACTCGGGCGCACCATGATGGTCGATGCCAAGATCGTTTTTCTGGATGAGGTCGGCGCCGGCGTCAACAGAACCCTGCTCTACACGATTGCCGATGCCATCAAACGTCTGAACGAAGAACGTGGCTATACCTTTGTCGTGATCGAACACGACATGGAATTTATCGACCGGCTTTGTGATCCCGTGATCGTGATGGCCGAGGGCCGCAAGCTCGCCGAAGGCACGCTGGACGAGATCAAGGCGAACGAGCATGTCATCGAAGCATACTTGGGTACTGGATTGAAAAATAAAAACAAAACATCAGGGGGCAGCCAATGAGCGAACCCTTTCTAATCGGTGACCGCATGACCGGGGGCTATGGCAAGGGGCCGGATATCCTGCATGATTGCACCATCGCAGTGAACCCGGGTGAGATCGCCGTGATTGTCGGACCCAACGGGGCTGGGAAATCCACAGCGATGAAGGCGGCCTTTGGCATGTTGACCCTGCGCGGCGGCTCCGTGCGGCTGGCCGGGGAAGACATCACCCACCTCAGCCCGCAGGACCGTGTCGTCAAGGGCATGGGGTTCGTGCCGCAATCCAGCAATATCTTCACCTCGATGACGGTAGAGGAAAATCTGGAAATGGGCGCCTTTATTCGGCGCGATGACTTTTCCGAAACCATGGAACAGGTCTATCACCTCTTTCCGATCCTGAAGGAAAAACGCAACCAGGCCGCAGGTGAACTTTCGGGCGGGCAGCGCCAGCAGGTGGCAGTGGGGCGCGCGTTGATGACCAAACCCAAGGTTTTGATGCTGGACGAGCCGACCGCCGGCGTATCGCCGATTGTCATGGACGAGCTGTTCGACCGCATTATCGAAGTGGCGCGCACCGGACTGCCGATCCTGATGGTCGAACAGAACGCCAAACAAGCCCTTGAGATCGCAGACAAAGGCTATGTTCTGGTGCAGGGGCGCAATGCCTTTACCGGCACGGGGCAAGAGCTTCTGACCGATCCCGATGTGCGCAAATCCTTTCTGGGGGGCTGAGCTATGGATTTCCTCAACGCCGTTGTGGCATTGTCCAATTTCGTTCTGATCCCCGGTATCGCCTACGGCAGCCAACTGGCGCTTGGCGCGCTTGGCGTGACGTTGATCTATGGCATCCTGCGGTTTTCTAATTTTGCCCATGGCGACACCATGGCGTTCGGCACCATGGTGACGATCCTGTTCACCTGGTGGTTTCAATCGATGGGGATCAGCGCGGGCCCGCTGCCCACCGCCCTTCTTGCCCTGCCCTTCGGCATTCTGGCGACGATGGGTCTACTGGTGGGAACGGATCGGGTCGTCTTTCGGTTCTATCGACAGCAAAAAGCCAAGCCGGTGGTCTTTGTCATGGTCTCGCTCGGTGTGATGTTCATGATGAACGGGCTGGTCCGCTTTGTCATCGGTCCCGGCGATCAGCGGTTCGAGGATGGCGAGCGGTTCATCATCAAGGCCCGCGCGTTCAAGGAGATGACCGGCCTGGACGAAGGGCTGGCGATCAAGACCTCGCAAGGGATCACGGTGGTGACGGCCATCGTCGTGGTCGCGGTGCTGTTCTGGTTCCTGAACCGGACCCGCACCGGTAAATCCATGCGGGCCTATTCCGACAACGAGGACCTGGCGCTGCTCTCTGGTATCAACCCGGAGCGGGTGGTGATGATCACCTGGCTGATCGTTGCCGCCTTGGCGACCATTGCCGGGACCTTGTATGGACTTGATAAGTCCTTCAAACCTTTCACCTATTTCCAACTTCTCCTGCCGATTTTCGCGGCTGCCATCGTTGGCGGGCTAGGGAGCCCGCTGGGGGCCATCGCCGGCGGGTTTGTGATCGCGATGAGCGAGGTGATGATCACCTATGCCTGGAAAAAGGTCGCCGGTTACCTGCTGCCCGAGAGCCTGGAACCTGATGGGTTGGTGCAGCTTTTGAGTACGGATTACAAATTCGCCGTCTCCTTTGCGATCCTGATTGTTGTCCTGCTGTTCAAACCCACCGGCATTTTCAAAGGAAAAGCGGTATGACCGAAAGAGTGAAACATACGCTTCTGTTCATCGGCGTCGCGCTGCTGTTGGTGCTGGAGGGCACGACCTCCGCGCTTGGGGTGTTTTCGGGATCCTGGAATTCCTCGCTGACCATCCTGAACATGGGGCTGATTTCGGCAATCATGGCGCTAGGGGTGAACCTGCAATGGGGGTTTGCCGGGCTGTTCAATGTTGGCATCATGGGGTTTACCGCCCTTGGCGGGCTGGCTGTCGTGCTGACTTCGATGCCGGCAACACCCGGTGCCTGGGACATCGGTGGTCAGCGTATTCTGCTGGCCCTGGTGCTGGGGGCGACCACCATCGGCGGCGCTATTCTGGCCTATCAGAAACTGGCGCCGGGCCGGCCGCGCATGGTCGGAATGATTGCGACGCTGATCGCGGGTTTCTTTATCTATCGCATGGTTCTGGACCCCGGAGTTGAAGCGGTCGAAAGCATCAATCCCGCGCTGGAAGGCAATATTGGCGGACTGGGTCTGCCGGTGCTGCTGGCCTGGCCGATCGGGGGCATCCTGGCCGCCGGTGTCGCCTGGGTCATCGGCAAGACCGCCTTGGGTCTGCGGTCCGACTACCTTGCGATTGCAACCCTTGGCATTGCCGAAATCATCCTCTCAGTGCTCAAGAACGAGGACTGGTTGTCGCGCGGGGTGAAAAATGTGGTCGGTCTGCCGCGTCCGGTGCCCTATGAGGTCGACCTGCAGAATGATCCTGGTTTTGTTGCAAGCGCGGCCAGCTGGGGGTTCGACCCGACCACAGCCTCGACCCTTTATGTCAAACTGGGCTATTCCTTGCTCTTCACCGTGGTCCTGCTGGTTCTGCTGTGGATGGCGCAGATGGCGTTGAAGAGCCCCTGGGGCCGGATGATGCGCGCCATTCGCGACAATGAGGTCGCCGCAAACGCGATGGGCAAGAATGTCACCCGGCGACATTTGCAGATCTTTATCCTCGGCTCGGCGGTCTGCGGGATTGCCGGTGCCATGATGACCACCCTCGACAGCCAGTTGACACCTGGCACCTATAACCCGCTGCGGTTTACCTTTCTGATCTGGGTGATGGTGATTGTCGGGGGATCGGGCAACAATTTCGGCTCGGTGCTGGGCGGTCTTCTGGTCTGGTTCCTGTGGATCAAGGTCGAACCGCTGGGGACGATCCTGATCGAGGTCCTGACGGCCGGCATGGACCCGGACAGCGCCCTGCGCGCGCATCTGATGGAAAGTGCGGCGCATATGCGCCTGTTGACCATGGGGCTGATACTCCTGCTGGTCCTCAGGTTCAGCCCTCGCGGCTTGATCCCGGAAAAATAACAAAAAACGCCGCCCTGACATGGGCGGCGTTTTGCTGTGCAGGGCCGGGTGAAGGCGCCTCAGCGCCCCTTGAACAGGCCGCCGAGGATGCCACGGACCAAGCGTCTGCCGGTGGTGCCTTTCAGCTCCTTGATGACCGCTTCTGACATGGCGGAGGCAAAGGTGTCGCCGCCGCCAACGCGGCGCGACGTCGATCGGCCCACCCGGCCGCCGCTGTATCGCCGTGCAGCATTGAATTCGCGCACCATCGGGTCGGCCGCAGCTTCGGCCTCGGTTTCGGCCACTTCTGCCGCCGCCGCCGCGTCGTCGGCCCGCGATTTCAGGATCTCATAGGCGGAGTGCCGGTCAATCGGCGTGTCATACTTTGACGACAGGCCGGAGGATTCGATCACTGCGCGCCGCTCCGCCGGGGTAATCGGGCCCAGCTGGCTGGACGGGGGCCGGATCAGCGTTCGTTCGACGATCCCCGGCACGGCTTTCTTTTCCAGCATCGAGGTCACGGCCTCGCCGACACCGACGGCGCGGATGGCCTCTTCGGTGGAAAAGCGCGGGTTTTCCCGATAGGTTTCGGCCGCCAGTTTCAGTTTTTTGCGGTCTCGGGCGGTAAAGGCACGCAGTGCATGCTGAACGCGGTTGCCCAACTGGCCCAGAATATCTTCGGGGATGTCATCCGGCGACTGCGTCACGAAATAGATGCCGACCCCTTTGGAGCGGATCAGACGCGCCACCTGTTCCACCTTGTCCACCAGCGCCTTTGGCGCATCCTCAAACAGCAGATGCGCTTCGTCGAAAAAGAACACCAGCTTTGGTTTGTCCGGATCACCAACCTCCGGCAGCGTTTCGAACAATTCACTCAGCAACCACAGCAGGAAGGTCGCATAGAGTTTCGGGGCGGCCATCAGCGTGTCGGCGGCAAGGATGTTCACGATCCCCTGCCCCGACGCGTCACAGCGCATCAGATCTGCCAGCTCCAGCGCGGGTTCGCCAAACATGCCGGAGCCGCCCTGGTTTTCCAGCACCAGCAGGCGCCGCTGAATGGCGCCGATTGATGCGGTCGAGACATTGCCATAGCGCAGCGACAGCGCGGCCCGGTTTTCACCGACCCAGACCAACAGCGCCTGCAGGTCCTTCAGATCAAGCAGCGGCAGCGCCTGTTCATCCGCCAGACGAAAGGCGATGTTGAGGATGCCTTCTTGTGCTTCGCTCAGGTCCAGCAGGCGGGACAGCAGAAGTGGGCCCATTTCGGCAACGGTCGTGCGGATTGGATGACCCTGTTCACCAAAGAGATCCCAAAAGGCGACGGGGACGTTCTGGTAAGAAAACGCAGTAAATCCGATTTTTTGCGATCTTTTAACAAAGGCGTCATGGAGCGGCGCATCGGCCCTGCCGCTGTTGGCTAGACCAGACAGATCGCCTTTGACATCGGCCAGAAACACCGGCACGCCCTGCTGCGAGAAACTCTCTGCAAGGATTTGAAGTGTAACGGTTTTACCCGTTCCGGTCGCCCCTGCAATCAGACCGTGTCGGTTGGCATATTTCAATGACATATACTGGGGGTCGGCGTAGTCCGGCCCGCCGCCACCGATAAATATTTCCTCTGGCATTCCTTCATAACTCCTAACGGCGCTTATGGAACGAAAATACAATGTTAACCTTTCCGTGCCAGCCTGAACTTGCCCGTCGGTTCCAATGCGGTTTTCCGGCGGACATTTCCTCCCTGTCAGACTGGCCGTGCCTTGTGCACGGCCATTTTTTTCGACAGCCTGCCTGTCATGTTGGAACTTGTCACATTTCTTCAGCAAAAGAAGCGCAAAAGGTCCGTTTGAAACAGATACTGATTTTTTTTGTTATTGGATGTTGACCGGGCGGGAATTCGCTCGTAACGTTCTGATTAATAACTAAGTCGGCCAGTCCGACGGGGAGATGTGTTTGCAAAAAGGGGGCTTCTGGCCCCCTTTTTCGTGTCTGACGGCTCCTGTCGCGGCAGCGGATTTTGAATCGGTCAGCCTTGATCTGGCGCCTTCCGGCCCGGCTCTGGTGGGGGGGCGCTTTTTTTCGCATCGGGCCGACCCTCGGATTGTCTTCTGCCCCAGACCTGGTGATTGGCAACATTCCGCAGACGAGCCCAAAACCAGGGAATTCTGCCGGGAATTGCGGGGGCTGGCGGTTTTATTCCCCTGACACATCCGGGTGGTCATGTTACATGCGAACAATAAACCAAACAGAAGAGGCATTCATGTTGAAATCCCTCAGCTCGCTCTCTCTTGCCGTTCTGATTGCGGCGCATGCGCCCGCTCTGGCACAAGAGACGACCGAACAGGATGCAGTTGAACAGACTGCGGAAACTACAGAAGACGGCACGCCGGCGCCCAAGCCAAACGCCGATCAGCTTCTTGATCTCGGAACGCCCAATGATGACGCCTCACAGGTCGGTCAGCGGTATTCCAAAGAGAAATTCGGAGATTGGGATCTGGCATGCGTCCGGACGAACTCGGGCGAAGACCCCTGTTCGCTGGTTCAGGTGCTCGTCGATGACGAAGGCGGCCCGGTTGCCGAGGTCTCGCTGTTTCGCATCGATACCGCCGGTGGTGGCCAGGCGGTTGCCGGGGCGACAGTGATCGCGCCGCTGGAAACGCTCTTGCCCGCTGGCCTGTCGATCTCGGTCGATGGTGCGCCGGGCAAGCGGTATAATTTCTCCTTCTGCAACAGCGCCGGCTGCGTGGCGCAGATTGGACTGACCGAGGCCGATATCAATGCCTTTAAACAGGGCAGCGCGGCGACATTCAGCCTGCGCCCGGCCCCCGCCCCAGAGACGGTGGTGTCGGTCAAGATGTCGCTGAGCGGCTTCACATCTGGCTATAACGCCGTGGATGTCGTGTCGCAGTAATCCAACCGACTGTTTGCAAAAAAAGCGGCCCGCGCGCAGATATCACTGCGTGGGGGCCGTTTGTTTGAGGGGAACCGTACGGGCATCGAAGGCCACGGCCCCCTTGGGCCGCCCCTGGCCTAGACCCGTTTCAGTGCAAGGACCGCGTTCAGCCCGCCAAAGGCAAAGGCGTTGGAAAGCGCAACAGAGACCTTCGCCTCGCGGGCCTCGTTCGGCACCACGTCCAGCGCGCATTCTGGATCCGGCTCTTCATAGCCGATGGTGGGGGCAATCACCCCGTCGCGCAGCGCCATGATGCAGGCCAATAGCTCCACCGCACCGGTGCCACCGATCAAATGCCCATGCATTGATTTTGTCGAAGACATCATCAGGCTGTCGGCATGCGGGCCAAAGACATCGGCAACAGCGGCGCATTCGGTCTTGTCATTCGCGGCCGTCCCGGTGCCGTGGGCATTGATATAACCGACCTCCGAGGCATTGACCCCGGCATCTTTCAACGCTCCGGAAATGGCCCGCGCCGCCCCCTGTTTGCTGGGCATCACGATATCCGCAGCGTCAGAACTCATGGCGTAGCCGACGATCTCGCACAGGATCTCGGCCCCGCGGGCGCGCGCGTGTTCGTATTCCTCAAAGACAAAAATGCCGGCCCCTTCCCCCTGCACCATACCATTGCGATTGGCGCTGAAGGGACGACAGGCATCCTTGGACATCACACGCAGGCCTTCCCAGGCCTTGACCCCGCCAAAACACAACATCGATTCCGACCCGCCGGTGATCATTGCCGGGCTCATCCCGCTGCGCACCATCTGAAAGGCCTGTGCCATGGCGTGGTTTGACGAGGCACAAGCGGTCGAGACCGTATAGCTTGGCCCCTTCAGGTTGTATTCCATCGACACATGGCTGGCGGCGGCGTTGTTCATCAGCTTTGGCACCACAAAGGGATGCACCCGGTTCTTGCCGTCCTCATAGACCGATCTGTAGTTGTCGTCCCAGGTCGAGACACCGCCGCCCGCGGTGCCGAGCACGACGCCGGATTTCGCGGCCAGCTCCCCGATGAATTCCAGGCCAGACTGTCGGATCGCTTCTTCGGCGGCAAACAGGGTGAACTGGGTGAACCGGTCATAGAGCGCCATCTGTTGCCGGTTGAAGCGACCTTCTGCCTCAAAATCACGGACTTGGCCGCCGATCTTGATGGCAAGTCGATCCACGTCCCGGAACTCCAGCGGGCCAATTCCGCAGCGTCCCTCGCGCATCGCCTCCAGCGTTGCGGCGGTGGAATGACCCAGCGCGTTGATCGTTCCGGCGCCGGTGATCACAACACGTTTCATCTGTTGTCCTCTTGGTCGGCTGGCTTCAGGGATCAGCCTTTGTCGGCGATCAACGTATTGATGCCATCCACAATCGCGCGCACATTCGAGATGTCAAAATCGCTCTCGTTTGGTTCGTTCGCGTTAAACGGGATCGTGATGTCGAATTCTTCCTCGATCGCAAAAATGCACTCGACCAGACCGAGGCTGTCGATTCCGAGGTCGTCCAGGGTGCTGTCGAGGGTAACATCTGACGGATCTAGGACCGCCTGTTCCGCGATGATTGCGATGACCTTGTCCTGCGTGCTCATAAAGGCGGCTCCTGCGGGAGAAACATTTGCGAGTGGTTTACTGATTGCGACCTTATTTGAAAACAGCCTTTTTCAACGCGTCGAGGTCGCGCAGCATTCGCGGCAGACGGCGTTGCGCTTTGTACATTTCCGTATGGGTGTCCATCTTGACGGCGGGATACCCCATCATGACGCGGCCGGCGGGGACGTTTGACAGGATCTTGGTGCCGCCCCCGGCGATGACACGATCCCCGATGAATGTGTTGTCCGCAACACCACATTGTCCGCCGAGCACGACATTGTCGCCAATTGTCACGGAACCGGACAACCCGGTTTGGCCACAAAGCAGGCAATCAGCGCCGATGCGGCAGTTGTGACCAATATGGACCTGGTTGTCGAGCTTGGTGCCATCGCCGATTTCCGTGTCCCGGATGGTGCCATTGTCAATCGTGGCGTTTGCACCGATTTCCACGTCATTTCCGATCCTTACGGAGCCAAGTGAATGTATCCTGACCCAGGCTTGCGCCTTGGCTTCGCCCTGGTCTCCCAAGGTTTTGCGGACGTTTTCCACCCCGGAGGTCTCTGGCGTGACATAGGAAAACCCATCGGCGGCAATGCGCGCGCCGGGCTGGGCGCGAAACCGGTCACCGATCGTCACGCGGGCCCCGATGGAGACCATTTCACGCAAGTTCGCACCGACTCCGAGGGTGACATCCGCCCCGATAAAGCAATGCGCGCCGATCAGCGATCCGTTGCCGATGCGGGCTCTCGGGCCGATCACCGCCAGCGGGCCGATTGTGACATCCGCCCCGATCTGTGCGCTCGGGTCGATCACTGCGGAGGGATGGATACCCGGCGTTTCGTGCTGGCCGGGGTCCAGCATGCGCGTCAATCCGCCCATCGCAAGGCGGGGCCGCGCGACAAAGATCGCCGCCTCCAGACCCAGCGCCTGCCAGTCGGCCCCCTCCCAAAGCAGCGCCGCACGGGCGCGTCCCTGCGACAGGGCCTCGCCATATTTGGGCGACATCGCCATGGCCAGCGCGTCCGGACCGGCGTCCTGGGGTTCTGCTGCACCTGAGATGACAAAGTCGACCGCGCCAACCGCTTCGGCACCAAGTGATTTTGCGATTTCACCTACGCTGAACATCGGGCCATTCCTCCTGAACCGGATCCTGGCCCGAGACTTAACCCTGAACGCCGGGGAGTACTACCCCTGCCCGTTCCAGGGCCTCCCAGATCTTGGCATCGCGACCATAGACATCCCGGCGAAACTCCGCGCGGCCATCTTCGCTGACAAAAGCCGTGCGATAGATGATGTGTACCGGCACCTTGGTTTCCAGTTCGACCTTGGTTTCCTTGCCGCTGTTCAGGACGCTTTGGAAAAAGCCCTTTGGATCGTCTTCCTGCACCGCAAGCAGGGCATAGGCAAAGTCAAACGGGTCCTGCAGACGGATACACCCATGTGAAAAGGCCCGAACCTCGCGTCCGAACAGGCTCTTTTGCGGCGTATCGTGCAGGTAGATGTTATATTTGTTCGGGAACATGAATTTCACCAGACCCAAGGCATTGCTGCGGCTCGGCGGCTGGCGCATGGCAAAGGGAAAGCTGCGCTGGGTGAACTGGGTGAAATCCACGGCGTTGCGGTCCACGACGCGCCCGCGGCTATCGGTAATCTCGATATAGCTGTGGGCGTTGGGGTTGTTTTTCAGCTTGGGCAGATATTCCTTGGTCACGATGGACCGTGGGACATACCAGCTTGGGTTGATCACCATATGCTCCATCTCGTCGGAGAACTCCGGCGACCGGCGGTCATGGCTGTTACGACCAATGACAGAGCGGGTGACAAAGGTGACTTCGCCCTTGTCGATGATCTTGGCGGTGAAATCGGTCTGGTTGACCAGAACATGCCGGTCGCCGCGATCTGGCGTCAGCCAGCGTTCGCGCTCCATCGCGACAATGACGGATTTGATCCGGTCGGTCACCGGGCGGTTGACCTCTTTCAACGTGCCTTCGCCTGCGATCCCGTCAACCTCAAGCCCATGCTCGCCCTGGAACCGGCGCACCGCGTCTTCCAAGGCCAGATCGTAGCTCCGTGCGGCGGTGGGCGTCAGGTATCCCATGGTCACCAAACGGTTTCGCAGCGCAATCACATCCGTGCCGGTGTCGCCCGGCTCCATCTTGCGGACCGGAACCGGGGCGCCCCAGCCGCCTGCGTCCAGCAGCGTTTCCAGCCGTAGTTTTTCACGCAGCAAGGCGCGGTACTGCGTCGAATGCGGCACAAGAGATTGCAGGAACGCCTGCGGCCGCTGCGTTTCAATCCCGCGCAGGATCGCAACCATGTCCACCTTGTGCTTTTTGCGGACGATGCCGTCGTCAATGCTCTCGGGGTTGTTAATCAGACCGGTCTGAAGGTCGGTCGCATAATCGACCAAGGCGCGGCTCAGGGCGACTTCGACGGCGCCCAGATCGCGGGTCGATTTCACCGCGCGCATCTGCTCGATCAACCGGGCCGCCACCACGGACATATCCGGCAACCCATGCGCCGAGGCTTCGTCCAGCGCCTGCATCAGCGCCTGACGTCGGGCGCGCGCCTCATCCGTCTGTGCGGTCCAGATCGGATCATAGTTGTTTTCACGATAAAAAGCGGCGACGGAGTCGTCCTCCCAGGCCATTTCAGCCACCGCTTGGCGAAATCCTGTGGTGGAGGCTTCAGCCGCATCGGCCCAATGGAGGGCAACCCCAAGACCGGCCGCGAACAGACCGGCGGTGACATAGGATGTGATCTTTGGGGCGCGGGCCTGCGACATTGTTCAATAACTCCAAGCTTCAAATCGGATGATCCAGTTAGACCTTAAGCCAGCATAGGTAAACGCCCGGCTTGCAAGTCCATTCACATTTCCATCAGGCATGCAAAAGCAGCAACGTTGATGCGGCGAAACCCCTAGGTTGGCTTTTTGTTCCATCGGGTTAGGGGGAAAAACCCGTCTGCCCTCCCCTTTTGCGCAAGAAATTGCCGAAAAATCACCACATTCTGGCAAGGGATCATTCAAGAGTTGGCACCCGATTCCTGCTGTGCCATATATCCATTGCGCAACAAAGCGTGAAAAAAACCCGGTCCAACCGGGAATTGTGGAACAAAAAAAGCGTACGGGACAACGCTCCTCACATGGCAAAAAAAGATTTCGGGTTTTCCCGTCGAGCACTCTTGAAGGCCTTTGCAGCGACCGCCGTTGCATCCGCCCCAACCTACAGCCAGGCCGCCGGTTTTCTGCGCGGCGGCGGCGATATCCGACGGATCCGTATGTACTCCGGTCGCACGGGCGAACGCCTGGATATGGTGTACTGGATCGATGGCGACTATATCAAGGACGCCGTCAAGGAAGTGAACCACTTCATGCGCGACTGGCGGACCGATCAGATCAAGTCGATTGATCTGCGGACAATCGACATCATGGCGGCATCGCACAATCTTCTGGATGTGTCCGAACCCTATATGTTGTTGTCCGGCTATCGCAGCCCACAGACAAATTCGATGTTGCGCAGCCGATCCCGCGGTGTGGCGAAAAATTCGCTACATATGCAGGGACAGGCCGCCGATCTGCGGCTCGCATCCCGCTCCGTTTCGCAAATGGCGCAGGCGGCCCAAGCCTGCAAGGCCGGTGGCGTTGGACGGTATCACGGGTCGAATTTTGTTCACATGGACTGCGGCGTGGTCCGCAGCTGGCGCGGCTGACCCCTGCCGCCTCATGATCGGTTCGGTTTGTCGGCGAAACCTCAGGGTTGGTCGCGCGCAAACCGTTGGTTTCAAAGACATCTGCGTCACCACAGGCCGTCGCGTTCGGCGTATCAGCCGGAAAACACACTGAATTCTGAACTTCTGCGTTTTTCCCATTGCAGTGTTTTTGAGGGGCGCGTATATCCCCACCACAGACGCACCTGTAGCTCAGCTGGATAGAGCGCTGCCCTCCGAAGGCAGAGGCCAGAGGTTCGAATCCTCTCAGGTGCGCCATTAAAACCTTCCCCCCGACCAGCCCCCCCAATCGAGCACGTGAATCTGTTTCGGCAGGGATAAACACCTGTCCTGTCACGAAAAATCGTGGTGGCGGTGGTTCTGATCTGGGCCCGTCCCTCCGGGCGGAGTCGTTCAGTTGCGCACTGAGCTGAGGATGCTTCCCACCGTTTCTTCCCGGAGCTGCGCCTGACCGGCTTCGGAAAACAGGGCATCGCCAAAGTTTGTGGCGAAGGTCATCTGGTTTGCCACATTGAAAAAACTCATCGCGCTGATCTGCCAGTGCAGCACCAGCGGCGAAACATCCGCCCGGAACACGCCCGCCGCCTTGCCGGCCTCGCAGATACGTTCCAGCTGTTTGATCGCCACAGAGTTCGTGGTGGCCAGGTTTTGCAATTCGCGCAGGTGACGGGCGTTGTGAATATTCTCGATCATCACCAACCGAATGAACTCCGGGTTGGCCCGGTGGTGATCAAAGGTGAATTCCACCAGTTTCCGCAGCGCGGCCATCGGCTCCAACCCGTCCAGGTCCAGCTCGGATTCTGCTTTTCGCACGCTGGCGTATTCCGCTTCGAGCACCGCGCGGTAGAGCCCTTCCTTGTCGCCGAAATAGTAAAAGATCATCCGTTTGGAGGTTTTGATCCGTTCCGCGATCACCTGCACTCTGGCGCCGGACAGACCGTGCTCTGCGATTTCCGCCCGGGCCGCCCGCAGGATATCCGCCTTGACGGCTTCGGGATCCTGTTTCCAGGACCGACCGACGTTTTTTTTCACTGTTTTTTCAGCCATTTCACCCGCTTCCCTCATCTGTCCTAATTGGCACATTTAACCGCGCGGTTCAATCCTGTTGACTAAATTAACCGCACGGTTCATTTTGGGGCAAGAGAGAGATTCGGACGAGCCACGATGAGGCTTGTCATGTGGGGAGGACATCAGATGCGCGAAAGTGGCGAGACGCTGCTGGCTGGGCTTGTGGGGCGGGGGATCCAGCTTTCGCGGACCCCGGCGATGCATGTCGCAGAGGCAGAATCGCAAGGCATGCATGCCGCCTATCAGCTACTTGATGCCGACCTGTTGGATCGGCCGCTGGCCGAGATCCTCGATGCGGCAGAGATGATGGGGTTCAGCGGGCTGAACGTCACCTATCCGTTCAAGATCGAGGTTCTGCCGCTGCTTGATACGCTGTCCACCAACGCCAAATCGGTTGGCGCGGTCAATACGATCGCGTTTCGTGACGGCCGCCGGTTTGGCCATAACACGGACCTTTGGGGGTTTGCCGAGGGGCTGCGGCGCGGGCTTCCCGGGGCGGCATTGGACCATGTGCTGCAGTTCGGCGCCGGTGGCGCCGGCGTTGCGGTTGCCCATGCGCTGGCGGAACTTGGGGTTCGGCAGCTGTCGATTGTCGATGTCGACCCGGAACGGGCCGCAACATTGGCAACGCAGATTGCGCATACCCATGAAACCTGCGCCGCGGTTGCGGTCGAAGATGCCGCTGCCCTGATCCAATCCGACCGCCCTGACGGGATCGTCAACGCCACCCCGATGGGCATGGCCAAACTGCCCGGCACAGCCGTCGAAACCAGTTTGCTCCAGCCCACGATGTGGGTGGCGGATATCGTATATTTCCCTTTGGAAACAGAGTTGTTGCGGGCTGCGCGCGCCCGTGGCTGCCGGGTTCTGCCCGGATCCGGAATGGCCGTGTTTCAGGCCGTGCGCGCCTTTGAACTGTTTACCGGCCGCAAGGCTGATCCAATCCGGATGAAGGCAACATTCGACGCCTTTGTCCCATCGCGCGATCCCGCGCACACCTGAAGACCTGACTTTGCTTATCGGGAGGAGAAAAGCATGACTAAAACTTTCACCAAATGGGCCACAGTCGCCGCAACGGCATTGACCCTTGGCATGGGCGCAACGGCGCAGGCGCAAACTCTTCGTCTGGCTCACGTGGACCCGGACGACTGGACCGCATCGAAAAAGGGCGCCGCCGCCCATGTGTTCAAGAACATCGTCGAAGGCGAAACCGACCTGACGGTAGAGCTGTTCCCAGCCGGTGCGCTCGGCAACGAGGATGAACTGATCGGCCAGGCACAGGAAGGTCTGACCCAGGTGGTCCTGGTTTCCGGTGCCATGTCCAAGGTCTGCCCGGCGGCTTCCGTTCTGGATATTCCCTACACGTTTTCCTCGGCCACCGTCGCCTGGGAAGTGCTGGACGGTCCCTTCGGTGACGATCTGGCCGCGCATTGTCTTGAACAGACCGGCCTGCGCACCCTTGCCTATGGCGAAACCGGGTTCCGCAACTTCACCAACAACACCCGCGAGATCAAAAGCCCCGCAGATATGGAAGGGCTGAAGTTCCGCGTGCAGCCGATCCCGCTCTATGTGGAAATGGTCAAGGGCCTGGGCGGCGAGCCGACCCCGATTGCCTGGACCGAACTGCCGAATGCGCTGTCGACCGGTGTCGTCGATGGTCAGGAAAACCCGGTTGGTGTGATCTACAACAACTCCCTGCACAAGCTGCAGAAATACATGACCCTAGACGGCCATGTCTATGCGGCTGATTTCATTCTGATTTCGGATGAGTTCTATGAGGGCCTGGAACCGGCCGAGCAGGAAGTGGTCAAGAAAGCCGCCCGTGTGGCAGGCACCATGGGCCGTGCGATCCAGCAATGGGGCACTGCCGAGGGCGTGAACAAGGTGCAGGCCGAGGGCATGCAGGTCTATTCGCCGACTGCCGACGAGATTGCAGCCTTTGCGGAAAAGGCGCAGCCTGCTGTGGTAGACTATCTGCGCGGCGAACTGGGTGACGATGCCGTCTGGATCGACAACCTTCAGGCCGCCGTTGCCGCCACCAACTGATACTTGAACACCCCGGACCGCCCTGTCGTGGGGCGGTCCGGTCACCATAAAGGTCACTGCCATGCACAGTCTCAATCGCCTTGTCGAACGGATCCTCGCCGGCCTGTCGGGCCTGTCCATCGCCCTGGTCTTTTCCATCATCTTCGTGAACGCGCTGCGGCGCTACACACTTGGCAAGTCCCTGCCCTGGGGCGAAGAATTGCCGATCTATCTCACCATCTACGGGGTCATGTTCGGCGTTGCCCTCGCCTATATGCAGGACCGCCACATTCGCTTTACCGTGCTGACGGAATTCCTGTCCGAGCGGGTGCGCGCGCGGCTTTGGTTGCTGGTGGACGGGATCACTGCGCTCAGCGGCCTGGGTCTGATGTTCGCGGGCCATGCCTTTGCGGTCCGGCGCGGCAACCTCGACTCCTCTGGTCTGAAATCGGCCGCGGGCTGGCTCAGTGACACCACCGGGTTTGAGACATTGCTCTGGATCGGGAAGACCGGCACCTGGCAATATGCCATGCCCATCGGCGGCGCGCTCCTGTGCCTCGCTGCGACCCTGAAATTCGCGGAACGTCTCTCCGCCCTGCGGAGCGCATGACCATGGTTTACGTTGTTCTGATTGCCGGTCTTCTCATCGGCGCCCCGATTGCAATTGCCATCATCTCTGCCCTGCTGGTGTTTATGGCAACGGGAGAGGCCCCCTACAGCTTGCGGATTGTCGCCTCCGAGATGTTCCGCAGCATGAATTCCTTCCCATTGCTGGCCATTCCGCTGTTTGTGCTGGCCGGAGAGCTGATGAACGAAAGCGGGATCACCGGCCGCATCATTGCCTTTGCCAATGTTCTGGTCGGGCGGATGCGGGCCGGGCTGGCGTTGGTCAATATCTGGGCTTCGGTGATCTTTGCGGGTCTGTCCGGGTCTGCGGTTGCCGATACCTCCGCCATCGGGCGGGTCTTTATCCCCGAGATGGAAAAACACGGTTACGACCGGTCCTTTGCGGCGGCGCTGACGGCGGCATCGTCGGTGATCGGCCCGATCATTCCGCCCTCGATCCCGGTCATCATCTATGCGCTGATCGTCTCCGGCGTGTCCGTGCCGGCGCTGTTTATGGCCGGGGTCATTCCGGGGCTGATGCTGGCGCTGTTCCTGTCGGCCTATGTCATGCTGACGGTCAAGGTAAAGGACCCTGCCCCCGGCGTTACCTCCGACACCCAATCCGCAGGTCAGGCGCTGCTGGGCGGCATCCTGCCGCTGCTGATGCCGGTTTTTGTCGTCGGCTCCATCCTGATCGGGGTGGTAACCCCGACCGAGGCGGCGTCTTTTGCTGTGGCTTACGCCTTGTTTCTGGGCGCGTTTGTCTACCGCAAGATCACCCTGACCTCCCTGCCCCGGATCTTTACCGATGCCATGCGGGACAGTGCCGTGATCCTGGTGATCATCGCCGCCGTGGGCGCTGCCAACTGGCTTTTGACCTATAACCGCGTGCCCAACATGCTCACCGATTGGGTGCTTGGAAACGTGGAGAGCAAGACCATGTTCCTGATCGCGGTCATCCTGCTGTTTCTCTTTGTCGGTCTCTTTCTTGAGGGGATCGCTGCGATGCTGGTGCTGGTGCCGATCCTGCACCCCATTGCGGTCTCCATGGGGGTTGATCCGGTCCACTTCGGCATTCTGGTGATTTTCAACCTGATGATTGGTCTCATCACGCCGCCCTTGGGTCTGTGCATGTTTGTCGCCGAAGGCATTGCCCAGGTCGGCATGGCGCGGCTGACCCGCTCGATCCTGCCGTTCTTCCTGGTCGAGGTGGTGGTGCTGCTGATCCTGACCTTCGTGCCGGAAACCGTGATCTGGCTGCCCCGCGTGCTTGGATATTGAGGGAAACCCGCAGATGAAAACGTCCATCGCCACTGTCTCGATCTCCGGTAACCTGCTTGAAAAACTGGACGCGATCGCCAAGGCGGGATTTGGCGGGATCGAGATCTTTGAACAGGATTTTCTGACCCACGAAGGTACCCCGCGCGAGGTCGGTCAGATGATCCGCGATCACGGGCTGGAGATCACTCTGTTTCAGCCCTTTCGGGATTTCGAATGCCTGCCGGGAGCCCTGCGCGACAAAGCGTTTGACCGGGCGGAACGAAAATTCGATCTGATGCAGGAGCTGGGGACCGATCTCGTGCTGATCTGTTCCTCGGTGCATCCACAGGCCCTTGGCGGAATTGAACGGGCGGCGGATGATCTCAACGAACTGGGCGGGCGCGCCGCGGCGCGCGGCCTGCGTGTCGGATATGAAGCCCTGGCCTGGGGGCGGCATGTCAATGACCACCGGGATGCCTGGGAAATCGTGCGCCGGGCCGATCACGACAACGTTGGTCTGATCCTCGACAGTTTCCACACCTTGGGGCGCAAGCTCAGCCCGGAGAGCATTCGCGCCATTCCCGGCGACAAGATTTTTTTCGTGCAGCTGGCGGATGCGCCGCAGATCGACATGGATCTGCTGTATTGGTCGCGGCATTTCCGAAACATGCCGGGCGAAGGCGATCTGGATGTGACCGGGTTCATGCGCGCGGTGATGGCAGCCGGATACCAGGGGCCCATCAGCCTTGAGATTTTCAACGATCAGTTCCGGGGGTCCAACCCGCTGGCCGTGGCGCAGGATGGGTATCGTTCGTTGGTTGCGTTGATGGATGACGTGCGCCGGACAGAGCCGTCGGCCGCCGTTGCCCTGCCCGCCTTCCCGCCCCGGATCGAGACAGATGGCGTTGCCTTTGTCGAATTTGCCGCGCGGGGCGAGGCGGCCGCCGGGCTGGGACGGACCTTGGCGACACTCGGTTTTCGCCGGGTCGGCAGCCATCGCAACAAATCCATCACCCTCTGGCAACAGGGAGAGGTGCGCATCGCGGTGAATTCGGAAACCGAAGGCCATGCCGCCAGCACCTGGAACGCCCGTGGCACCTCGGTCTGTGACGTGGGGCTCTCGGTGCGCTCTGCGGCCGATACCGTCGCGCGGGCGCAGGCCCTTGGGGCGCATCCCTTTGGTCAACCGCTGGGGCCGGGCGAATTGGACATTCCCGCGATCCGCGGGCTTGGCGGTTCGGTCCTGCATTTCCTTGAGCCAGAGCCGGAAGGCGCGCAGGTCTGGGATGTGGAATTTGTGACAGATGCGGCGCCACAAACGGCAGAGGCCGGCCTGACCCGCATCGACCACCTTGCCCAGACCATGAGCTATGAAGATATGCTCAGCTGGTCGCTGTTCTATACGTCCCTGTTTGATATGCATAAAATGCCGATGATCGATGTTGTCGATCCCGACGGGCTGGTGCGCAGTCAGGCGATCGGGACACCGGATGGCAGCCTTCGCATCACGCTGAACGGGGCCGAAACCCACCGCACGCTGGCGGGCAATTTCCTGGCCGAAAGCTTTGGCGCCTCGGTTCAACATCTGGCCTTTGCAACCGATGATATCTTTGCCACGGCCCCGCAACTTGCGGATCTGGGGTTCGAGGCGCTGGTGATCCCTGCCAACTATTACGACGACATCGCCGCACGTTTCGACATCGCGCCCGACCGACTGGCGGCGATGAAAGCGGCGAATATTCTGTACGATGCCGAAGGTGAGGCGGAGTTTTTCCAACTTTTCTCGCGCAGTTTTGCGGGCGGTGTCTTCTTTGAAATCGTGCAGCGCGGTGAAGGGTATAAAGGGTTCGGCGGTCCCAACGCGCCGTTCCGCATCGCCGCTCAAAAACGGCTGATGCGGGCCAAGGGGATGCCACAGAAGTAGCGCCTGCCTGAAAACGCCAATTGCCCGAACTGGCAGGTGGCCAGCCCAGCTACAGGCCCTTAAATCGTCCGCCCCTGCTTTGCTGCGAACCAGGTGGTTACGGCGCTCAGATCCGGACCGGTCAGGGCGCGATTGAACACAGCGAATGCATACATTCGCATGCCGCATGGGTTTGTCGCCGCACGGTTGGCGGCGATCCGCAGGGTCTGGCCTGGATGGAGCGGCGTGGTGTATTCCGACCGCTGGTCGGCTACCATGCCGTCCACGATCATCGCAGCCGTTCCAGCCGCGAGATCCAGCCGCACCGCTTCGACAAAATCCACATCAAGACGGTCCACGACATCATTGAGAAAGCCCGACAATCCCAACCCGGAGGAGTTTACTCTGCCGTAGAATTTATCCGCGCCACCGGCCTCGACCTGGTAGTCCCTTGATACCGCATCAAAGGACCAGAGGCTTTCATTCACCCCGGAAGCGGCAAGCGGACGCGCGGCCATGACGGCCGTGTGATTGTCGCCGCCGACCGTGGTGGTTTCCAGGTAGTCATCCGTCCGGTCGAACTCCAGCCACTGTACGCCATTGACCGACCGAAAGGTTGGGCGGGCGGCGTCTGAGGGCGCAACAAGATGATCGCTCTCCGCCACCTTGTTGCGGATCAGCCTGACCGGATCGCCATCCGCCGCAACCGGGACCAGCCCCGCCGCGTCCTGAAACAGGGTCCCCGGATCAGAGGGATCGTAAAGACAGGCGAGCCCCGCCATCCCAATCAGCCCGCCGTGCTGCGCGATCACGGCAAAGCGCGCCGTGCTCTCTAGCGAGATCGAGATGCCCTCCATCAGTAAAGCCCCACGATGCCAGTGGCGGTTGTCCCACTTGCAAGGATCCGGCGGGCGCGGACCGGATAGGGCACGCCCGGTTGCAGCGCGGGCAAGGTGGTGGTGCTGCCGTCCTTCATGATCACCGCAAGATCGCCGGCGGTCGCAACCATGATCGCACGCGGAAGCACATTGAGATCTGCGCCGTCGTCAGGCACCACGTCAAACGCGCCGGTTGCGGGAGAGCCCAGGTCGGAACTGAAGCTGGAGAAGTGATCTGTCGCAGGCATTTTATATCCTTTTCAGCAGCGCTGTATGGTTCGGGATTTAATGCGGCTGACTGTGACAGAGGGGGCTTGAGATGTGGTCTCCTGGAGGGGCGCTGTCTTTACCTTTGCGCAAGAAAGGCAGCTCTGTTCGGCGATTTCTCACCGTGGTGAGCCCACTGGGTGAGGATTCAAAACGGCGTGTACCGTATTGAAAACGTGCACCATCTATCGGATCACTCAGGTGGATAAACCAAAAAAAACCGCGCGGCCTGGCCCGGATTGGGGGCGCAGGCTGCACGGGGTTTGGTGTTGCGCTGGCGGCGATGGTGCCTAACCTGCCAATCGCGATCCTGTCGCTTGCGGCATCAACGCGCCGTCAAGCAGGGATTCGATGCGGGCAATGCAGTCCGCCCGCAGGTCGCGTTTGATCGCGGCATAGGCCTCCTGCGGCAGCGCCGCCAGTTTGCGGGCTTCCTTCAGCGCATAGCCATGCAGATCCTGCAAATCATCCGCGATGATTTCGATGAACTGCGCGTTGCGCGCGGCAATCGGCCCCAGCCGTTGCCCCGTCAACATCAACCGGCGCTGGGTATTGGTGTCGAGCACGGCGCGCGCGATCTCCATCAGGGCAACGGGAAAGACTTTTCCCTGCTGCACTTCGATCATTTCAAAAGCGCCGCGCGCATGGGACACCCGCAGATCGCTGGCCAGGATAAAGAACATGCCCGCCCCGGAGCTCAGCCCCAGCGTGGCCACAACCACCGGTTTTGGACAGGCATAAAGCGCCAGAAAGGCGCCGTTCAGCTCGGCCGCGATACTGTCCGGCTCTTCGATCTCGGGGTCGATCCCGACCGAAAAATCCTTGAACGGGCTGGTCAGCAGGATTGACCGAACTTCAGGGTCAGCACTTAACGCTCTGATCTCATGTTCGAAGTCGCGCAAAAAATCGCCCGACAGGCGATTGTCCGGTGCCCGCCCCAATTGCAGTTCGACGACTCCATCGCCGTGCGTTCGGCGGTTAAGCCATTCGTCGCGTTCCATAATGCCCCCAGGTTCCCAATAGAATGATGCACCAGGCCGCAGCACATCTGTCTGGTCCGACTTTGGGGGCGGTTCTTTGCCAATGTGTTACCACGGCCTGTGAAACCATTTTGAATTGTAAAGGTTTCGCCGCTAGACGCCGGAGTCGTCCAGCGCCTGAAGCCCCGCCTGGGCAAAGCTCGGCACGTATCCGCCCAGCGTCATGGCCCGGTCCGGGTTGGAGGCATTTCCATCGAGCGCGCGTTTAAGAACGCCCTGCAAGATCGCGGCCATGCGAAAGAAACTGAACCCGAGGTAGAACCCGAAGTTGTCAATTCCCGGCAGGCCACGGCGCTGACAATAGGCGTCGATAAAGGCCTGATCGGTCATCAGGCCTTCGGCTTGTCTGTCGATCCCGGCCAGGCCGCGCCCATCGGTGCCGGGCGGCATCTGCCATTGCATGATGACCCCGGCAAGATCCGCATACGGGTGACCAATGGTCGAAAGCTCCCAATCAAGCACCGCACGGCAGTCCTGCCCATCCGGCGAAAAGATCATGTTGTCGATGCGAAAGTCGCCATGCACCAGCCGACGCTGGCCATCATCCGGTGGCAAGGCGGATCCCAGCGCCTGGATCAATCGATCCATTGCGGCGATGGTCCGGGTTTCAGAGGCGCGGTATTGCTTGGTCCAGCGCGCCAGCTGGCGGGCGAAATAATCGCCGGGGGGACCGAAATCGCTCAGTCCGATCTGTTCAGGGTCCACCTCATGCAGCGCCGCGAGAACCCTGTTCATCTCATCAATCGGTGCGCGACGAGCCGCGACGGGCAGCTTCGGCAGGCGGGGGTCCGCGAAATTGCGCCCCGCCACATGGTCCATGATGTAGAAGGCGGCACCGATCACATCGTCGTCCTCGCAGAGCAGATGCATCCGTGGAACCTGCACACCACTTTGCTGAAGGGCGGATTGCACGCGAAACTCCCGGTCAACCGCATGTGCGGATTTCAGGAGGTTTCCCAATGGCTTGCGGCGAAGAACATATCTATGTTCGCCGGCGTCCAACAGATAGGTCGGGTTGGACTGACCCATGGCAAATTTTTCAACCCGCAGGGTCCCGTCAAACCCCGGCAGCCGGCCGGCAACAAAGTCGGCCACCTTCGCGATATCAATATCGCTCGCCGGGCTGGTCATGATTGAAACGCGCGACGGACAGACTGGCCTGCCACCGCGTATTCTGACGCGATCCGGTCCACCAGCGCGGCGGCGGTGGTCAGGGATTTAACGGCACCGATGCCCTGTCCCGATCCCCAGATCTCCTTCCAGGCTTTTGGCTTTTCCCGATCCCCGCCGAAATTCATCGTGGCGGCATCTGCCGTTGGCAAATTCTCCGGGTCCATGCCGGCCTGGCGAACGGACTGCTTGAGGTAGTTTCCCCAGACCCCTGTAAAGAGGGAGGAATAGACGATTTCTTCGGCGGAGCCATCTACGATCATCTGTTTGTATTCGGCAGGCGCGTTGGCCTCTTGCGTGGCGATGAAGGGGGATCCCATATAGCCGAAATCCGCCCCCAGAGCGCGCGCGGCGAGCAAGGCCCGACCGCTGGCAATGGCCCCCGACAGCGCCAGGGGACCATCGAACCATTCGCGGATCTCCTGGATCAGGGCAAAGGGCGATTGCTGGCCAGCATGCCCACCGGCGCCGGCCGCAACGGCGATTAGCCCATCGGCGCCTTTTTCAATCGCTTTCCGGGCGAAGGTATTGTTGATTACGTCGTGTAGTACAATGCCACCACAGGCATGTGCGGCCTCATTCACCTCGGGGCGGGCACCGAGAGAGGTGATCCAGATTGGAACTTTCCAGCGTTGGCAGATCTCAAGATCGCGCTCGAGACGGGCATTCGACCGGTGTACGATCTGGTTGACCGCAAAGGGGGCGGCCGGAGCATCGGGGTTGGCCTGGTTGTGACGGTCCAGAGCTTCGGTGATTTCTTTCAACCAAAGCTCCAGCCGCGGCGGCTCACCGGTCTCCTCGCGGGCGTTCAGGGCGGGAAAAGAACCGACGATCCCGGCCTTGCATTGCGCAATCACAAGCGCAGGGGTGGAGATGATGAACAACGGTGCACCGATCAGGGGCAAGCGGAGCCGCTGCAGGGCGTCCGGCAACGTCCTGCCGTCCGTCAAACCGGTATATTCGTTCATTTTCAATTCCCTCCAACGCGTTGTGAAAGCGCCCTGCGCAGGGCAAAGGCCAAGGCCAGCCGCTTCCTCTTGCCACGAAGATGGCATTTCGGTCTGCTTCGTACAACGGATGCTGTGCCGTCACGACATCACGTCACATTGCTTACAGGCGCGGTTTCGCAGCCAAAATACGCCGCAGTCTTCACGGCGCCAGTTTTTCTGGTCGGTTTCACGGGTTTATCACGCTGCCGACTGGCGTGCAGACACAGCACGGTGGCAAGCTTGTTTCAGGTTGCCGCTATTGTACCCGGGCCCCAAGGGGCGCAATAAGGCTGACAGATGGATCTGGCGACAGCGGGTCCACAGCCAACCGCTCTGCCGGGCAGGGCAACCAGAGAAGGACAACAGATGACGAGCATTTTGATCCTCAACGGACCGAACCTGAATTTGCTGGGCACGCGCCAGCCGGAGGTTTATGGCCGTGAAACCCTGGCGATGGTCGAAGAGAAATGTCAGCGCCACGGAACCTCCGCCGGGGTCGAGATCACATGCCTGCAGTCGAACCATGAAGGTGTGTTGTTGGATGCAATCCACGCGGCAAAGGGCCGCCATGATGGGATCATTCTGAACGCTGGCGCCTTCACCCATAGTTCGGTGGCATTGATGGATGCGATCTATTCGGTCGAAGTGCCGACGATCGAGGTGCATCTGTCAAATATCCACGCGCGCGAGAGTTTTCGCCAAACCTCCTATATCTCCAAGGCGGTGATCGGCCAGATTTGCGGCTTTGGCTCCTTTGGCTACCTGATGGCGATTGATGCGCTGATCGAACGGTTCAAGGGTGGCAGTGACGAATGAAGGTCGCGGAGTATCTCCATCGGGTGACACAGTTCAGGTCCATCGCTGATTTGTGGGGCGCTCATGTCGCACAAATGGGGCGGTATGGATTTGACCGTCTCCTTTATGGATATACTCTCTTCAAGACCGAGACCTCGCTTGGCGATCCGGACGATTTTGTCGTGCTCAGCAATCATAGTCCTGAGTATCTCAAGGGGTATATCTCGGACGGGCTGTATTCGGATGCGCCGATGTTGCGATGGGCGCTCGACAATGAGGGCGTTGCCAGTTGGCGTATTGCCCAGGACATGGCCGCGCAGGGTCTGCTGGACCCGCGCGCGCAAGCCACCTTTGATTTCAATATGCGCATGGGGGTCCGGGCGGGCTATACCATCAGCTTTCATTCCGCCACCCAACGGTTCAAGGGGGCGATTGCCCTCGCCGCGCGACCGGAATCGAGCCAGGACGCGGTGGAGGACATCTGGGCAGAGCACGGCCAGGACATCGTTCTGATGAACAATGTGGCACATCTTAAAATTCTCACCCTGCCCTACGAAGCTCCGAATCGGGTCCTGACAAAGCGGCAACGAGAGGTGTTGCAGTGGGTCGGAGATGGAAAAACCATTCAGGACATCGCGCTTTTGATGGGGTTGACCAACGCCACCATCGAAAAGCACCTGCGGTTGGCGCGCGCGAATTTGTCAGTAGAAACAACAGCTCAAGCTGTTCTGAAGGCCTCGCTTCACAATCAGATGTACTCGGTCGGTGGCTAGGTTTTTGCCGCCCGACAAGACACTGAGAAAAGTGAAAAACCGTAGATTTTTTGTTAAGGTTTTATGATGCTGCACTTGCAGCAGGTATGGAAATCAGGACTATTCTTACGAGCGTAAAACTGGCATAATGAAAATGTTCCGTGAGTGGTGGCTTGGCCTGGGAACATTGGGGACTGACCCCTGTAATTGCAGGGCTCTCTGACCTGTTCGGTCGTTGGCGTGTATTGATCCGCGTCAGCGATCGGCCTTAAACCTCTGATATATCGTTGTGAATAGTCCAACCACTCGGCGCGTGCCGTCGCATTTCCGCATGGGCCGCCGTGCTGCGCGCTGCCCTTTGGGCGGCGCAGTGTTTTATTTTGCAGAACCGCGCCACAGCTTAACGAAAAAACCCTAGCGCGAACACTCGCGCCAGGGTTTCGTCGATCCGGAAAGCAGTGAGGGCGGATTAGCCCTTCGCGGCTTTCGCAACTTCTGCGGCGAAGTCTTCTTTTTCGACTTCGATGCCTTCGCCAACTTCGACGCGCGCAAAACCGGTGATGGTCGCGCCCTCTTCGGTTGCTGCGGCTTGGACTGTCAGGTCCGGGTTCACCACGAACTGCTGGTTCAGCAGGGTGGATTCCGCGACGAATTTTTTCATCCGGCCAACGATCATCTTCTCGATCACCTGCTCGGGCTTGCCGGACTCACGTGCGATATCCATCTGCACCTGACGCTCTTTTTCCACCAGCGCGGGATCCATGTCGTCTTCGGACAGGGCGGCGGGGTTCACAGCGGCGATATGCATGGCGATCTGTTTGCCAATCGCTTCGTTGCCACCGGTCAGAGCGACCAGAACACCGATTTTGCCCATGCCTTCTGCGGCGGCGTTGTGCACGTAGGACACGACGGTCTCGCCTTCCAGCTTGACCATCCGGCGCAGGGTCATGTTTTCACCGATGGTGGCGATCTTGTCGGTCAGCGTGTCGGCGACTGTTTTGCCACCCAGGTCCGCCGCGGCCAGTGCCTCGACCGAGTCCACACCAAGCGCCGCTTGCGCAATGCTGCCAACCATGGCCTGGAAATCAGCGTTCTTGCCGACGAAATCGGTTTCGGAGTTGACTTCAACCGCGACGCCAGTGCCGCCATCGACAACGACAGCCACGAGGCCTTCTGCAGCGGTACGGCCGGATTTCTTGGCCGCTTTCGCCAGACCCTTGGTGCGCAGCCAGTCAACGGCGGCGTCCATGTCGCCATCGTTCTCTGTCAGTGCTTTCTTCGCGTCCATCATGCCTGCGCCGGTCATTTCGCGCAGTTCTTTTACCATTGCTGCCGTGATTGCCATCTTTAGGCTCTCCTCAAGTCAAATGCGATTTGGGGCAGGTCTAACCTGCCCCACATGTCAAATCTATGACAGGCTGTCGGGTCAGGCCTGGGCTTCTTCAGCGACGGCTTCTTCGACGGGTGCCTCTTCCAGAGCACCAAGGTCAACGCCAGCGGCGCCCATCTGAGCGGTCATACCGTCCAGAGCGGCACGGGCCACCAGGTCACAGTAGAGCGTGATCGCGCGGGCGGCGTCGTCGTTGCCGGGGATGATGTAGTCTACACCATCGGGCGAGCAGTTGGTGTCAACAATTGCGACAACCGGGATGCCCAGCTTGTTGGCTTCGGCGATGGCGAGCGATTCTTTTTTCACGTCGATGACGAACAGCAGATCGGGAACGCCGCCCATGTCGCGGATACCGCCCAGGGATGCTTCGAGTTTCTGCTGGTCACGTTCCATGTGCAGGCGCTCTTTTTTGGTGAGACCTTCTGCACCGGTCACCATGCGCTCGTCGATTTCCTTCAGACGGTTGATCGACTGGGAAACGGTTTTCCAGTTGGTCAGCGTGCCGCCGAGCCAGCGGTGGTTCATGTAGTACTGCGCGGATTTCTCTGCTGCTTCGGCGATCGGGCCGGCGGCCTGACGCTTGGTGCCGACGAAGAGAACGCGGCCGCCTTTGGCGACGGTGTCACGGATCGCGGTCAGGGCCTGGTCCAGCATCGGAACAGTCTGCGTCAGGTCCATGATGTGGATGCCGTTGCGCGCGCCGTAGATGAACGGACCCATGCGGGGGTTCCAACGCTGCGTCTGGTGACCAAAGTGTACGCCAGCTTCCAGCAGCTGACGCATGGTGAACTCGGGAAGAGCCATGCTATTCTATCCTTTTCCGGTTTCATCCTCGGCGGGGGTTCAGACGCAAATGCGGCCAACCGGCGGTGCGTCCGGGATGTCTCCCCGGAACGGACCAAACCCCGCCTGTGGGTTCGATGGCGCGCGTATAGGCCAGGTTTGCGGGCGGCGCAAGCGCAAAAGAGCAGCTAGTCCGTGGCAACCGCGCCCTGACGCTGGCGGGTGTGGCCCATTCTGACCGTTTCCTCGCAATAGGCGGCAAGGGCCTTGCGGTTCTCGAACCGCGAAACCGCAACGGGCGGGTGGTAGGTGACATCCACCCGCCCCTGCGGTGAGGCCGCAAGCACCCTGAGGAAATGCGAGCCGAAATCCATGTCGCCCCACCAGCCATAAAACCGGGGCTCGGCGCCGTTTGGCGCGTGAAATGCCACCGAAACCGGCTGAACCGACAGTTGATCGCGCAGGTCCGGTTCAAAGAGCGACGCAAAGAGCGTTGTTTTGAAGGGCAAAACCCGCAACCCATCCGTTGAGGTCCCTTCCGGGAAAAACAACAACCTGTGCCCCGCCTTGAGCCGTGCGCCAAATAGCGCTTTTTGTGCGCTGGCTTTTTTTCTGTCCCGCTCGATAAAGACCGTGCCGGTGGCGCGTGCCAGCCAGCCGATCCCCGGCCAGCCGGCCACTTCGGATTTGGACACGAAGTAGATCCTGCTTCGGGCGTTCAGTGCAAAAATATCCAGCCAGGAGCTGTGATTGGCCACGATGATCCCCGGCCCTGTCATCGGCCGTCCCGTCGAGGTGAACCGGATCCCCATCACCCGAAAGGCGTTGCGACAGACAAAGAGCGTCAGCCAGGGCGTTGCCGGTCGACGCGCGCCGCACAAGGGGCGTTCGACCAGCCGGGCAAGCAGCAGCAGGAGCAGACCGCCAAAGACCAGGATCGCCAGCAATAATCCGCGCAGCCCCACGCGCAGCCAGCCCCAGCCCGAGATCGTCACCGACTCCGGGGGCGTGTCGCTGTTCCAGCTGATGTTGTTCATTCGGTGCCGCGTCCTTGGGTGTAAAACCGGCTCTGACGCAGATTCATCCGGTCGGTATCAAGGATCAGGCAGACATCGGTGGTGTTAAAGGCGTGATCCACAAAGGCGCCGTCGCCAACAAATCCGCCAAGTCGCAGATAGGCCTTGATCAACGAGGGGGTCTCCAGCATGGCGCGGCGGCGGTCGATCTGATCCTCGGACAGCAGGTCCATCGGTTGATAGGTTTTTGACCGCACCCGCAGCTCTTCTGGCGCAAGGTGGTTGTGGTGCAGCAGGGCCAGCGGCTGAACCAGGGCCTTCAGGTCTGTTCCGTGAAAGGAGGCAACGCCGAACAACACTTCGATTTTGTGCTTGGCAACATAGCTGGCGAGACCGTTCCACAGATAGAACATGGCCATGCCACCGCGATAATCCCGGTGCAGGCAGGACCGTCCCAGTTCCAGCAATTTGCGGCCGGACTGGCGCAGGGCGGTCAGATCATATTCGTCCTCAGAGTAAAACTGCCCCAGTTTCGCGGCCTGATCACAGCGCAGCAAGCGGTAGACGCCGATCACGTCTCGCGTGGTGTTGTCGTAGACGAGCATGTGATCAAAAAACGGATCGAACCGATCCCGCTCCAACCCTGCCTCGTGGTCGACCAACGCGCCACCGCCGCCCAGTTCGCGCACGAAGACCTCGTACCGGAGGGCTTGCGCGGCTCTCAGGTCCTCTTCGGTCTCTGCAATCTTTACGGAAAACTGTGGCGCCCCGTCATGCATGGCTCTATTCAATCCCTAGTCTGTGTCGGGCAGATAGCCCATCGGCACGTTCGCGCGCAAGTTTTATGCTGCCTTGCGCCCCTGGCGTTAACGATTCATAAACCGTTTTTAAGGATCAAAGACAGGGACCAGAGCAACCAGAGCGCCGTTGAAGACGACTTTGCCCTGGTCTGGAAAATTGACTGTGATCTTACCGCCAATGTTCGACTGTACCTGTCCCATGCCCCAATCGGGGTGATCGGGGTGGCGCACGAACATACCGGGTGCCAGGATTGCATTGAGGTCGTTCATGATTGGATGGCCTGTATTGGAGGAATATTATGGGTGTAGATAGCGCCAAACTGGCGGCATTGGTAGGCTCCCGGATTTGTCACGACCTGATCAGCCCGGTCGGGGCGATCAACAATGGTCTGGAACTGCTCGGGATGTCCAATGCGCTTGACGGGCCGGAGCTGGAGCTGATCTCGGACAGCGTCAACAACGCCAATGCCCGGATCCGGTTCTTTCGCATCGCCTTTGGCGCCGCCGGTGAGCAGGATCTTGGCCGGTCCGAGGTGATGAGCGTTCTTGACGACGTCAGTCAAGGCAGCCGGATCAAATATCACTGGTCCTCCATGGAGTCCGCCACGCGTCGCGAGGTGCGGATGACCTTTCTGGCCGGGCTTTGTGTCGAAAGCGCCCTGCCCTATGGTGGCGCCGTGCAAATCCTGCGCAGCGGCACCAGTTGGACTGTGGTGGGTGAAGGCCGCAAGATCAACGTGGACGAGACCCTTTGGTCTGGATTGAGCGCCGCGCAGCCAGAGGCCGAGATTACCCCGGCGCTGGTGCAATTCGCGCTGCTGCCAGAAGCCGCAAAAGAGGCCGATCGCAGCCTTTCCTATGATCACAGCCTGGAAAAAGTTTCGATCAGCTTCTGACCCGCTCCACGAATAAGGGTCTGACCGAATACAGACGCCGCTGTCAGCCAGCGGCGTCTTTGTTTTTCAGGGGGTCAGCCCCTGACCGTTCCGTCCCCCCGGACCAGATATTTGAAGCTGGTCAACTGAGCGGCGCCCACCGGACCGCGGGCGTGCATCTTGCCAGTGGAAATCCCGATCTCGCCGCCCATGCCGAATTCACCGCCATCGGCAAATTGGGTCGAGGCGTTGTGCATCAGGATCGCGCTGTCGAGCTCTGCAAAGAACTGCGCGACGGCGGCATCATCTTCGGTGATGATGCAGTCGGTATGGGCCGAGTGATACTTGCGAATATGCGCAATCGCGTCGTTAATCCCCGAAACTTTCTTGGCTGCGATGATGGCGTCGAGGTATTCCCTGCCCCAATCCGCATCGGTTGCGGTGGTCATGTTCTCGGGGCCAGGCAGGCCTGCTTCGGCATGGATTTCCACCCCGCCAAGGGCCAGCAGCTCCAGCACATCCTTGCCAATGGTGTCGGCGATATCCTCGTGGATCAACAGGCATTCGGCAGCACCGCAAACGCTGGTGCGCCGGGTCTTGGCGTTCAGCACCACGTCCACGGCTTTTTTGCGGTCGGCGGATTTGTCGATATAGATATGCACGATCCCCTCAAGATGGGCAAAGACCGGCACCCGGGCCTCGCGTTGGACCAGGCCGACCAGTCCCTTGCCGCCGCGCGGCACAATCACATCGACATAATCGACCATTGCCAGCAATTCCTGCACCGCCGCCCGGTCCCGTGTGGGGACCAATTGCACAGCATCTTCGGGCAGATCGGCGGCGCGCAGTCCTTCGACCAGGCAGGCATGGATTGCCTGCGCCGAATGCAGGCTCTCTGAACCGCCGCGCAGAATGACCGCATTACCGGATTTCAGGCAGAGCGCCCCGGCATCGGCTGTGACATTGGGCCGACTTTCGTAGATCACGCCGATGACCCCCAGCGGCGTGCGCACTCGCTCGATCCGCAGCCCCGATGGCCGGTCCCAGGCGTCCAGCACGGTGCCGACAGGATCATCCTGCGCCGCGACCGCCCGCAGGGCGTCCACCATACCCTGGATCCGATCCTCGTTCAGCATCAGCCGGTCGATCATCGGCGAAGAGAGGCCCTTTTCCTGCGCAAAGGCAATGTCCTGCTGGTTCGCGGCGATAATCGCGGCGCGGCGCGACCAGACGGCGTCTGCCGCCGTGGTCAGGGCCAGTGCCTTGCGCGCGGCGCTGGCGGTCGCAAGGGTATATGCTGCCGCTTTTGCGCGTTGGCCGATGTCGGCCATCAGCGCGGGGATGTTTTCCAGATCTTTCATCTCGGTTGCCCTTTGTTGTCCCGTTTTGGGGTGTCCCCTTTCGGGGTCGGGTCCCTCCGCCACAGGGCGCGCCGGAGGGTCAAAACATATGCGGTTCAGAATGGCAGGATCAGAGCGCCATGTCATCCCGATGGATCAATGCCGCCCGTCCCGGAGAGCCGAGGAGGGCCTCGATTTCGTCCGAGCGGTGGCCCTGAATGGCGCGCGCTTCCTCGGCGGTATACCGGCTGAGGCCCTGGCCGAGTTTGCGCCCGTCTGGACCAAGGATGGCCAGCGGATCACCGCGGCCAAAATCGCCCTCCACATGGCGCACTCCTGCGGGCAACAAGCTGCTTCCAGACCGCAAGGCGCGGGCGGCACCGGCGTCGATGGCGACCACACCCCGGGTTTTCATCGCGGCGATCCAGCGTTTGCGGGCGACCTGCGGGTCGTCCTGAGCCGTAAACCAGGTCGAGGGCGCGCCATTCTCCAGCGCCCGCAGCGGCGACTGGGCAGAACCTTCGGTTATTGCCATCGCGCAGCCCGCGGCGGTCGCCATCTTTGCCGCCATCAGTTTGGTGATCATGCCGCCTTTGGACAGGCCAGAGACCCCGTCGCCGGCCATGGATTCGATGTCAGGCGTAATGCTGTCGATCCGGTCAAAGCGCCGCGCAGTTGGGTCGAGTGCCGGATTGGCGCTGTAAAACCCGTCGACATCCGACAGCAGGACAAGCAAATCCGCCCCGACCGTCACGGCCACCTGCGCCGCCAGCCGGTCATTGTCACCATAGCGGATTTCATCCGTTGCAATGGTGTCGTTCTCGTTGACGATGGCCACCGCGCCCAGCCCGATCAGGGTTTCCAATGTGGCCCGCGCATTCAGGTAGCGTCGCCGGTCGGCGCTGTCTTCCAGCGTGACCAGCACCTGAGCCGCGGTGATCCCATGCGGCGCCAGGGCTTCTTCATAGGCGCGAGCTAGGCGAATTTGCCCCACCGCCGCCGCCGCCTGGGATTGCTCCAGCGGCAGCACGGTCCGGGGCAGCCCAAGCGCCCCGCGCCCCAACGCAATTGAACCGGAGGACACCAGCACCACATCCTTGCCCGTGGATTTCAGCCAGGCAACATCGGCGCAGAGACTGCGCAGCCAATCCTGTCGCAACGCGCCGGTCTGGCGATCCACCAGCAGCGCCGAGCCAACCTTGACGACGACGCGTCTGGCTGCGTCTAGGGCTGCCAAGGGGCGTCCTCCTCCACCGAGGATTCTTCCTCCTTGATCCGCAGACGGTCGTCGTCGATCTGCGAGCGAACCGCGCGCAGCACGGTATCCAGCCCCTCGCGGCTGACGCTCGACATCAACAGGACCGGCGCGCCGACCTCTGCCTCGAGCGCGGCCCGCGCCTCTGCCCGTTCGTCGTCGTCCAGAGCGTCGATCTTGTTCAGGGCGGTGACACGGGGCTTGTTCGCCAGCTCGCCGCCATAGGCCTCCAGCTCGTTGATGATGGTGCGGTAATCCGCCGCCACCGTCTCTGATGTGCCATCAACCAGATGCAACAGCACCGCACAGCGTTCCACATGGCCGAGGAACCGGTCACCGATGCCGCGCCCTTCATGAGCGCCTTCGATCAGGCCGGGAATATCGGCCATGACGAATTCCGTGTTGTCGATCCCCACCACGCCGAGGTTCGGATGCAGGGTCGTAAACGGGTAATCCGCAATTTTTGGCCGCGCGTTGGAGGTTGCGGACAAAAAGGTGGATTTACCGGCATTTGGCAGACCCAGCAATCCGGCGTCCGCGATCAGTTTCAGCCGCAGCCAGATCGTCCGCTCCACCCCGTCCTGACCGGAGTTGGCCCGGCGCGGCGCCTGGTTGGTCGAGGATTTGAAATGCAGGTTGCCAAAACCGCCGTTGCCACCCTTGGCCAGCATCACCCGCTCGCCAATGACCGTCAGATCGGCCAATACGGTTTCTTCATCCTCGTCGAGGATCTCGGTGCCGACCGGAACCCGCAGAACGATATCGTCGCCATCTTTGCCGGAGCGCTGGCGCCCCATGCCGGACTGGCCGTTCTTGGCAAAGAAATGCTGCTGGTAGCGAAAATCGATCAGGGTGTTGAGGCCATCGACGACCTCGACCCAGACGGTGCCGCCTTTGCCGCCGTCACCGCCGTCCGGACCACCGTATTCGATGTATTTTTCGCGGCGGAAGCTGACGCAGCCGTTCCCGCCGGCGCCAGAGCGGATATAGACCTTTGCCAGATCGAGAAATTTCATGAGAAGGCCCCAGTGTTAAAGCTTGATCGCCAATACTTGAATTCAGGGGATGGCTCAACCCTGTGATGTTCGTCCGGACCGGGAGGGTCAAAATCAAAAACGCGGGCCGGTCCGATGACAAGCCCGCGAAGATATGGCCCTGAAACGGCGGTTACAGCTTGCGGCTATAGGTCCAGGTTGGCACCGTCGTGTCGCGCGCCACCGAATAGCTTTCGGCGTCGCCAAGATAGTCAAACCCGCAATGCGCCAGCACCCGCGCTGAGGCTGGATTGTCCTGAAACACGCTGGCGAACATCGTCGCATCGTTCAGCGGGTTGGCCTCGACCAGAAGGCTCACGGCCATGGAGGCCAGTCCGGTGTTCCAGAACGGCGGCGCCACCCAATAGCCGACTTCGGACTGGTTGCGGTCCATGGATTTCAAGGAAATGACACCCATGAGTTCGGAATTGCCATCCTTGGTGCCATCCATCGCCCAGATGAATTCATCCTGTTCCGCCGCCATCGCCCGCGAGACATAGGCCTCTGCCGCGCCCGGTGGATACGGATGTGGGATCGGTGCGGTCATTTTCGCCACGCGCGCATCGCCGGCATAGTGGTGCACAAGCCCAACATCCGACGACCGGAGTGGCCGCAGGACAAAGCGATCCGATTCAATGGTTATCTGCTGATCCACTTGATCCAAACCCATAGTCTTCGCTCCTCCTCAGAAACACAATTGCGGCACCGACAGGACAAGCTCCTCCATGCCCTCGCCGCACAGATGGGAGGTCCCCGTATTGCAAACAAGGCGCATCACGTCGCTTGTTCGACAACAACCCGGCACTGGACCCATCAAAACGCCAAGAGGGACCGGTCGTATAACCGATCCCCCTGAAGATTTTACTACCCTTTGGGTTCGGTTTACTCAGCGGCCTCCGCCACTGGGAGAACCGAAATAAAGGTGCGGCCCTTGAGGCCCTTGTGGAAGGTCACGTTGCCATTGGCGGTCGCAAAGATGGTGTGATCTTTGCCGATACCAACGCCTTCGCCCGGCCAGAACTTGGTGCCGCGCTGACGAACGATGATGTTACCTGCAATTGCGGACTGGCCGCCGTACAGTTTCACGCCAAGACGGCGACCTGCGGAGTCGCGACCGTTACGGGACGAACCGCCTGCTTTTTTATGTGCCATTCTTGTCTCTCCTTAGCCTTGAGCCAGCTCTTTGGCCTGCTCAACCCATTCGGGTTTGATCTTGATGGCGTCGATACCAGCAATGTCGTCTTCAGACAAGGCTGCGATCTGAGCGAAGGTGGTCAGGCCAGCTGCTTCCAGCTTTTTGACCGCCGCGGGACCAACACCGGTGATCTGGGACAGATCGTCGGAACCAGCAGCTGCAGGAGCTGCGGCTTTGGCGGCCTTGGGGGCAGCAGCAGGTGCCGCATCGCCTTTGCCTGTCGCCAGTTTCACACCGGAAGCATCCGCACCAGAGGCCAGGATCTCTGTGATCCGCACCAAAGTCAGCTTCTGACGGTGACCGACAGTCCGCTTGGAGGAGTGCTTACGGCGACGTTTGACGAAGTTGATGACCTTGTCACCTTTGATCTGATCGATCACTTCGGCCTGAACGGCGGCGCCGGATACGAAAGGCGCGCCGACCACGGGGGCATCGCCACCGAGCATCAGAACGTCATTGAATTGGATGGTTTCGCCGGCGTCAGCAACAAGTTTCTCAACGCGGAGCACATCGCCCGCCTGAACTTTGTACTGCTTGCCGCCAGTCTTGAGGACTGCGAACATCTTCAGTCTTTCCTTTTCTAACCGCGTTCTTCGGTCCCCCATTCGGGGTGTTGTCGACGGGACCTGCGTCCTGTCACCTGGAACAGCGCGCTCCGCCTTGCGGAACGGTATGACAAAATGACCCCGGCGCGGGGAGTCCGGGCCGGGATGCGCGCTTTTGACGGTCTGAAGGACGGATGTCAACCCATTTCACAGGCCCGCGTTGGAAAAACAATCCCTGCGGCAAGGTCCAAACCGTTTCTCAGAGTTCCTGAACCGGCTGCAGGCCCCGCATGCGATGGGCGAGTTCCTCGAACCGATTGGCCTGGATCTCGTATTGCACGGCATTGAGAAGCGCGTAGACTTCTTGCATCACGGGGTCTTCCAACGCCGCCACATAGTCGCGCAACTCATCGACCGAGAAGTCCCGATAGGTATAGGCGGAATGGGCCAGGTTGGACGCGTTCATCGCGCGGCGCATTTCGTCTTCTTGCGCCTTCATCATGGCCCGCAGCCCATCGGCATCGAACTGCATTTCGACCAGACCGGCCGCAGAGGCGGCCATGAGGAACCGGAACTGAATTTCCTGCACCGCCCTCAAGGCGCTGTCGGTGCCGCCAATCGCGGTGTTCATCCGATGAAACAGACTGATGCGCGGATCGCCCGTCGCCTGCATTTCGGCCACCATATCCTCACCAATCTCGCGGCGGGACTCGCCCTCCTCGCGCTGGTGCGAGATGTTTTCCGCCTCGACCAGTCGCTGCCCGAGGTCGGAGGCATAAAACTCCGCCGCATGCAGCAAAGCGTCGCGCGACAGGGTCTGCTCCAGGATATCGACTGCCATGTCCTGCATTTTTTCCGGATCGAACACGTCGCTGGCCAGCCGCTCCCAGGCCAGTCCGAAATCGCTGGCCTCGGCACCCAGCATGCCAGGCGCGTCGCCGGCCGATTGCGCAATACTGGCAATCGCGACATCAAATCCGGTCACCTCGAGGAAAGCCGACACCTGAGAGCGCTCAGCAGCATAAGACGGAGCGGCCAGAAGCGAGGAAAGCCAGAACAACGCAACACAGATCCCCTCCACGATGGCAGGGCGGGTTTTGGCGGGGCGAGCGGGCGCGGTTGGTGTCATCGTCATAGGCTAAATGTAGAAGTGAAACCGCGCGGCGCAAATGGAAAAGTGAAATTCTTGAACGCGTTGTGATTTCGCCCCTTGCACAGCCCGTATTTCCACTTTAAACGCCCTCACACCCCCCGCGGAGAGGTGCCGGAGTGGTCGAACGGGGCGGTCTCGAAAACCGTTGAGCCTTTACGGGTTCCCAGGGTTCGAATCCCTGTCTCTCCGCCATTTAAACCCTGTCACACCACGGGTTTACAGTCTGAACAATCGAACACTGACCAGTCCGCGCAGCGCTCCCTCTTGGTGGGCTTGGGCTGGATGTTCGACATCTTCGCTCAAGCCGGCGCAGCGACGCCGTCAATGACCCGCTTTTGCGGGACGGACTATTGTGTCGCGATAGAGCAATCCGGCCTACATTGGCGGCGAGATGAGCGCCGAAGGCTGGTGACATGGGGTATTGCTCACGATCGGACAAAAGAAAAGCCGGGGTTTGGACCCGGCTTTTCTGCGCGTTATCCTGACGGGGCCGCTTATCCGCGACGGCGGCGACCGCCGGCACGACCGCCGCGCCCTCTGGCTTCTTCGCCTTCTTTGAGCGGTGCCTTGTTGAACTTGATCCATTCACCGCCGTGGGGGTCATTGTTGGTCAGGAAATTGGCCGCCCGGATGGCCTCCATTTCCGACCCCGCGCGCGGTTTCGTTGACCCAAGACCAAAGAGCGTGACAAAGGTCTCGTCGTCCATATCCTCGGGCAGGATGATGCCGGAGGCCGCCACCAGCGCCTTTTTCTCCGCAATGGCTTTCTGCGTTACCGGAAGGGCAACGGGGTTCATGATCGCAGAGGTCATGCCTGCCCCCATTGCCATCGGCAGGAAGGCATTGTTGATCCCATGACGGTTGGGCAGGCCGAACGAGATATTTGACGCGCCACAGGTGGTATTTACGCCAAGTTCCTCACGCAAACGCCGCACCAGGGCAAAGACCTGAAGCCCGGCGGTTCCCATCGCCCCCACTGGCATCACCAGAGGGTCGACGACGATATCATGGGCGGGAATGCCAAAATCGGCTGCGCGCTGGACGATCTTTTTGGCGACCTCAAAACGGACATCGGGGTCTTCGGAAATCCCGGTGTCATCGTTGGAAATCGCCACCACCGGCACATTGTATTTCTTCACCAACGGTAAGATCTGCTCCAGCCGTTCTTCCTCGCCAGTGACCGAGTTCAGCAGCGGACGCCCCTCACAGACCGCAAGACCAGCTTCAAGCGCACCGGGGACCGAAGAGTCGATGCACAAAGGAACGTCAACAAGCCCTTGAACCAGCTCGACAATCTTGGACATCAAGGGCGGCTCTGTTTCGTTGGGGTTCGGGTTGGAGTTGTAGACCACCCCGGCGTTGATATCGAGCACCGTTGCCCCGGCCAGAACCTGGGCGACGGCGTCCTTTTCAATGGTCGAAAAATCGCCCGCCTCCAGTTCGGCGGCCAGTTTCTTGCGCCCGGTGGGATTGATCCGCTCGCCGATCACGCAGAAAGGCTCGTCAAACCCCATCACGGCGGTTTTTGTCTTCGATTCTACGACAGTACGGGTCATGGTTTATCCTTGCTGATTGGCAGGTTGGGCGGGTTCGCCGCCATTATTGATGGCCCATGTGGCGTTGGTCTTGATCCCGCCAAGTGGGAAGAAATGCACATTGGTGATGTTAAAGTCCGGATGCGCGGCCTTGTAGGCGGCGAGTTCGCTCAGAACCTCTGTCGGCTCATAGGGCAACATCAGTTTGGTCACATCCATCGCCCGTTTTTGCAGGACCTTGAGCGACGGGCCAACACCACAGGCGATGGCGAATTTGATCAGGGTCTGCAGCTTGGCCGGGCCGGCAATGCCGATGTGGATCGGCAGGTCAATGCCGGCGTCTTTCAGGCCGTTGGCCCAGGCGATGATCGGTTTGGCTTCAAAGGCGAACTGCGTCGCCAGGGCCATTTTTGCATCCGTGCGTTCCGAAAACTTCTGTTTCCACGACAGCGCTTGGGAGACGTTCTTCATCGAGCCGTCAGGGTCAATGTCCTTGTTACCCTCCGGGTGACCGGCGACATGCAGATTGGTAAAGCCCGCCTTGTCAAACAGGCCCGTTTCCAACAGTTGCATGGAACTGTCAAACGCGCCGTGGGGGTTTGTCACCCCGCCGGCCAGCATCAGCCCCTGACGCACATCCGCCTCGCCCTGATAGCGCGCGATCCAGTCTGCAAGCGTCGCCTTATCCTTGATGATCCGGGCCGGAAAATGCGGCATCACCGGATAGCCGTCGGCGTTCAGGCGTTGGGCGGTGGCGACCATGTCTTCGATTGGCGTGCCTTCGATATGGGCGATGTAGACGCGGGTGCCGACGGGCAGCAGCGCACGGAAATCCTCAACCTTTTCGGCCGTCCGCGGCATGACCTCGATGGAATAATCCGTCAGGAAATCCTGCAGCTGCGGGTCGACCGGGACCTCCGCCTCAGTGGCACGTTTTTTGAAATTCAACAAAGCCATGGCGGCCTCCCATAGAGACGTCCGGGCGCTCACGCCCAGCCGTCATTCGCGATCAGGGTCTTCAGGCGGTCCTGATCGTATTCCTGTTCCAGACGCGCGGCTTCGGCCTCGGCAATGTCACCGGGGTCTCCGTCCACGCTGTAAGGATCGGCCTTGCGCCACTCTGCCAGATAGGCATCCGAGTCCTTGGCGTTTACTTTCATCGCGGCCCGGTCAATGGCCTGCTCGAAGCGTTCATCGAGCGGGCGTTTGGAGCCACGCCGCCCCTTGCCCACGATGACCTGAGCCGGGATGTCGCGCCAGTAAACGATGGTGACGTCGGGCATTGCCGTTCCTTCCTGATACGTCCGTCGTATCGCGTTTCTAATTCGCCAATGATCGCTGAGTGCGTCGAATTTCGACAACAAAGAGGGGAGGAGCGACCTTTCGCGACGGATGCTAGTCTTTCCCCTGCCCCGTGACCAGCGCTGGTCGCCGTCATAATATTCAACAAAATCATGAGTGGTTTGGGCCGGAGCCCTGCATTTTGGTCGTGTTTTCAAGAGCAAGCCCCTGGCACTCCCTTGCACAGACGGAATGGCGCACGTAGGATCAAGGCAACACGATAATCGGAGGGCGTGATTCATGGCGCCCAGGCGTTCCAAAGGTACAGGAGCGTTCCCCAGAGCGGTAGAGAGCCCTGTACCTGCCCGACCGGACCCGGATGCCCTCTATGCGGCGCTGGATCTTGGTACGAATAGCTGCAGAATGCTGATTGCCCAGCCAAAGGGCAGCGGCTTTCATGTGGTAGATAGTTTTTCCAAATCGGTCCAGCTTGGGTCCGGTCTGGAAAAGACGGGGCGTTTGTCCCGCTCGTCGATGGCGCGGACCATTCAGGCGCTGCGAATCTGTCAGCAAAAAATCTCCCGCAATCGGGTCAAACGGATGCGGCTTGTGGCGACAGAGGCCTGTCGGCGGGCCAAGAACGGACGCGACTTCATGCGTCAGATCAAGCGCGAAACCGGGATGACGATGGACATCATCCAGCCGGAAGAAGAAGCGCGGCTGGCGGTGATTTCCTGCGCGCCCCTGGTGTCGACCAAGACAGAGCAGCTTCTGGTTGTCGATATCGGCGGCGGCTCGACAGAACTGGTCTGGATTGATCTGTCCTCGATTGCGCGCCGCGACCGCCCCTCTGCGATCATGCGGCTGCACGCTGGTTTTCACAATTCCGACAGCCCCTTCCCCGCCGCCAAGGTTGTCGACTGGATTTCCGTGCCCCTCGGCGTTGCCACCCTGCGGGACCAGTTCAACGATGTTGAGGACGACGCGGCGCGTTTCGCACTGATGAGCTGGTTCTTTGAGGAAAATCTGGCCGATTTCGCGCCCTACAAGAACGAACAGGCCCGCGAGGGGTTTCAGATTGTCGGCACCTCCGGCACGGTGACAACCGTTGCGGCCTCTCATCTCGGGCTCAAACGCTATGACCGGACCAAGGTGGACGGGCTGCGAATGACCTCGGATCAGATCGACAAAGTGATCCGCAGCTATCTGGAGCTTGGCCCGCAGGGGCGCCGCCGTGATCCGCGTATCGGCGAGGATCGCCAGGCGCTGATCATGTCAGGGGCTGCAATTTTGCAGGCCTTGCTGCGCTGCTGGCCGACCGATCGCTTGTCCGTCGCGGACCGGGGTTTGCGCGAAGGGTTGCTTTATGCACAGATGAGTGCCGATGGCGTGCTTGAGGATGGGCCGTTCTGATCGCCCACTGGATTTGCGGACGCGGCAGGAATGCCTGCCACGACCCCCTGTGAAACAGAGCCCCCGCAGCGCCCTTGAACCCCGGCGCGCGAACCGTTATCTGCACCCATCCCATGGAGGCCGAGTTGATGGCGAAGAAACCGACTGGTAAGAACACATCTGGCCGCGGACAGCGCGATCTGACCGTAAAGGTAAAGACTGCGCGGGGCCGGACCCTCAGCTCGACCCGTTGGCTGCAACGCCAGCTGAACGATCCCTATGTCAAACGGGCCCAGAACGAAGGCTATCGCGGGCGGGCAGCGTTCAAGATCATGGAACTTGACGACAAATACCGGTTTCTGGTCCCGGGCGCCCGCGTCATCGACCTTGGTTGCGCGCCCGGCGGTTGGGCGCAGGTGGCCGTGCCCCGGGTCAATGCACTGGGTGAGAAAAGCGGCAAGGCGGTTGGACGGATCATCGGCGTCGACCTTCAGGAACTGGAGCCTCTCGCAGGGGCGGAATTCCACCAGCTGGATTTCATGGATGAGGGCGCCGACGACAAGGTCAAGGAATGGCTGGACGGCAATGCGGATGTGGTGATGTCCGATATGGCCGCCTCCAGTTCCGGTCACAAGCAGACAGACCACCTGCGGATCATGTCCCTGTGCGAAGCGGCGGCCTATTTCGCCTTTGATGTGCTTGAAGAGGGCGGTACCTTTGTTGCCAAAGTGCTGGCCGGCGGGGCCGAGGGCGAGTTGCAGAAGCTTTTGAAACAAAAGTTCAAAGCCGTTGCCAACGTCAAGCCGCCCTCCTCCCGCGCGGACAGTTCGGAAAAATTCGTCGTTGCGACGGGTTATCGCGGCAACGGCTAGCGAAACAACCAGCGCGACCGTCTGGCGGTCAGGGATCGCACGGCGAGGTCCCTCATTTCCAGAATCGCCTCACTGCCTGCATGCGATGGTTTCCGTTTCCCGGCCGCGTGCCAGCGGACGGCAGAGGGCGCGCTGGTGCGGCTCTCGGACATGCTTGCAAGTTTCAGCAGGCGTTGACGTGCTGTCGGCGCATTGGAATTGGCACTGGTCATGTAAGGTCCCCCGGTTCACTCACCAAGGGAGAGTTTCGGCGGGGGGCGTGCCGTTCCGGCGGCGCAATTGTGGCGAAATTCGTGCCTGTCCGAACAATTCAATTCAAGCGTCGCGGGTGTCCTTTGCTGCAGCCGCCCGATCCGTTTCCAGCACGCCGTTGATTTCGGCCCCCAGGATCAGGATCGCCGCATTGAGATAGAGAAAGATCAGCGCTGCCATCGCGCCGGCCAATCCGGCATAGGTGGCGGAATAGCTGGCAAAGCTGGAAACATAGAACGCAAACCCAAGGCCAGCCGCCCACCACAGGACCAATGTCGTGGCGGCGCCGGGAAAAATGCGCCGTATCGTCGCGCGCTGCGGCAGCAGCACCAGATGGTACAAAAAGACCGCAGCAATCGGCACCACCGCGACAACCAGGCCACTGGCCCCGTTTTCCCATCCGCTCAGCACATCGAGATCCGGGAAAAACCGTCCCAGGAACCGGGCAGCAAGGGGCAAGAACAGCTCGAAAAAGGCGGCCAATAGCAACCCGACACCACCAAGGATCACAAGTCCCACAGAAATCAACCGGTGTTTCCAGAACGGCCGCGTTTCCTCCTGGCCATAGGCGCGCAGCATCGCGACCCGGATCGCGTCAACTCCATTGGATGCAAAATACAGCGCCAGAATGCCCCCAAGGGTCATCAGCCCGGTGCCAGAGGTTTCAAGGACCGCATAGACCTCTCGTGTGATCGGTTTGGCGACCGAAGGGGGCCAGCTGCCGAAAACCAGATTGACCACGTCCTCGACCACAATCCGATGCGACAACAGGCTGGCAATCGCCCCGCTGAGCGACACCGTAAACAGCACAAACGGAAACAAGGCCATCATCATCGACATGGCGATATGGCTGCTGAGCACCCAGGCGTTCTTGCGGTTGAAGCGCGCCACCGCGCGGCGCAATACCTGCCACACCTGCGTGCGTTTTTGTCCCTTGGCCATGACGGTCCCTTGTGTGGTTTGTGCGTGGTTTGATTGCATTTGCCCGTGATCGGTGGCCGTGGTGTGTGGGGTCGCCCTTAAAGCAGCCCCCCTGATACAGCCCCCGGTCGGCACAGGTCGTATCCGGACCGAAAAATTTGCGACATCAGGATGATCGCGACCCGCCCTCCGTCAGCCGCCTGCCCTTCGCGTTTCGGAGCCGCTGTTCCAGAAGGGTTTCGGTTAGTTTAGAAATCGAACCTTGAACATGCAACGCTTGCATTACATGCATGTTACAAGATCTTGGTTCGAGGGGCATATTTATGCTTTTGTCTGTCAGTGGCCTGACCCATCGGTATCCCGGCCAGTCGCGCAATGTTCTGACCGGTGTCGGCTTTGACCTGGCGCGGGGCGACAGCGTGGCGCTGACCGGGGAAAGCGGTTCCGGCAAAAGCACCGTGTTGCATTTTCTCGCAGCCCTTGACCGACCGGATCAGGGCCGCATCCTGTTTGACGGGCACGACATCGTGCCCCTCGCGGACAAACCCGCAGCCGCCCTGCGTCGCAGCCGGATCGCGCTGGTTTTTCAGCAGTTTAATCTGGTTCCGGCGCTTACGGTGGCGGACAATATCGCCCTTCACGCGCATCTGGGACAGCGATTTGATCCGGAATGGACCCAGACCCTGATCCGCCAATTGGGCTTGGCCGAGCTGGTCACCAGATACCCGGAACAGATCTCTGGCGGGCAACAACAACGGGTTGCGATCGCCCGGGCGTTGGCTCTGCGACCGGATCTGCTGCTGGCGGACGAGCCGACCGGCAATCTGGATGAAACTGCCAGCGCCGAGGTTCTGCGCCTGATGTTCAGGCTTGTGGCCGAGGCCGGAAGTGCCCTGTTTCTGGTGACCCATTCGCAAAACATCGCCCGTCAATGCGCCCGTCGGCTGCATCTGAGCGGCGGCACAATCCGGCCCGTCGGCTCATGATCCTGACCCTGCGGGTGCTGCTGAGCCATTGGCGACATGCGCCGCTTCAATTGGGTTTGCTGATCCTCGGTCTGGCCCTTGCCACCGCGCTCTGGTCGGCGGTTCAGGCGATCAACAGCGAGGCGCGTGCGTCTTATTCCCGCGCGGTAGAGCAGCTTGGCACCCGCGATCTGCCCAGCCTGACCGCCCCGGACGGCGACATTCCGCTGGCGACCTATGTCGCGCTGCGCCGGGCGGGGTGGCAGGTGTCGCCGGTTCTGGAAGGGGTCTGGACCCCCGCCAAAGAGTCGCTGACCCTGCTGGGCGTTGATGTCCTGAGCTACCCGGGGGCCGCATTGATGGCGCAAACGACACCCGCCACCGGACTGGATCCTCTTGCCGTCCTGCGCCCGCCCGGCACGCTCTATGCGCATCCCGACACGCTGGCGCATGTGCTGCAGGACACAGGGCCGCGCGTCATGGCCCTGCAAGAGCTGCCGCAGGGCATTGTCCTGACCGATCTTTCGGTTGCCGAGAGGCTGCTGGGGACATCGGGCCGTCTCAGCCGCATACTGATCCTGCCGGATCAGCCCATGGGGCTTTTGCCGCTGACCCAGCTGGTGCCAGAGCTGGAGCTGAGCACAACGGACGACGGAGCGCTTGGTGATCCGCAGCGATTGACCCAGAGTTTTCACCTCAACCTGACGGCGTTTGGGCTGTTGGCGTTTGGCGTCGGACTGTTCATCGTTCAGGGCAGCGTCACCCTCAGTGTCGAGCAACGGCGCGGCACCATTCACACCCTGCGCTGCCTCGGCGTGCCGGTCGCCACACTGATACAGGCGCTCCTGCTGGAGTTGGTGTTGCTGGCGCTGGTTGCCGGTGTGCTTGGTCTGGTGCTGGGCTACATCGTTGCCGGTTTTCTGCTGCCGGATGTCAATGCGACGCTGCGTGGGCTATATGGTGCACCGGTCGCCGGCGCGCTGTCCCTGCGTCCCGGCTGGGTCCTGTCCGGGCTTGGGATGGCGCTGGCCGGCACGGGTCTGGCCGGGCTTCAGGCCTTGCTGACCCTGAAACATATGGCGACACAGCTGACCCAGGCGAGCCAGGCCGTCGCACGCCGCCGGGCGGGCCTGATCTGGATATGGGCCATTGTGGGCCTCTTGTTGATCGGGCTTGCTGGGGGAATGCTTTGGGGCGGAAACGGCCTTGTGGCGGGCTTTGTCGGTCTTGCGGGCCTGATGCTGGGCTGCGCGCTGTTGTTACCGCCGAGCCTCTTTTGGGCGCTGACGTTCTGGCTGCGGATGACCCGTCGTCCTGTCCTGCGTTGGTTGATTGCGGACAGCCGCTTGCAACTGCCCGGCCTGTCGCTGTCCCTGATGGCGCTTTTACTGGCGATTGCGACCAATATCGGTGTCGGCACCATGGTATCGAGCTTTCGGCTGACCTTTACCGGCTGGATCGATCAGCGGCTCGCCGCTGACCTCTATGTCGAAGCGGCAGGACCGCAACAGGCGCAGGCGATATTGACCTGGGCAGAGGCACGGGGCGCGCGCAGCTTGCCGCAATACCGCTGGACAACCCGAAGCGCCTCGGCGCCGCTGCTGCTGTATGGCGTGGTCGATGATCCGCTTTACCGGCAGAACTGGCCGCTGCTGCGCAGTCTTCCCGACGCATGGGATCGCTTGCACAGCAAGGGCGCGGTCCTGATCAACGAACAATTGGCCCATCGCGCCGACCTCGCCCCCGGAGACATGCTGGCGCTCGGACCAGACTGGTCTGCCCGGATCGTGGGGATCTATTCCGACTATGGCAACCCGGATGGGCAGGCGATTGCCGGGATTACGACCTTGCAGCAACGGGCGGTCCCCCTGACCTTGCGGCGCATCGGTCTGGTGCCGCCGGACGGCGAAACACCCGAAGGGCTGGCGGCCGCCCTGCGCCAGGACCTGGCCCTGCCCGCAAGTGCCATCCTGGCCAAGGACCGGATCCGCGCGGCATCTGTGGCGGTGTTTGACCGAACCTTTGTGGTGACCGCCGCCCTCAACGTGTTGACCTTGGGAGTTGCCGGCTTTGCGATGCTCACCAGTTTTCTCAGCCAATGGAGCAGACGACTGCCGCAACTCGCGCCGGTCTGGGCCATGGGCGTCAGCCGCCGCCAACTTGCCGGGCTCGAGCTGTTGCGCAGTCTCGGTCTGGCGCTGTTGACCTTCGTGCTTGCGCTGCCGCTGGGCCTTGGTCTGGCCTGGGTCCTGCTGACTGTCATCAATCTGGAGGCCTTTGGCTGGCGGCTGCCGATGTTCCTTTTCCCGGCGGACTGGGCGCGTCTGCTGGGCCTGACAGGGGCGGCAGCCGGGATTGCGGCGCTCCTGCCGATCCTGCGCCTGCTGCACATCCCTCCGGCCCGCTTGTTGGGAGTTTTTTCAAATGATCGCTAGGGCTTATCGGGCAGTCTTCGCCTGCATTTCAACTGCAATCCTGGGTATTGTTTTCCCAGCACTTCCAGTGTCTGCACAGACCCAAGGCTACGCGGACCTCGGTCGCGCGGCAACGGGTTTTGCCGTGCCGACGCCGGGCGTGCCTTTGCAATTCCCGGCGGATCACGGTGCCCACCCCGACTATCGGATCGAGTGGTGGTATCTGACGGCGAACCTTCAGACCGAAACCGGCGAAGATCTGGGGATACAATGGACGCTTTTTCGCTCCGCACTTGCGCCGGGCGAAGGGCCGGCCTGGCAAAGCCCGCAGATCTGGATGGCCCATGCCGCCGTCACCACACCCAGCGACCACCATTTCGCCGAACGTCTGGGACGAGGCGGAACCGGGCAAGCCGGGGTCGAGATCGCGCCGTTCACCGCCTGGATTGACGACTGGGAACTCCGTGCGCCCGATGCCTCGCTCGACCGGCTGGCCGTGACCGCAAGATCCGAGGACTTTGCCTATGCGCTGGACCTCGCGGCGGATGGGCCGCTGGTTCTGCACGGCAGCGACGGCTATTCGGTCAAATCGGCGCAGGGTCAGGCCAGCTATTACTACGCGCAACCCGCCTATCAGATCACCGGGCAGATCACCCTGCCGGACGGTTCGCACAGGGTTTCCGGCACGGCCTGGTTGGACCGGGAATGGTCAAGTCAACCCCTTGCGCCCGATCAAAGCGGCTGGGACTGGTTCTCGTTGCGGCTCGACAGTGGTGAGGCGCTGATGGGCTTCGTCCTGCGCAGCGAACAGGGCGATTTCACCTCCGGCACCTGGATCACTGCTGACGGAACGGTTGAACCCCTGCACCCGGAGGAGTTCCAGGCTGCGCCCCTCGCCTGGTCCGAGGTCGCCGGGCGGCAGATCCCGACTCGCTGGCACGTCACGCTTGACTCTCGCCAACTCCGGGTCGAGGTGGGCGCGCTCAATCCGCAGGCCTGGATGGGAACATCCTTTGCCTATTGGGAGGGGCCGGTCACGGTCTCCGGCAGCCACACGGGTCGCGGATATCTGGAAATGACCGGCTACGGGGAACTGCGCTCCAACAGTCCCTCGAACCGGAAATAGGCGCGCGCGGCACGGTGCAGCGGCGCGGTGTTGAAATCCTCCACCATCCGCTGTTGGTCGAGTGAGGCAAAGCCGGGATGCGCCCGCCGCAGCGCCGCGAGATCCGTGATGATGGTCCGAACCAGCGCGTTCACCACGCGCAAGCCCTGCTGACGGGTGGTGACCAGGGTTGCGGCAAACCCGAAGGATTTCACCGGCTCCCTGTTGCCCCGATAGAGGTTTGCCGGAATTTCAGCAAAGCCATAAACATCGCTTGCGGCGATAATCGCCCGCAGACGCGGGTCATCGACCGGAACCAGCACAGAGTCACAGGCGGTGGTTGCATCCTCGACCGAGGCTGACGGATGCCCCACCACATAAATCATTGCGTCGAATTCACCGGCGCAGAGGGCGGCGGACTGGCTTTCTGCCGGCAAGTCGGACACCTGGGCAAAACTGTCCAGGTCCCATTCCAGCGCCGTCATCAGCACCTCCATCGTGGCGCGCTGGCCAGACCCCTTGTTGCCGATGTTCACACGTTTGCCACGCAGATCGGCAAAGGACGCAATGCCGGCATCCGCGCGCGCCACTACGGTAAAGATCTCCGAATGCAGCGAGACCAGCGCGCGCAGGTCGGAAAACGGGACCCCTTCAGATAGCAGTGGCGATCCGTGATAGGCCTGCGCCTGCCAGTCGGACTGCACAATGGCGAAATCCAGCCGTCCCTCGCGCAGCGCCTGTAAATTGGCCAGAGATCCGCCGCTTGGTTCTGCACGGCACCGGATGCCGTGGCGGCGACGGTCCTTGTTCAGCAGCCGGCAGATCGCGGTTCCCATCGGGTAGTATAACCCGGACACCGCGCCCGTGCCGATGGTAATGAAATCCTCGGCGGTGACCCGCGTGGACATCAAACTGATGCACATGAGCGTTCCCAGTACCCATCGCGATACCGTTTTTCGCAACGCCCGCATCCGCTGTTCTCCCCCGAAGATATGTCCGCGCAAACTTCCAAAGGGGCCGTCGCGTGTCAAGGACCATGGCCCGTTGCACCGTGGATCCCACCACCGGCACATGGCCTGCTTTGCCGACCGGGGCCACCGCGACCGATGTCATAAAAGAGTTATTCAAAATCTGTAGGCGGGCACTCGTGTCCCCGGAATCAATACCGGCACCCTGTCTGCATTGCCTTGCAGAGCGCGTGTCGAAATTGGAACCGGCGCGATCCGCGGGGCGCGCTGTCATTGGCCTTTTGGGAATGGTGGCAGTTTGTGTGCGTCCAAACAAATAAAACACGCTCCGCTCTTGGGGTATTCAGACTTGGAGATGTCGATGACATTCTGGAAAATCGCAGCGCTGAACGTCGCTGTTGCCATCTCGGCCACCGCGGCCTGGGCCGAAACCGAAATCACACTCTGGCACGCAATGGGCGGCCAATTGGGTGAAACTGTCAACAAAATCGCCGAGGATTTCAACGCCGCCCAGGATGATTACAAGATCACTCCGGTGTTCAAGGGCTCTTACGAGGAAACCCTGACAGCAGGTATCGCCGCTTTCCGTGCGGGCGAACAGCCCAACATCATGCAGGTCTTTGATGCCGGCGCCGCCACTGTGATCGGTGCCAAGGGCGCCACCATCCCGGTGCAGGATCTGCTGACCGAAAATGGTGTTGATTTCGACATCAACGATTACATCTCCGGCGTGCGTTATTTCTACGCCGACAGCGATGGCAAGATGATCGGCATGCCGTTCAACTCTTCCTCGCCCATCATGTATTTCAACGTCGATGCGCTGGAAAAAGCGGGCGTTTCCGCGCCGAAAACCTGGGAAGAGTTCCAGTCCGTGACCGCGCCCGCCCTGAAGGACGCCGGTTACATCGCCTTGGCACAATCGCACCTGCCCTGGATCTTCACCGAAAACTTCATGTCCCGTCACGACCTGCCCTTTGCGACCAACAACAACGGGTATGATGGCGCCGAAGGTACAGAGATCCTCGTCAACAACGACGCGATCAAGGCCCATTTCACCGCTCTTACAGAGTGGAAAGAAAACGGCCTGTTTGAATGGTACGGCACCGGTTGGGGTGACAACCAGCAGCCCTTCGAAGATGGCGATGTTGCAATCTGGCTCGGCTCTTCCGGCTCTTTCGGCGGCCTGATGTCCAAGGATCTCGGCTTTGAATTCTCCGCCACCGTGCTGCCCTACTGGGAAGCCGTGACCACGGAGCCCAAACAGACCTTCATCGGCGGCGCGTCCCTGTTCGCGATGTCCGGCCATGACGCAGAAGAGAACGAAGCCGCCGCGAAGTTCTTTGAATACCTGACCTCCCCCGAGGTTCAGTATTTCTGGCACCAGGAAACCGGCTATGTGCCGATCACCGAAGCCGCCTATGCGCTGGCCAAGGAAGACGGCCACTATGACCGTTTCCCGGCTGCCGAAGTTGGCATCCAACAGCTGTCCCTGCCCGGCGGCGAGAACACCAAAGGCTATCGGATGGGCTTTTACGTGCAGATCCGTGACGTGATGAACCGTGAATACGGCCGCATCCTGTCCGGCGAGACCTCCGTCGAAGATGCCTTTGCCAATATCGAGAAAGAAGCCAACGACCTGCTGGCGCGTTTTGCCAAAACCCAGGGCTAAGCCTCTTTGAACGTGAGACAACCCGCCCATCTGGTGCGGGTTGTCTGCTATTTCTTGACTATGGAAGACCCCTCATGAAACGTGCCGGATTCACCACCGTCTGGCTGCCCGTCGCATTGTTGCTGCCGCAATTGTTGATCATCGCGATCTTCTTTTATTGGCCGGCAGCCTGGGCGGTGCAGTCTTCGTTCTACCTTCAGGACCCGTTTGGGTTCGGGTCCACATTTGTGGGCTTTGAGAACTACACCGACCTGTTGCAAAACGTCGAATATGCCAAGGTCGCCCGCTTCACGGTGATCTACACGGTGCTTGTCACGTTCTTTTCTCTTGCTCTGGCGCTGTTGTTGGCGGTCAAGGCCGATGCGGTGATCCGGGGCGCCAAAACCTATCGCACGCTGCTGATGTGGGTCTACGCCATCGCGCCGCCGGTTGCGGGATTTCTCGGGCTGATGTTCTTTGATCAGCGCAACGGTCCGCTGACAGAGATGTTTCAATTCTTCGGTTGGGATTTCCGTTTGGGCGCGGATTTCAACTCCACCGCCACCGCCATGGTGATCGTCGCGGTCTGGAAACAGATCCCGGTCAATTTCATTTTCTTCCTGTCCGGTCTGCAATCCATCCCGAAATCGGTGCGTGAGGCAGCCCTGATCGACAACCGCTCTGCCACCGGGCGGTTCTGGGATGTCACCTTCCCGTTGCTGGCGCCGACCGCCTTTTTCCTGCTGATCATCAACATCACCTATTCGCTCTTTGATACCTTCGGCATCGTCGACACTCTTGTGCGATCCGAGCCGGGCAACAATCCGGTCACCCTCGTCTACAAGGTCTTTGTCGATGGGTTCCGGGGCAATGACCTTGGGGGCTCCTCCGCGCAATCGGTGATCCTGATGATCCTGGTGCTTGTCCTGACCATCTTCCAGTTCCGGCTTATCGAACGCCGGATCCATTATACCTGAGGGGTGGTGATTATGGCTGACCTGACCCAATCCAGTACACTTCAAACCAGCGTCTCCACGCCGTTGCGGCCCCGGATCAAACTGCGACATGTTGTTGACCACGCGATCCTCATCGCGGGCGCGTTCCTGATGCTGTTTCCGGTTGTTCTGGTTCTGATGACCACCAGTTTCGAGGATGCCGACATCGTCAAGCATGGCCTGCAACTAGGGTTCGAAGGCAAGATGCTTGAGAACTTCGAGGCCGCGATGTTTGAGGCCTCCGGGTTCACCAAAACCATCACCGGCACGCGGATGCTGATGAATTCCATGATCCTCGGGCTTGGTTTCGCCATCGGCAAGATCGTGATCTCGATGATGGCGGCCTATGCGATCGTCTATTTTCGGCTGCGCTTTGCCACGCTGGCGTTCTGGATCATCTTTACCACCCTGCTGTTGCCGCTGGAGGTTCGCATCCTGCCCTCCTACGAGGCGATCCAGAGCCTCGGGCTCGCCAATACCTATACCGGTCTGATCGTGCCGCTGATCGCCTCCGCGACGGGCACGTTCTTCTTTCGCCAGTTCTTCCGGTCCATTCCGGAGGAGCTGGTAGAGGCCGCGCGGATTGACGGCGCCGGGCCGGTGAAGTTCTTCATCGACATCATCATACCGCTCAGCCGCACGATGATCGCGGCGATCTTCATCATCATGTTTGTTTACGGCTGGAACCAGTACCTCTGGCCCACCCTGATCACCACCGACGAGGGCATGTTCACCCTGGTGCGGGGCATCAAGCAGATCGTGCAGGTTCTCTCTCAGACCGGCGCCATGATCCCCGAATACGGCAAGGCGCTGGCGCTCTCGCTGATCGCCATGATCCCGCCGGTGCTGATCGTCATCTTCTTCCAAAGCTGGTTCGTCAAGGGCCTCACGGAATCCGATAAATAAGGAACGAAACTATGGCACAGGTAACTCTGGACCGTGTCCGCAAGACCTACCCCAACGGGCATGAGGCGGTGCAGCCGTGCACCGTGGAAATCCCCGATGGCGAACTTGTGGTGCTGGTCGGCCCCTCGGGCTGCGGCAAATCCACTCTCTTGCGGATGATTGCAGGCTTGGAGGACATCACCGAAGGGTCATTGTCCATCGGCCCGGATGTGGTCAATCACAAGGATCCCGCCGATCGCAACATCGCGATGGTGTTTCAGAACTACGCGCTCTATCCCCATATGACCGTTGCAAAAAACATGGGCTACGGGCTGAAGAACAGGGGCGCGTCCAAGGCGGAAATAGACCAGAAGGTCGCAGAGGCCGCGCGCATTCTGAACCTCGGGGACTATCTTGACCGGCGGCCGAGCCAGCTTTCGGGCGGGCAACGCCAGCGGGTCGCGATGGGGCGCGCCATCGTCCGCGATCCCGAACTGTTCCTGTTTGACGAGCCGCTCTCCAACCTGGACGCCAAGCTGCGCAATCAGATGCGGATCGAAATTCGTGCGCTGCAGCAGCGGCTTGGGGTGACTTCTGTCTACGTGACCCACGATCAGGTCGAAGCGATGACCATGGCCGACCGGATTATCGTGCTGAACGGCGGCCGGGTCGAGCAGATCGGCACCCCGAGCGAGATTTACGAACGCCCCGCCTCGACTTTTGTCGCGGGGTTCATGGGCGCGCCGCCGATGAACCTGATGCAGGCCCGGGTCCTGAACGGTGCGGTGCAGTTGGACGGCACCACCAAACTCACCCTCGCGCCGCCGGCGGTTGCCACCGATACCGTTCTGGTCGGCTTTCGCCCCGAAGATGTCCGTCTCGGGGGCGATGGATCCGCCGTTCTGGAGGTCGCGATTGTCGAAGAACTGGGCGCGCACCGGCTTCTTCACGGCACTTTGGGGGGGCAAAGCTTTTCCATCAGTGTCGGCAAGGATGAAACCGCGCAGGTCGGTCCGCAGCCGATCACCCTGCCCCAGGATCGCGTGCATTTCTTCCACCCTGAACGCGGCACGCGTCTGTAACCTTATGGCTCCATCATAAAAACGCCGACCGCATAAATGCGGTCGGCATGGTGGTCGTTCGGGGACCTTCAGCGGGCTTGCCCGACACTTGCCAGCCGGGACAGGTCATGCCGGAACGGGCGGCTTCAGCTTTTTACGCCATTCAGAAATAGCCTTGATCCGGGTGGTCATCTTGCCATTCAGATCCAGCATGTCCTTCTTGGTCTTCATCGCCTTGATGTCGCTGGTGTTTGCCCCTTTGGACGCCCAGTCCGCCATCGCCTTAAAAATCGCGTCGCCGGTTTTCTTTTCTACGCTTCCATCGGGATAAAGCTTGGCAATATTGCCGACGTTCTGGTTGATGTCCCGGGCTGCTTTCATGATGTTTTCGCGAAAGAACGACAGCGCTTCGGCTTCATCGCCATTGGAATTGCGCTGGTTCTGCGCCACAAACAGCGCCCCCTTTTTCAAGGTCGCATCCAGGTTCTTGCCCAGCACGTTCAGCGAGCGCACGGCCTCTGTCATTTCCTTGCCGCGCTTGCCGACGATCTGCTTGTTCAGGTTCAGCTGTGCCTCACCGCTGACGATGATTGCCTCGAGATCTTTTTCAAGAACGTTCAGGCTGTCCAGCTTCATCTTCGACCCGGATTTCTTCACTTCTTCCTTCCAGGCGGCATCGATGACCTTGACGTAGGAGGCGCAGGCTTTCTTCGCGGCGAGCAACGCCTTTGCGAGCGCATCAAGCGATTTCAACTGCTTATCGAGGTCCTTCTTGCCACCGGCGGAGCGGTAGTCGTTAAACCCCTTGTCCATCGCCTTAAAGTTGGTGGACAGCGTGGTCCGGGACACCATCTTGATGAAACCATCGCTGGGCTTCTTGGACTTGGTGTTCTTTTCAAACGCTTTCTTCGCCCGTTCCCATTCCGCCGCCCAGGCTCCTGCTTCAACTGCCATCTTGTGTTCCTCCACTCGCGCAAGCAATTTTCGATCTAATATTCGACTAGCGGTTGCCTAATTTGTCCTCAAGCCATCAGAGGCGAAAGTTTGAAACAACCGATGTCGCATGGTCTACAACGGAAAGGTTGAAAGTTTCCGTCGCGGCAATTGAAATTTTTTCTCTCTCGCGGCGCAAATTCTGCACAGCCCGTTCCCGCAGGTCCGGATACAGGCTAGAACCACTGCTGTGAGAGTGCGAAGAATGGAACTGCAAATGCCCGCTGCCCCGGATCACCTTGAAACGCGCGAAGCGATCATCACCGCCTGTCTCGACCTCAACCGCAGCGGTGTGAACCAGGGGACCTCCGGCAATATATCGGTGCGCATTGGAGATCGCTTTCTGGTCACCCCCTCGGGCGTGCCCTACGAGCAGATGACCCCGGAGATGATCGTTGAGCTTCCCCTCGACGGGACCGAGGTTCGGCCGGGACAAATGAAACCTTCGACCGAATGGCCCTTCCATCAGGCGATCCTGCGGGCCAAGCCGCAGATGCAGGCCGTTGTGCATGCGCATCCCGTCTCCTGCAGCGCGCTGGCCATGAACCGGCTGTCCATTCCCGCCTGCCATTACATGGTCGCGGCCTTTGGCGGCTATGATGTGCCACTGGCCGACTATGCCCTGTTCGGAAGTCAGGAGTTGTCGGACAACGTGACCCAGGCGATGGCCGACCGATCTGGCTGCCTGATGGCCAATCATGGCGCGGTCGTATGTGGCGAAACGCTTGCAAAGGCGATGTGGCGGATGGTCGAACTGGAAACGCTTGCCCGGGGCTATGTTGCCAGTCTTTCGATCGGCACACCGCATATCCTCAGCACTGCAGAAATGGATGCGGTGCTGGAAGGGTTCGCAACCTATGGTCCGCGCCCGGCATCGGATCCCGCCGCGCGCTGACGTTGCCCGACCGCGCAGGCCGGCGATGGATCTGCTCGGGTCTGCGTTCGCCTGCCAACGATCCTCCAGAGTTCAATGACCTGCAGGGACAGGCCCGCCAATGGAGATGCCGTTGGCGGGCCGTTCGCCGCTAGAGGGAAAGTTTAACCATTTTCTGCTAAATTCAGGCTTGGAAAATGAACCGGGACAATAAACCAGCGCAAATTGGACGACAAGTTAACGCTCTATTATGCCAAACGGAGAAACCCTCGTCACGTCCCTAGTATCGAGTATCGTGCGGGCCGAACGGCGTGCACGACGGAAATGAGGCCTGATGGCATTTGTACCCTCTAAATCATTGCGTTTCCAGATCACGGCGCGCGCGGTTGCAACCACGGTGATCGCCGTGGTCGTTCTGACCATCGCCAGCGCCATCATATCAAACCACCTGGAATCCCGACAGACGGCCTCGGACCTCGTCGATGTTGCCAACCAGGTGACCCGTGCCACCACAGACGCCAATTCGGCCATCGGCTCCGACGCCCGGATCCTGGCAAATATGCCCCCTGTCGCGGCGCTTATTCGCGCCTCGCGCAACAATGGCGTCGATCCGCTGAGCGGCGACACTGTGGACGAATGGACCGAACGGCTTGCAACGATTTTCTCCTCCTTCCATTCCCTGCGCCCGAACTACACGCAGATCCGTTTTGTCAGTTTTGACAACAACGGACGCGAAATCGTGCGGGTCAACAAGCAGGACGGTGCATTGGTGCGGGTCCCAGATGACGAGCTGCAGACCAAGAGCAACGAACCCTATTTTGCGGATGCCGCGGAGCTGGCCCCCGGTGAAATCTATGTCGGTGCGCCCTCGTTCAACCGGGAACGGGGGGTCATTCAGAAACCGCACTTGCTGGTTTATCGCGTCTTGGTGCCGGTTTTCGACGAAAACGGCGGCAAATTCGGCTTTATTGCGATCAATGTCGATCTCCTCCGTCACAATGCAGCGGTCTACGAACCGCTGAAACTGGAATCGGATTTCGTTCTTCATAACTCCGCCGGCAGCAGCTACCACTGGAACGCCAAAACCCAGACCGGAAGTTTCAAGTTTTTGGGGACCTCCGCCCTGCCGCCGGAAGTCGAAGAAAAAGTGGTCGCGCGGGATGGGCCGCTTCCACGGGGGTTGATACGGGTCACGCACGATGGGCACGACTACCTGTCCACCCGCTTGAGCAGCCTTAGTCGCGCCTCGCATCAAGTCTATTTCACACTGATAAGAAATAGAAATTTCTTTCAAAGGGTCTTGCCAGGCTCCACCCGGACACTCTTTTTGCTGGGCCTGATTGTAATCGTCACCTCGGTCGTGCTGACCCGCAGGAGCGTTGATCGGGCCCTCGACCCGATGATCAACATGCGCAGCAATGTCATGAACGCCGCCACCACCGGTCGCGCTCCCAGCCTGCCCGTCGGTCTTCAGGATGAGGTCGGCGATCTTGCCCGCAGCTTCAACACCCTGATTGATCGCCTGCGCGATCAGGAGGCCAGCGCACGGCGGGTGTTTGATGCGGTTATGGACGGATTGGTGGTGATCCGTCTGGATGGAACGATTGAAAACAGCAATATCGCATTCCAGAACGAATTCGGCATCGTCCCCGTATCGCCGGTCAAAGCCGAACTCTCCCAGATTATGGCGGGGTCCGATTGGGCGGCTCTGGCGGCTGAAATGGCCGATTATGTCGCCGCCGACCCGCAGGAAACGAGGGAGATCAAACGCCTGTGCACGGGGTGGGATCGGGCGGAACGCGAGGTCTCGCTCGATATTTCGATCAGCCTGCTTCCGTCCCAGAACGACCAGCCCCTGTTCGTTGCGGTTGTGCGCGATGTCACCGCGGCCGCCAAGATGAAGCGGGACAGTCAGGCCCTCATCGACAGGCTCAACCGGTCCAACCAGGAGTTGGAAGAATTCGCCTATGTCGCCTCACATGACCTGAAGGCCCCGCTGCGCGCCATTTCCCACGCCGCCACATGGCTGGAAGAAGACCTGGAAGAGTTGTTGACCGAGGAAACCCGCGAACATCTCCATTTCATGACCTCCCGGATCGCCCGGATGTCCCGCCTGCTGGATGATCTCTTGCTGCATTCCCGTATCGGTTCGGTCGAGTTTGATCCGACACGCGACATCGTAAGCGGCGCCTATATGGCGGAGGACCTGGAAAAGCTTGCAGGCAGTGATGACAAGATCAAACTGGAATTTTCGGACGACTTCAAAGCGGCAATGATGAACTTCATGCCGCTGCGGACCATCCTGCTCAATCTGATCGGCAACTCGATCAAACACAGCGACAAGGAGATCGGCGAAATCACAGTGTCGCTGGAAGAAAGATCAACCGAATATGCGATATCGGTGCGCGACAACGGCCCCGGTATCCCTGAGAAATTTCACGAGCATATTTTTGGTCTTTTCAAAACCTTGGAATCTCGGGACAAAGTCGAAGGCAGCGGCATGGGGCTTGCCTTTGTGAAAAAGCACCTGACGATCCTGGATCAGAACATTTCAGTTGTCTCCGACGGAGATGGGACGGGAACTGAATTCATTTTCACCTGGCCGAAGCCAGAACAGAGAGGAGCGCAAAATGCTGCTTAAACGTCCAGAAAATGACGTCGCACCGGTCAATCTTCTGCTTGTCGAAGACGACGATTTTGAAGCGGCCGCCGTGAAACGTGCCTTTTTGAAAGCGCGGATCAGCAATACGATCATCCGCGCCTCGGACGGCGAAGAAGCACTGGACATCCTCGAAGGCCGGCATCCGGAAAAATCAATCTCCAGCCCGTTGATTGCACTGGTTGACATCAACATGCCCAGGATGGGCGGGATGGAATTCATCGCGGAACTGCGCAAGCGGCCGCATCTGAGTAGCCTGATCTGCTTTGTTCTGACCACCTCCAGCGACCCCGATGATGTCTCCGAAGCCTATGCGCTGAACGTCGCAGGCTATATCGTCAAACAAACGGCGGGCGAAGATTTTTCCAACCTCTTGAACCTGCTCGGGGATTATTGGGTGACGGTGCAGATGCCCTGCTCCCCCGCGCCTCACCCTGTTCCGTCCTGACCCCACCCGTCGCCAGTGTTTGAAATCAGCCTGCTGCCCTGCTGGACGTCACCTTCGCGCGGCCCCCTTCCGATGGCGGGCGGGTCAGGGGG
>NZ_LPUY01000075.1 GCF_001518015.1 Tritonibacter horizontis
CCCCCGCCCCGGTCGGATCGCAAAGCGATCCGAAACCACCCTGAAAAAGACCGCCGTCGGCAGCTATTTCATCGCCTGGAAAACACAGCCATCCGACATCATGATCGGCGGCGTCGCGCAAAGGTTTCGTGCCACGCGATAGGCGGCCAGTACTTTGGGGACATAATCACGGGTCTCGGCGAAAGGCGGCACGCCGGCGTGTTCCCGCACGGCGCCCGCCCCGGCATTGTATCCAGCCAGCACGAGCATCGGATCCCCTGAAAATTCCTGCATCAACCAGTCGAGAAACCGCACGGCCCCGGCTATATTCTGCACGGGATCAAATGCATCGCTGACCCCAAAACGTTCCGCCGTCGCAGGCATCAGCTGCATCAGCCCCTCGGCCCCCACCCGACTGACCGCGTCAACACGCCCACCGGATTCGACCGCCATCACCGCCAGCACCAGGGCCGGCGAAACCTCGGTCCCGATCGTGGAGGTCAATAGCGAAACCCCATGCGCCCCGATCATGTCCTGCATGTCCTGCAACCGGGGCGTGGCGATTTCACTGCGCCCCTCCAATACCGATAGCGCCTCGACCAGGCGCCCCGGCGAGGCGCCCGCAAGGTCGCCGCCGACGGCCTCCCAGAACCAGGGGTAGCGGGTGACGGTGCTGTTGGGTTGGATGGACCCATCCGGTCTTGCGGTGCTGACGGCCGGGACCGGGGCTGCCGGGTCGATTTGAACCGTGATACGCTTTTGCGCCCCGGCCGTTGGCGGACGCACCCGCTTGGCCTCAAAGTCAGGAAACACTGCCGAAGGGCGGCTTTCGTCCTGCGCCGCCACAAGACTTGCGACCACAAGGCCGAACACTGTTGCTGCCACCCGCTTCATCTTGATTTTGCGCGTCCTGCCGTCTGATTTCGGCTGAACCCTGAGCGAAAGTGCCGCAAAAATCCAGACGGATGCGCCAGAATTGGACCTTTTTGCCACATTTGCTCCTTATTCGTCGCAGGTGAAAAAGGAAAAAGCGGCAAAATGCCAGACAATCATGAGCAAATTCAAAGCTTTGATGAATTTCCTAAGATTTTTTTAATCTTGCCGAACGCCTTCCGGGTTTCGGCCCAATTCCTGCCACGCTGACTAGGGATAACAGTGACATCCAAAGCGGAACGTCATCAAGCAGGTGAGAGAGCGGATGACACAGAAGTTCCAGCAAGGGTAACACTTTTTTCGATCCTCAGGAGGGACGTACCATGATCAAATTCTTCAAAAACTTCCGCAAAGACGACTCTGGCGCCGTAACCGTTGACTGGGTTGTGCTGACCGCCGCCGTCGCCGTACTGGCAGGCGTTGTCTACACCTCGATCCAGGATGGCGCATCCGACCTGACCGAAGGCACCGGTAACTTCCTGTCCGATCTGGACCCAAGCGCAGAAGAAGCACCGACCACCTAAGCCTCGCTTCGGGGATCATGGGATCCTGACGTAAATGTTTCGGGCCGCAAATCGTTTGTGGCCCGAAATCATCCGGGGGCGCCAGCCGGGAGGTTTACTGATGAAGACACTCAAGAGATTTCTGGCGCGTGATGACGGAGCTGTCACCGTCGACTGGGTCGTATTGGCCGCCGCCGCCATCGTCTTGGCGGCTTTGATTTCATCCGCGATGCAAGACGGGGCTCTCGGCCTGGCCGATGGCCTGGCGAGTTACATGTCGGACTGGACGTTCTGACCACGGCTTTCCACCGGCGCGCCTCGCGTCTTGGGTGCAGGACCGCACCCTTCTGATATCACTTTCAGCGCCTGTCCCGGTGACGGGTCTGCGCGACCTTTGCCCCTTGGCAGGGTGGCACGTGACATCCTCACGCGGATACAGCACAGAAAGGGACCCCCATGAGAGCGGTTTTTGGACTCGTCCTCATCGTCGGTGTCGCCCTTGCCGGCGGCGCTGTCATGATGGCAAAGAATTACATCGAAGCGCATCAGACCGCCCTGGCACGGGAACGCGCCAAAGGTCAGCAAAGCGCCCCGACCGTCGACGTCTACGTCGCCAACAAGCAACTGAACTATGGCCGTCGCCTGACCAAGGACGACATCCAGCTGATAAAATGGCCCAAGAACGCGGTGCCCGACGGTTTCTTTACCGCTGCCGAGGAGCTGTTCCCCTCCGATCATCAGAACGATGCACGCTATGTGCTGCGCACGATGGAAAAGGGCGAACCGCTGATGGCGGTGAAAATTACCGAACCGGGACAGGATGCAGGCCTCACGTCGCGGCTTGAACGCGGCATGCGTGCCTTTGCGATCCGTGTCGATGTCGCCAGCGGCGTGTCTGGTTTCCTGCGCCCCGGCGATCACGTCGATGTTTATTGGTCCGGTCGCCCGCCCTCCTCTCGCGGCGAGGACAACCGTGGCGAAGTCACCCGACTGATCCAGCCGAACATCGAATTGATCGCGGTCGATCAGACCGCTGGCACAGATCTCAGCGGCGCCCTGATTGCCCGGACCGTCACCGTCACCGTGCGCCCCGAACAGGTCGCCGCCCTGGCGCAAGCCCAGACAACCGGACGCCTGTCGCTGTCGCTGGTCGGCGCCGAGGACGACACGATTGCCACTTTGGTGGAGGTTGACCAACGCAAATTGCTCGGCCTGGGCGAAATCGAAGCGCCCCAGCGCGTCGAGGAAGAAAAGGTCTGTACCATCCGAACCCGCCGTGGTGCCGAGGTGGTCAATATCCCGATCCCCTGCAGCAATTAAGCGTCAGGCAGCGAATTCAGACGGTTACCAATTGGCCCGCGCGGTGTTTCATCACCCGCGGGCCAGTGCGTTCAGACCACAGGCCCGCGTCAACTTTCCATGAACCTGCACCCTGAAGTCATTGATTCTTGCAATGAAAGCCGAAGTAGCGCAGATTGACTTCAAAATTGGGGCAACAAGACCCCAGATGTTGAGGCGTGATCGGAAAGGCAGGTCACATGTCATTTGGACGTTATTTTGCGGCAGCCCTCACGGGGCTGACCCTATTCTGCGCATCCCTCCCCGACGCCACGCTGGCGCAGGGGATCAAGGTCGTGAAAAAGGGCACCAATTCCATACTCGACGTGCCGATGAACCGGGCCGTTGTGGTGGAGGCGGATGTGCCATTCGCCGAATTGAGCATCGCCAATCCGGGCATCGCCGATATTTCATCCCTTTCGGATCGCACCATCTATGTGCTGGGGAAATCTCCCGGGATGACCACCCTGACGCTGCTGGATGGCTCCGGGCGGCTCATCACCAATGTCGATGTGCGCGTCGCGGCGGATGTGACCGAATTCAAACAGCGGCTGCAGCAAATCCTGCCGAACGAGAAAATCGAAGTGCGGACCGCCAACGACGGGATCGTCCTGTCGGGTAATGTCTCCAGCTCGCAACGCCTGCAACGCGCAATGGATCTGGCGGAACGCTACGCACCGGACCGGGTCAGCAATCTGATGACTGTCGGCGGCGTGCAGCAGGTCATGCTCAAGGTGCGCTTTGCCGAGATGCAGCGCTCTGTCAGCAAATCGCTCGGCTCTTCGGTCGCACTTGGTACTGACCGCGTTGCCGGGGAAACCGGCACCTGGTTGCTTGGCGACAATGGCCTTGGCAACCCGATCCAGACCCAGGAAGACACCGTCGGCGCCCTGTTCTTTGGCTTTGACATCGGGTCGGTGGAATTTGGCGTATTGCTTGAGGCGCTGGAGCAAAAAGGTCTGGTCCGCACCCTTGCAGAGCCAAACCTGTCTGCCCTTTCCGGCCAAGAGGCCAACTTCCTGGCCGGTGGTGAATACCCGATCCCCGTGGCCCAGGAAGAAGGTGCGATTTCCATTGAATTCAAACCCTTTGGGATCGAGCTTAACTTCGTGCCGAGGGTTGTTGATGGCGATCTGATCAACCTTGAGCTCAAGGCGGCCGTCTCTGCCATCGACACCACCAACTCTGTCACGCTGAATGGTTTCTCGATCAATGCCTTCTCCCGCCGGGAAACCTCGACCACGGTTGAATTGCGGGACGGAGAAAGCTTTGCCATCGCCGGCCTGATCGAGGATCAATTCCTCGACAATGCCGCCCAGGTGCCATGGCTGGGCGATGTCCCTGTGCTCGGGGCGCTGTTTCGCAGTGCCGATTTTGAACGCAACCAGAGCGAACTGGTGATCATCGTTTCCGCCCATCTGGTCACACCGACACGGGGCGAGGCCTTCTCTTTGCCAACGGACCGGATCAAACCGCCGAGCGAAAAGAACCTGTTCCTGTTTGGGCGTACAGAACGCGTCCAGAAGGGCGCCGCCGGCGAAGTGGCCAATCAGGACTTTGATGGCTCCTACGGCTATCTCCTAGACTAACGGATTAAGAACGGTGGCGCAGATGTTGAAATATACGGCAATTTTCGGACTGGCCCTGATCACCGGTGCCTGCGCCTACAAAGAGGCCGGGCAGCCGTTGGATGGCCAGTATTTCGGGCAGGCCACCTTGAACAACACCGCCGTTTTATCTGGCGAGCGGGATTTCCGGGTCGAACTGGCCAAGCGGTTCGCCCAAGACGTGCCCACCACGATCAACTTTGATTTCGACAGTGCCCAGCTTGACGGGGCAGCGCGTCAGGTGCTGAGCGCGCAGGCCGAATGGATCCGGCAATTTCCCGAGGTCCGGTTCCGGGTCTATGGTCACACCGATGCGGTTGGCAGCCAGAGCTATAACAAATCCCTCGGCCTGAGACGCGCGCGCGCCGCCGTCAACTTCCTTGTGTCACAGGGGATCAGCCGCCAGCGCCTGGAGGCCGTTGCCTCCTTTGGCGAGACGCAGCCCTTGGTTCTGACCGATGGTCGCGAACGCCGCAACCGCCGGACCGTGACCGAAGTCAGCGGCTTTGTCGCCGCCCGCGTGAACGAACTGGATGGAAAATACGCCGCCATAATCTATCGCGATTATGTCGAAAGTGCGGTTGTTCCCAGTACCTTGACCAGCGAAAGCTCGCTCTCTGAATAGCGCGGTGACCGCGCAGGGCCCCTGCGTGTTGGTGTGCGGCGGCGCCCGCGCATTAACCGGCTGTTAGGTACAATTAATTTTCCCAACAATCGGGGCTTTTTGGCCCTACTCTTGCCCATATTGAGGACGACACTCGTCCCATAAGGTGCCCCTCGCCGCATGGACAGGGTGCACCGGTCCGCAAACGGCTTCGGTCGGGACCATGCAATGTGGGGATACATGGCAATGACGAATGGGAATTCGCAAGCAGATGCAGCGCCGATTTCGGCCTGTACCATCAGTCGGGATGTGCAGAACTTTGATCTGCTGATCGAAGACATGGAAGCCGTCATGGGCGAGGCCTGGGGCGACCTTGGCTTTACCGAAGCGCTTGCTTTTTTCTACCAACCCGAGGCCGAGGCGCTCGATTTTGTCGCCATCGCGATGGATGCCGAGGACGAGGAAATCCTGCCCTTGATGGGGGAGATCATCACCCAGGCCAAATCCCGCGGCATTAAGGTCATCCTGGTGGCCGAGGACGTCACCCCCGCCGCTCTGCACAAGCTCCTGCGCCAAGGCGCCGACGAATTCATCCCCTACCCCTTGCCGGAACAGGAACTGGCCGCCGCGATCGAACGGGTTCGAAAGCCCGCCGAACCGGTCGCACCCGTGGCCGCCCCGGCGCGCGCCCACAAGCTTCATGCAGATAGCCAGCGTGAGGGCGCCGTGATCGTGGCCCAGGGCCTTGCCGGTGGCACCGGATCGTCGACCTTTGCCGTCAACCTCGCCTGGGAGCTGGCAGAGCTGAATTCAACCGAGCGGCCCAGCGTCTGCCTTTTGGATCTCGACCTTCAGACCGGCTCGGTTTCGACCTACCTCGACCTGCCGCGACGCGACGCCGTGATGGAAATGCTCAGCGAAACCGAGGCGATGGACGAAGACATCTTTGGCCAATCCTTGCTGCCCTTTCAGGACAAACTGCAGGTCCTGACCGCGCCCGCCGATATGGTGCCGCTGGAATTCATTACCCCCGAAGACATTCTTCGTGTGGTGGAAATGGCGCGCAGCCATTTCGATTTCGTGGTCATCGACATGCCGCATACGCTGGTGCAATGGACCGAAACGGTGATGACCCTGTCACATGTCTATTTTGCGCTGATCGAACTGGACATGCGCTCGGCCCAGAATGCCTTGCGGGTCAAGCGCGCGCTGCAATCCGAAGATCTCCCGTTTGACAAGCTGCGGTTCATCCTGAACCGGGCGCCTAAATTCACCGACCTGAGCGGCAAAAGCCGGGTCAAACGCTTGGCAGAAAGCCTTGGTATTTCTCTCGACGTCCAGCTGCCGGACGGTGGGAAATACATTCTGCAAAGCTGCGACCACGGACAGCCGCTGGCCATCTCTGCTCCGAAAAACCCGCTGCGCAAGGAAATCGCCAAACTGGCGCGAAGCCTGCACGAGCTGGGAAAATCCGAAGCCGAAGCTGCCTGAACGCTCGCGTGAACACCTGGGGTTAATACAATGTTTTCCAAGTACAAAAAGACGTCCGCCGTGCCAGTTCAGGCACCGCCCAAACCGGCCAATCCCGCGCCCGCCGCAGCCACGCCTGCTGCCGAGGGTGTCAAAACCGTTCTGCGTCGCCCACTCGAGCGCAAGGCCGCCGAAGCGGCACCGATGGACCGCGAGCGCAAGCGCAAGGAACGGCTGGGCGAGATCAAGATCGAACTCCACCGCGAGCTGCTGGAAAACCTGAACCTGGCCGCGCTTGAAAAGGCCACCGAAGCAGACCTGCGCAACGAAATCGCCTCGATCTCTGGCGAGGTCCTGCAGGAAAAGAACATTGTCCTGAACCGTGAGGACCGCCAGCAGCTCAACAAGGAACTCTATGACGAGGTCACCGGGCTCGGGCCGCTGGAAACCCTGCTCAAGGATGACACGGTGTCCGACATTCTTGTGAACGGCCCGCACCAGATTTTTGTCGAACGCAACGGCAAGCTGGAAGTGTCCGACATCACCTTTAAAGACGAGCGCCATCTGATGCGGATCATTGACAAAATCGTCTCTGCCGTGGGGCGGCGCGTCGATGAATCCAACCCCTATGTGGACGCCCGTCTGGCGGATGGATCGCGGTTTAACGCGATGGTTCCGCCGGTGGCTGTGGATGGATCGCTGGTTTCGATCCGAAAGTTCAAAAAAGACAAGCTTGGCATCGACGATCTGGTGAATTTCGGCGCCTTCACCGAAGAAATGGCTGCATATCTGCAAGCCGCCGTCTCGACCAGATTGAACGTCATCGTCTCTGGCGGCACCGGTTCGGGCAAGACAACCACCCTCAATGCGCTGTCATCCTTCATCGACAACGCCGAGCGGATCCTGACCATCGAGGACACCGCGGAACTGCAACTGCAACAGTCCCATGTGGGGCGGATGGAAAGCCGCCCACCCAACGTCGAAGGCAAGGGCGAAGTCTCGCCCCGCGACTGTCTGAAAAACGCCCTGCGGATGCGCCCCGACCGCATCATCGTCGGCGAGACACGCGGCAGCGAGGTCATCGACATGCTGCAGGCGATGAACACCGGCCACGACGGGTCGATGACCACGATCCACGCCAACTCTGCCCGCGACGGGATTTCACGGCTGGAAAACATGATCGCCATGGCCGGGATCGAAATGCCGATCAAGGCGGTCCGCAGCCAGATCGCATCGGCGGTAAACCTGATCGTACAGGCCTCCCGCCTGCAGGACGGCTCGCGCCGGATGACCTCGATCACCGAAATCACCGGCATGGAAGGCGATGTGATCTCGATGCAGGAAATCTTTCGCTTCCAGCGGGTTGGCCTGACACCAGACAACAAGATCATCGGTCATTTCACCGCAACCGGCGTGCGCAGCCACTATTCGGAACGGTTCCGTCTCTGGGGCTATGACCTTCCTGCGTCAATCTACGAACCCACAGTGATGGAGCGCCGCTGATGCAAATCGGAATGGAACCACTCATCTACGGCCTGATCTTCGTTGGCGTGCTGGTGCTGGTCGAAGGCATCTACCTTGTCACCTTTGGCAAGTCGATCAGCCTCAACAGCCGGGTCAACCGTCGCCTTGATATGCTGGAAAAGGGCGGCAATCGCGAACAGGTGCTTGAACAGCTTCGCAAGGAAATGCAGCAACACCTCAGCTCGCGCTCGATCCCGCTCTATTCCCTGCTTGCCGAACGGGCCCAAAAGGCAGCCATCGCCTTTTCACCGCGTCAGCTGATCATGATCATGTGCGGTCTCGCTGGCCTGGCCTATGTCGGCCTCAGTGTCGGCACCCAGGCTGAACCGCCCGTCCGGGCGCTCGCCTCCATTGTCATCGGCGTCGGCGCGGTGTTCTTCTGGGTCAATTCAAAGGCCAAGAAACGTCTCGCGATGCTGGAAGAGCAACTCCCCGACGGGGTTGAGCTGATGGTGCGGAGCCTGCGCGTCGGCCACCCTTTCACCTCCGCCATCCAGATTGTCGCCAAGGAAGTCGAAGATCCGCTGGCCACCGAATTCGGGATCATTTCCGACGAATGTGCCTATGGGCGTGATGTCGGCGAGGCGCTGAAAGACATGGCCGAACGCCTCGACATTCAGGATCTGCGCTTTCTGTCCGTTGCCGTGACCATTCAGCAGCAATCGGGCGGCAACCTGGCCGAGGTTCTGGCCGGGCTGGCCAAAGTCATCCGCGCCCGCTTTCGCCTGTTCCGCCGGGTCAAGGCCATTACCGCCGAGGCCCAGTGGTCTGGCAAGTTCCTCTCTGGCTTTCCGCTGTTCTGCCTCGCCTCAACCCTGATCAACGATCCGGCCTATTATGACGGCGTCGTCGATCATCCCTGGTTCATTCCCGCCTGCTTCATCGTCGGGGGCATGCTGACGGCCAACCTTTTCGTGATGCGCATGCTCACCAACATTCAGGTCTGAGGAACCCGCCATGAACCCGATTACCTTTGTTCAAGACGCGTTGATTGCCCAATTCGGAGAGGCCGGCCCGTTGCTGGCGCTGGGGTTCCTCGGCCTCGTGCTGGTTGCTGTCGCCGTGGGTCTGCTGCTGAACCAACCAGAGGATCCGCTGAAAAAACTGCAGCGCAGCCTGAACGAAAGCCAATCCGGAACACCGCAAAAAGAGCGCCTGCGCCAGGCCAACCGCAACGAACAGCTGCAGAAATTCGCAAACTTCCTCGAACCGCAAGACGCCGAGGAACTGTCCGCGATGGAACTGAAACTGCGCCAGGCCGGCTATCAGTCCAAGGATGCGGTCCGGCTGTTTCACTTCGCTCAGTTTGCGCTTGGCCTTGTCGGGCTCGGCCTTGGGCTGGTGTTTGTCTATGTGCTCAATCCCGATGTCGAATACAGCACCCAGGATATTGCCTTGCGGGTGATCGGCCCCGGTGGTGCCTGCTATTTCCTGCCGCGCTACTGGATCACCCGCCGCATCGAAGAACGCAAACAGGCGATCACCCGCGCCTTTCCCGATGCGCTGGACATGATGCTGGTCTGTGTCGAGGCGGGTCAGTCTCTGGACCAGGCGATTGTCCGCGTCGCCCGTGAACTGCAGGCCTCCTACCCGGAGTTGGCAGAAGAATTCGAGGTGGTCGCCCATGAGATGAAGGCCGGCAAGGACAAGGACAAGGTCATGCGCGATATGGGAACCCGTTGCGGGGTGCAGGATGTTTCGTCCTTTGTCACCGTGATGATCCAATCCGCGACCTTCGGGACATCCATCGCCGAGGCGCTCCGGGTCTATGCCGGCGAAATGCGCGACAAACGCGTGATGCGCGCCGAAGAGGCTGCAAACAAGTTGCCAACCAAAATGACCCTTGCCACAATGGGTCTGACAGTGCCGCCGCTGCTGATCATCCTCGTTGGTCCTTCGGCGCAAGGTATTTCAAACCTGGGAAAATAAGGCAGACCTCCATGACGTTCAGGACCTGGCGCACCCACCTTTTCCGCCTGGTCCCACCCGCGGCCGCCGCCAGCGCATCTGCGTTGGTGGCGGCTTGCGTGTTGGGATCGGGGGATGGCGTGCTCAATGGCAAGGGCGACCGGGTCTGGGCCCCCGGCGTTGACACCCGCGCCGAGGCCGTCAACGGGCTGGATGTCGGCCACCGGCTGATGGCCGCAGGACAATACGAACTGGCGATCGACGCTTTCAACCGGGCCGCCTTGCAGGAGGGGCTGACGCCTGAGGTGCTGTCCAGTCTGGGCTCCGCCAACCTCGGGCTTGGGCGATTGGGGCAGGCCGAGGATCTGTTGCGCCGGGCGGTGAAGGATGCTCCCGAATGGCTCGAAGCGCTGAATAACCTCGGGGTTGTGCTGCTGGAACGCGGCAAGACGGCCGAGGCCGAACAGATCCTGCGCCGGGCCTATGCCTTCGACAATGGCGAAAGTGACGCAATCCGCGATAATTTGCGGCTGGCCCTCGAAAATCTTGACAATCCGGGCCATAGTGACGCCACAGGCAGTGACTATAAATTGGTGCGGCAGGGCGGCGGTGTATATCGCATCCAGACGACACCATAGCGCCAGAGGCAGAGCAGAAAAGGACGCAGAAAAATGCGCCAAATGGTTCTTTTGTCCGCAGGTTTGATCGGGGTGTTGACCCTTGCCTCCTGCAGCAAGGAGATCGACAAAGAAGCCGTCGAACGGGCCTTGCAGGACGTGAATGTGATCGACGAGAGCAATCTCAACAACGTTATCCTGAACAGCTCCGACCCCAACGAGGCGGTCAGCTACTTCCAGCGCAGCGTCGCCAGCAACCCGGATCGGATTGATTTTAACCGAGGCCTCGCAGCGTCGCTCGTACGCGCCAAACGCTACACAGAGGCCGCCGCCGCATGGCAGCGGGTCACCTCCCTGCCGGCGGCAACGGATGCCGACCGGGTAGAGCTGGCAGACGCGCTGATCCGCACCAACAGCTGGGATCAGGCCAAGGAAACCCTCAATACCGTCCCGCCCACCCATGAGACCTTCAAACGCTATCGTCTCGAGGCGATGGTGGCCGACTCTCAGAAGGACTGGAAAGCGGCGGACAGTTTCTATGAAACGGCCATTGGGCTCACGACGACTCCGGCGGGTGTCTTTAACAACTGGGGCTATTCCAAGCTGAGCCGTGGCGACTATGCCGAGGCGGAGCGGCTGTTTGGCGAGGCCCTGCGTCAGGACCCGAACCTGTTCACCGCCAAGAACAACCTTGTGCTCGCCCGGGGGGCACAGCGCAATTACAGCTTGCCCGTCATCGCAATGACCCAGACCGAGCGGGCACAGCTGTTGCATACGATGGCCCTGTCGGCGGTCAAACAAGGCGATGTCAGCACCGGCGAAGGCCTGCTGCGCGAGGCGATTGATACCCATCCGCAACATTTCGACGTTGCCGCCCGCGCGCTCGAAGCGCTCGAAAACGGCTAAGGCGGGGGCGCACGGATGCATTTCCCGGCCCAAGCCGCCCTGTGGTTCCTGCCCTTCGTGCTGCCGCTGTGTGCCGTGGTGATGCTGACCGACCTGCGCGAAATGCGCATTCCGAACTGGACCGTGGATAGTCTCGGCGCGGTCTATGTCCTTCTTGGCCTTCTGGTGATGCCCACCTGGGCCGACTATGGCTGGCAGCTGTTGCATCTGCCAATCGGCGTCGGCCTCGGCTTTCTGTTCTACGCGGCGGGGCTCGTGGGGGCGGGAGATGCGAAATTTGCCGGCGCCGCCGCGCCCTATGTCGCCTTTGCCGATCTGTCGCTGGTGGTGATCATCTTTGCCGTCACGCTGCTGACCGGGTTCCTCGCCCACCGGTTTGCCCGGCACACCGCCCTGCGCCGCCTGGCGCCCCACTGGAAAAGCTGGGACGTCGGCCGCAAGTTCCCGATGGGTCTGTGTCTGGGCGCGACCCTTGCACTCTACCTGTGCCGGGCGGCGGCCTCCGGGGTCTAATCCTGCGCCTTTGCCCTGGCCCGGGCAGCCCCCCTCAAACCCGGACAATCAAACAGGCTCTTCGCGGAAATGCTGCAACGCTGCCGTGGTCTTGCCACAGTATTCCATAGTCTCTGTCGGGACGGTTCCGCCCTGTCCACATCCTGAAACGAGGCCATGCCAGAGATGAACATGCAGACCACCTCCGTGATCGCCCCCCCCGCGCCCAAAGGCCTGGCAGAGATGCGCCTGCCCCTGGTGATGATGCGCGACATTCTGTTGAAAACCATGTTCCGCAAGACCCTGGACATGGTGACAGAATTGGCCGAAGCGATCTGCCTGCCCTCCTCGGTGACGCAGGAACTGGTGGATATCGCCCGCGAACAGAAACTGGTCGAGGCGACAGGCACGCTCAACGCCAATGCCGGCAATGAAATGGGCTATCAGCTGACCGATGCAGGCAAGGCCCGCGCCCTGGATGCCTTGTCTCAATCCGAATACTTCGGCGCCATGCCGGTGCCGCTGGACGTCTACCGCGAACAGGTCAAACGCCAGTCGATCCGCAATATCATGGTGACCCGCCAGCAACTGACCGCCGCCATGGGGCATCTGATCCTGCCCGACAGTCTGCTCGACCACCTTGGCCCTGCTGTCAGCGCAGGCCGCTCGATCCTGATGTATGGCCCGCCCGGCAACGGCAAATCCTCGATCTCCAACGGTATTCGCGACGCATTGGGCGACCGCGTCTACGTGCCCCGCGCCATCGAATACGCCGGGCAGGTGATCACCGTCTATGACCCCATCGTGCACAGCGAGGTCGCCGCCGACGTCGAAGACCCCAACGCCCTGCGCAAGCACCGCCGGTTCGACGAACGCTACGTCTGTTGCGAACGCCCGACCGTGGTGACCGGGGGGGAACTGTCGCTGTCGATGCTGGATCTGGTCTACAACCCTACCGCGCGCACCTATCAGGCGCCGCTGCAGCTGAAATCCACCGGCGGGATCTTTATCGTCGACGACCTTGGCCGCCAGGCCGAAAGCCCGCAGGCCCTTGTCAACCGCTGGATCGTTCCCCTGGAAGAGGGCCGCGACATCCTGTCCCTGCAATCCGGTGAAAAATTCGAAGTCCCGTTTGACACATTGGTGATCTTCTCGACCAACTTCCATCCGAACGAGATTTTTGACCAGGCCGCCCTGCGCCGGATCTTCTTCAAGATCAAGATTGACGGGCCCAATCAGGAAAACTACCTGAAAATCTTTGCCCTTGTGGCCCGCAAGAAAGGCATGCCCCTGGACGAGGCCGCGCTGGTGCATCTGCTGAAGGTCAAATACCCGACAATCAACAATATCTATGCCAACTATCAGCCGGTGTTCCTGGTCGATCAGATGATCTCCATCTGCGAATTCGAAGGCATTCCCTATCAGATGAGCCCCGAACTGATCGACCGCGCCTGGGCCAATATGTTCGTCAAGGACGAGACGATTGTGAAATAGCGGGCCTGCCCCGGCAGGGCTGTGCGCAAAATCCTTTGGCGGCGACACCGCTTTGGACTAAATGGGGAACATGACCTCCCTGCCCCCACAGATTCTGTCCTGGTTCGCGGCCCGCGCCTGGTCGATCCATCCGCATCAACATGCGATGCTGGCACGCAAGGACGCACCCGCGACGTTGCTTATTGCACCCACCGGTGGTGGCAAGACGATGGCCGGCTTCTTGCCAACCCTGGCCGAACTGGCGACCGGGAACCACGCGGGGCTGCACACGCTCTATGTTTCGCCGCTCAAGGCGCTGGCCGCCGATATCAAGCGAAACCTCACCGGCCCCGTGACTGAGATGGGCCTGCCGATCCGGATCGAGGATCGGACCGGCGACACCTCTGCGACGCGCAAGCGCCGTCAGCGCGCAGATCCACCGCAGATCCTGCTGACCACCCCCGAAAGCCTGGCGCTGATGGTGTCATACGAGGACGCACCGCGCATCTTTCGGGGCCTGCAACGGATCATCATTGACGAGGTCCACGCCCTCGCTGAAAGCAAGCGTGGCGATCAGCTGATGCTGGCGCTGAGCCGCCTGCAGGCACTGTGCCCCGATTTGCGTCGGGTGGGTCTGTCGGCCACAGTGGATGACCCGCAGGCGATTGCACACCGGCTGGCGCGGCATCCGGACCCTTGCGAGATTCTGCTGGCCGACCCCGGTCCCGCACCGGATATCCGCATGCTGGAAACGCAAGAGGCGCCCCCTTGGGCCGGGGGCGGCGCGGCCTATTCTATTCCCGCGGTGCTTGACCAGATCCGCCAGCACAACACCACGCTGATCTTTCACAACACCCGCGCCCAGGCGGAAATCTTCTTTCACAACCTGTGGCTGGCGAATGAGGACAGCCTGCCGATCGGCATCCATCATGGCTCGCTTGATCGGACGCAGCGCGAACGGGTCGAGGCCGCGATGGTTCGGGGCGAGCTGCGTGCGGTGGTCTGTACCGGCTCTCTGGACCTCGGGATTGACTGGGGCGACGTGGATCTGGTGATCCAGATCGGCGCGCCGAAGAACGTCAAACGGCTGGTGCAGCGCATCGGCCGTGCCAATCACCGCTACAATGCCCCGTCCAAGGCGCTGCTGGTGCCCGCCAACCGTTTTGAGGTGGTGGAATGCCGCGCCGCGCTGGAGGCCGTCCGGGACAACGATCTCGACGGTGACCCGCTGCCAACCGGCCCCCGAGACGTCCTGTGCCAGCATATCCTGATCGCAGCCTGCGCCGGGCCCTTTGAGGCCACCGATCTTTATCAAGAGGTGACCAGCGCCGGGGCCTATGCCAGCCTCAGCCGGGCCGAGTTTGATGCCTGTCTCGCGTTCTGTGCCACCGGCGGCTATGCGCTGCGGGCCTATGATCAATGGCAGCGGTTGCTGCAACGCCCCGATGGCCGCTGGCAATTGCGCGATCCCCGCGCCAGCACCCGCATCCGCATGAACCTCGGCACCATCCAGGACACCGATACGCTCAAGGTCCGGCTCAAACGCAGTCGCGGTGGCAAACCGCTGGGCGAGATCGAAGAAGGCTTTGCCGCGACGCTCACGCCCGGTGATACCTTCCTGATTGGAGGCCAGATCGTGCGCTATGAAGGGCTGCGCGAAATGACCGTCGAAGTCACCCGGAACGCTGCCAAAAAACCCAAGGTCGCGACCTTCAACGGCACCAAATTCGCCACCTCCACCCAGCTTTCGGCCCGCATCCTGCGGATCCTGAACCAACCCGACTGGGACGATCTGCCCCCCCACACCGCGGAATGGCTGGCCCTGCAGCGCGAGGTTTCGCAGATGCCCCGCCATGGACGCCTGCTGCTGGAAAGTTTTCCGCATGAGGGGCGCGAATATCTCTGTGTCTTTGGCTTTGCCGGGCGCAATGCGCAGCAGACGCTGGGGCTGTTGCTGACCAAGCGGATGGAGGATCTCGGGCTTGGCCCGCTTGGCTTTGTCGCCTCGGATTACGCAACGCTGATCTGGGGGCTGGAACCGGTGACAGCCCCACAGGACCTGCTGGATCTTGCAACCCTGCGGGACGGTCTGGACGGCTGGCTGGCCGGAAACGCCGTGATGAAGCGGGCCTTCCGCTCTGCCGCGATCATCGCGGGCCTGATCGAGCGCAACACCCCCGGTCAGCGCAAAAGCGGCAGGCAGGCCAGTTTCTCCGCGGACATCCTCTATGACACGCTGCGAAAATACGACCCCGATCACCTGTTGCTCGACATCACCCGCGAGGAAGCCCTGCGGGGGCTGGTCGATTTTGGCCGCATCGAAGAGATGATGGCCCGGGTCGGCACGCGACTGGACCTTCGACGGCTGACGCGCATCTCGCCGTTGGCGGCACCGCTGCTGCTCGAGGTGGGCAAGATCCAGATCAAAGGGGCGGGAATTGAACGCCTGATGGCGCAGGAAGCGGCGGCCTTGATGGCGGCCTCCGGCCTTGCGGGGCTGTCGCAATGAGCCCGGCTCGGCCCCATGATCGGCAGGACGCACCGGCCGGTTTTGATGTCCTGTTCTGTGGCGAGCGGCTGTCCCTGCTGGGCGCGCGGGCACTTTGGTGGGCGGCGCAGTCGACCCTTGTCGTATCCGATCTGCATCTGGGCAAATCCGAACGGGTGGCCCGGTGCACCGGTGTTTCGCTGCCGCCCTACGAAACCCGTGATACGTTGGACCGGCTGGAGACATTGATCGCAGCGCAGCGCCCGGCGCGGATTGTCTGCCTCGGTGACAGTTTCGACGATGACCATGCCGCCCGAAACCTGCCTCTGAGCGATCTGGACAGGCTGCGTGGTATGATGGTGGGGCGTCACTGGGTCTGGGTCGAGGGAAACCATGACCCCAGCCCGCCAAACCTGGGTGGTATCGCGCTGGCAGAGTTCGCCCTCGGCCCTCTCACCCTGCGCCATATCGCAGACCCCGCAGCGACCGGCGAAATCAGCGGTCACTACCACCCCAAAGCCAGCCTGCGCGGCCAGTTCAGACCGGCGTTTCTGTTGGACCGGACCCGCCTGATCCTGCCGGCCTTCGGGACCTACACCGGCGGTTTGCGCAGCACCGACAAGGCCTTGACCGGATTGTTGCAAAGCGACGCATTGGCAGTGCTGACGGGACCACGCCCCCTGCCCTGCCCGATGCCGCGATAGACATAGGCCCCGCCAGAAGATCCCAGGCCCCGGCCAGGGCGACGAGAAAACACAACGGCGGCGCGCGCCGTGGCACGCCGCCGCAAAAAGTTGTCAGCTGTCAACTCGGGGCAGTCCTCGCCGCGCGGGGCCTCAGGCGGTCAGCCCCTCGGGTTCCGCGATGCCGTTTGCCCGGCAGCAGGCGGTCACCGTATTGGCCAGCAGGCAGGCAATCGTCATTGGCCCGACGCCCCCCGGCACCGGGGTGATGGCCCCGGCGCGCGCGGCGGCGCTTTCGTAATGCACATCGCCCACCAGGCGTGTCTTTCCGGCGCCCTTTTCCGGGGCGTCGATGCGGTTGATACCGACGTCTATGACCGTCGCACCCGGCTTGATCCAGTCACCGGGCACCATTTCGGGGCGGCCCACGGCCGCCACGACGATATCGGCACGGCGCACCACCTCTGGCAGATCCTTGGTCCGCGAATGCGCGATGGTCACCGTACAGCTGTCGCCGAGCAGCAATTGCGCCATCGGCTTGCCGACAATATTGGAACGCCCAATCACCACCGCATCCATGCCGGAAATCGACCCATGGTAATCGCGCAGCATCATCAGGCAGCCCAGCGGCGTGCAGGGCACCATGGATTTCTGCCCGGTTCCCAGCAACCCGACGTTGGAAATGTGGAACCCGTCCACATCCTTGGCCGGTGCGATGGCGTTGATGACAAGATCCTCGTCAAGATGCTTGGGCAGCGGCAGTTGCACCAGAATGCCATGGATGCTGTCATCGCGGTTCAACTGGTCGATCAGCGCCAGAAGATCGGCCTCGGAGGTATCGACCGCCAGTTTGTGCTCGACGGATTTCATGCCCACTTCGAGGGTCTGCTTGCCCTTCGAGCGAACATAGACCTGCGAGGCAGGATCTTCGCCGACCAGCACCACGGCCAGCCCCGGCACCAGATCGTGATCCGCCTTCAGCCGCGCGACATGTTCGGCCACCTGACCGCGCACCTTGGCCGCAAAGGCCTTACCGTCAATGATTTCTGCTGCCATCGCTTTGTTCCTTCTCTGGTGACAGAGCCCCCCGGGGACTCTGTTCAAATCTCTGGGATGTCCCTCGCTGCGCGCAAACTGGACATATCGGCACATCCACGCGGTGGCTTTCGGCTGGTCATCGCCACATCAAACACGGCCTACGGCCCGAGATCTATGCCCCGGGCCGCAGATTGCCTATTTCGGCCCTTAGAACAAGCCTTCGATCTGGCCGTCATCATTCAGACGAATGGTTTCCGACGCCGGCGTCCGTGGCAGACCGGGCATTGTCATGATCTCACCACAGACCACCACGATGAAACCGGCCCCTGCCGACAGGCGAACCTCCCGTACCGGCACCGAATGGCCAACCGGCGCCCCGCGCAGATCGGGATCGGTCGAGAACGAATACTGCGTTTTTGCCATGCAGATCGGCAGATGACCGTAGCCTGCGGCTTCCCATTCCTTCAACTGATTGCGGATCTTGGCATCGGCCAGAACCTCGTCGGCGCGGTAGATGCGTTTGGCGATGGTTTCGATCTTTTCAAACAACGCCATCTCGTCCGGGTAGATCGGCGAGAAATTGGCGCTGCCGCCCTCGACCAGTTCCACCACTTTTTCCGCCAGGGGAGCAGACCCTTCGGAGCCCAGTTCCCAGTGACGGGCCAGCACGGCCTCGACGCCATGGGTGGCCACATAGGCCTTGACCGCGTCGATCTCAGCCTCGGTGTCGGTGACAAAGTGGTTGATCGCGACGACCGCAGGTACGCCAAATGACTTCACGTTCTCGATGTGACGGCCAAGGTTGGCGCAGCCGTTCTGCACCGCCTTGACGTTTTCCGCCCCGAGATCCGCCTTGGCCACGCCGCCGTTCATCTTCATCGCGCGCACGGTGGCCACGATCACCACAGCCGAGGGGGCAATGCCCGCCTTGCGGCACTTGATGTTCATGAACTTCTCAGCGCCAAGATCCGCGCCAAAGCCCGCTTCGGTCACCACATAATCGGCGACTTTCATCGCGGTTTTGGTGGCGATGACAGAGTTGCAGCCGTGGGCGATATTGGCAAAGGGGCCGCCATGCACAAAGGCCGGGTTGTTCTCCAGCGTCTGCACCAGGTTCGGCTGCATCGCGTCCTTCAACAGCACGGTCATCGCGCCTTCGGCCTTGATATCGCGGCAATAAACGGCCGTCTTGTCGCGGCGATAGGCAACGATGATGTCGCCCAGACGTTTCTCCAGATCCTTCAGATCGTTGGACAGACACAGGATCGCCATGACTTCGGAGGCCACGGTGATGTCAAACCCGGTCTCGCGCGGGAACCCGTTGGAAACACCGCCAAGCGACGCCGTGATCTGACGCAGGGCCCGGTCGTTCATGTCAACCACACGGCGCCAGACGACGCGGCGGATGTCGATCTCCAGTTCGTTGCCCCAGTAGATGTGGTTGTCGATCATCGCCGACAGCAGCGCATGCGCCGAGGTGATGGCGTGAAAATCGCCGGTGAAATGGAGGTTCATTTCCTCCATCGGGACCACTTGTGCCATACCGCCGCCTGCGGCACCGCCCTTCATGCCAAAGTTCGGACCAAGCGAGGCTTCGCGGATGCAGATCATCGCGTTCTTGCCAATCCGGTTCAGGCCATCGCCCAGACCAACGGTAGTGGTGGTCTTGCCCTCGCCCGCCGGTGTCGGGTTGATCGCGGTCACCAGAACCAGCTTGCCGTCCTCACGGCCCTGGACCGAATTGATGAACTTCTGGCTGACCTTGGCCTTGTCATGGCCATAGGGCAGAAGGTCGTCTTGGGTCATGCCCAGTTTGGCACCGATCTCCTGGATCGGGAGCTTGTTCGCCTCGCGGGCGATTTCAATGTCACTCTTGTAGCTCATGGCCTGGTTCCTAAGTGTCGAGTTGGCAGGGTCCGGCGTGGGCACCGGCGTCCCCTCTACGCTTAGCCGCTCGGGAAAAAACCGCGCCATAGGTTTCCGACACAATTGTGCCTCAGAGCGTCGTCCCTTGTTTTCGATAGGGGCGCGCAGGCGTCAAAAGGAAAACAATGTTCCCTGCCGGTTCAGCTTTCCCCCTGCCAGGCGCGTTGCGCAGGCAGGAACAGACGCAAGGCATCGCCCAGCTTCACCTGACCGGGACGTTCGACCCAGGCTGTGATTCCCCGCCGGTTTTCCGCCGCGCGCTTGAATTTGGGACCAAACCCGCCGTGATCCTTTTCGATCTCGCGCCCCGGCAGCACGCAAGGCTGGTTTTCCATATCAATGGTCAGCGTAGCCCCATCCGGCGCCTGCAGGCGGGCCGAAGGCGGCACAAATGTAAGGTCGGGAATGCCCCGGATCACCATCGACGCCCCAAGGTGGCGTGGGTCGATCTGGTCCAGCCCCATCTCGGCAGCGATGAGCGCCAGTTCTTCTTCGGAAAGGATCGTCAGCTGTCGCACGTTGCGGATCTCGGTGCCTTGCGGGTAGAGGTTTTTCACCCGCACACAAGAGGCGCGTTCGCGCCCTTCATGCCGTTCGCCGGAGATCCCGTCAAAGCCAAGGTCGAGCGCCTCACGGCGCTCCGCCTGAATGCCGCCCCCCGCCGGCACCATGCCGAGCCAGGTGATTTCCGCGATGAAACGTGATTCCGTCAGTACTGGCATGTTCCACTCCGTTGTTGTGCGGCCCGCCGAGGTGACCGGCCTGCAATTTAGCAGCAGCCCATGGGGATGCAATTGCCGATCCGCCTGTGCGGATGTGCCCTCCCCTCAGCGCCCGGCGCAGCCCGGTCGCCAAGGCGCCCCGACAGAACAAAAAAGAGGGGCACCCGCTTGGGTACCCCTCACTTTGCTGCGTTGCCGCGGCGCATGGATCACGCCGACGGTTCCGGCTCCATGTCGCCATCGGGCGGTGTTTTCTTCGGCTTGGCCTTGGGGATCGCGGTGATGGATGGCGCGCCGGTGTCGGCGTCATCGCCCGCATCATCGTCCGCCTGCGGCGGTTCGCCGTTCATCACCCGCTTGATCTCGTCCCCGGTGAGGGTTTCGTATTCCAGCAGCCCCTGCGCCAGACGTTCCCATTCATCCTTGTTTTCCACCAGGATCCTGTAGGCGGTCTGATAGGCCTCTTCGATGAAACGTTTGACCTCGTCCTCGATCAGCTCCTTGGTGTTTGCCGACACTGAGAACCCACCGGTGTTGCCAGAGTATCCCTCGTGGGCCTCGGCATAATCGATGTTGCCGACCTTGTCCGACATGCCCCAGCGCAGAACCATCGCCCGCGCCAGTTGGCTGGCCTGTTGGATGTCACCTGCGGGGCCATTGGACACATGACCTTCGCCGTATTTGATGATCTCGGCCGCCTTGCCCGCCATGGTCATCGCCAGCTTCTGCTCACATTCGTCCTTGTGCCAGTTCAGCCGGTCCATTTCAGGCAGGGACACCACCATGCCGAGCGCGCCACCACGGGGGATGATCGTGGCCTTGTAGACCGGGTCGCATTCCGGCAACCGCAGCCCGACGAGCGCATGGCCGGCCTCGTGGTAAGCTGTCTTTTCCTTCTGATCCGCCGTCAGGACCATGGATCGACGCTCTGCGCCCATCATGACCTTATCCTTGGCGCTCTCGAAGTCTTCCATCGTCACGAACCGGCGCCCGACGCGGGCGGCCATCAGCGCCGCCTCGTTCACCAGGTTGGCCAGATCGGCACCGGAAAAGCCCGGCGTGCCGCGTGCGATGATGCGCAGATCCACGTCAGCGCCCAATGGCGTCTTGCGCGCATGCACGCCAAGGATCTTCTCGCGGCCCTTGATGTCCGGATTGCCGACGGTGACGTTGCGGTCAAAGCGACCGGGACGCAGCAGCGCCGGGTCCAGCACGTCCTTGCGGTTTGTGGCCGCCAGGATGATCACGCCTTCGTTGGCCTCAAACCCGTCCATTTCGACCAGCAGCTGGTTGAGCGTCTGTTCGCGTTCGTCATTTCCGCCGCCATAACCGGCACCACGGTGACGGCCCACAGCGTCGATTTCGTCAATAAACACAATGCAGGGCGCGTTCTTTTTGGCCTGCTCGAACATGTCACGGACACGGGAGGCACCGACACCGACGAACATCTCGACAAAGTCGGAGCCCGAGATGGTGAAGAAGGGCACACCTGCTTCGCCGGCAATAGCGCGGGCCAGCAGCGTCTTACCGGTGCCCGGAGGGCCCACCAGCAGCGCACCTTTTGGGATCTTGCCGCCAAGACGCGAGAATTTCTGCGGGTTGCGCAGGAATTCGACGATCTCTTCCAGCTCTTCCTTGGCCTCGTCGATACCGGCGACATCATCAAAGGTCACGCGACCGTGTTTTTCGGTCAGCATCTTGGCCTTGGATTTGCCAAAGCCCATGGCGCCGCCTTTGCCGCCGCCCTGCATCCGGTTCATGAAATAGATCCAGACACCGATCAGCAACAGGAAGGGCAGGAAGGTCAGCAACAAGGACTGAAAGCCCGACTGCTGCTGCTTTTCCGCCCGGACGGGGATGTTATTGTCGATCAGCATCTGGGTGACTTCGGCGTCGCCCGGTTTGATCGTGGTATAGCTCTGATTGTCGGAGGTGGTGAACCTGACCTGTTCGCCATCGAGCGTCACCCGGCTGACCTGACCGTTCTCAACAGCGGTTACGAATTCCGAATAAGTCCTTTCGCGGCTCTGCAACGTGCTGCCGGATCCGCTGAACAAATTGAACAGGGTCACGACAAGCAGGAACAGAACAACCCAAAAGGCGATATTACGTGCGTTGCCCAAAATGGCTCTCCCAAGAATTCCAAGGACGCCACGGCAGTAGCACGTGACGACCATCAGTTATACCTAGAATAAGGATGATTTGGTCAGGTTCAATGCGATAAAGCATTCACCGCCCATGTCTCTGCGGGACGAAGGGCGGTTATTGTCCATTCAGAAGAGCGGAAAAGCAGCGGCGCGGCAAGCATTTCCTCGCCTTTCCAGACGCTGGGCAGTGTCATCAGGACCTCGCGCGGGGTGGCAAATTGCCGCCAGTCCCCGATGTGTCGCAGCCCCGCCGCCCCAAGGGGCCGGATTTCTGTACCCGGCGCCACGTCCTTCGGTCCCTGCACCCGCCACGCCGCCGCCCAGAGCTGGGCCGCAGCTGCACCCTTGGGCCAGGATAGGCAGCTATCCTGCACCGTCCGAGACTCGCGACAAATCCAGAACGACGCCCCGCGTTTGAAAATCTGGCAGCCCTGAAGGGTCATGCCGCGCCCGGCCTCCATGGCGCGCAGCGCCTCTTGCAGTGGCGCGCGGCGGGGCGGATAGCCCGGCCCGTTCACAAATGTGATCGCCTGCAGCAGAAGCCGCCGCGCCACGTCTTCTGGCAGCGCGCCAAACCCGTCAGCGTCAATCATAACAGCGCCATAGCGCACCTGACCGATCGCCCTGGCCGCCGTCAGCATGGCCTGCGCCAGCGCACTGTCGGCCATGCGCATATTGTCTGCAACGGTGCCCAGGGCCTCGACCGTCAGGCCAAGCGGTTCCAGCGCCCGCAGCGCATCGCGGATCCGCACCCGTTCAAACCGCATGTCCTGATTGCTGGGGTCCTCGATCCAAGTGATGCCCCGCGCCGTCAGGTAGTCGCGCAGGTCCTCCCGCCGGAGGTGCAGCATCGGGCGCAGCAGGGTGAGGCTGCCCCGGACCTGCCGCAGGGCCATCCCCGCCAGACCGGTCACCCCGGAGGCCCGGCGCAGTCGCATCAGGACGGTTTCAGCCTGATCGTCGGCCGTGTGCCCCACCGCGACCTGGTCGATGCCGCGTCCCCGGGCCCAGGTTTCAAGCAGCCGGTAGCGGGCCGTGCGCGCCGCATCCTGAAGATTGCCCTCTTCTGTCGGCTCCTGCCAGGTCAAGATATCGTGTGACAGGCCCAGTTGCGCCGCCTGCGCTGCGACCGCCTCGGCCTCCTGCCGTGATTCGCGGCGCAGACCATGGTCCACCGTCGCAATATGGAGCTGCATCGTCCCCTCATCAGCGAGGGTCGCGAGCAAATGCATCAACGCCACGGAATCGCTGCCGCCCGACACCGCCACGCCAAGGCGAGATGGCAGGGCCGTGCCGATTTGACGACGGATTTCTTCGGTCAGAGCCTCTTCTGTCGGCGGGGTCAGGAACACGCCAGTTTGGCCCGCTCCTGTTCAGCGTTTGCCACCATCGGATGTGCGGGAAAGCGGACCGCGACTTCGGCCAGCGTGATGCAAGCCTGATCCAACTGCCCCAAACGACCAAGCGCCGCCCCCAGTTCAAACAGTGCCTCGGGCGCGACAGACCCCGTGGTATCCCCGGTAAAGGCCGCCAGATAGGCGCGCGCGGCTTCGCGGGTATCGCCAAGCCCGTCGAGGGCCTTGCCCCGGTTGAAATCGACCTGCGCGGTCAGCGGGCTGCCCGGATAGGCCGATTTGAAGGCTTCAAGTTTATCCGCGGCGGCCTGATAGGCCTGCGCGTCAAGGTCGCTGACCGCAGCCTGAAAATCGGTCTCCTCGCCAATGGCGAGTTCCCCTGTCACCCCATCGGTCGGGCTGGCCAGAGGCGGTTTCTGACCCAGACCAAGCCCGGCGGCGGTGTCTTCGCTCGGCCCACCGAGGGTTGTGGTTTCGCCCAGCTGGGACAGGTCGCCGCCCTCCAGTTCAACCAGACGAAACTCCAGATCGCCGACCCGGTTGGTGCCATCCTCAACGACGCGCTGAATGCGATACTGCAACTCTTCGGTCTGTGCCGTCAGCCGTTGCAGTTCCTCTTCAATGGCGGTCACCCGCTCCAGAACCGAGGACCCCGCCAGCGAAGCCGAGGGCGCCCCCGTCGTGGACAGCTCGCGGTTCAGGCGCTGGATTTCCACGTGCAGGACGGTCAGTTCCTGACGGATGTCCGCCAGGGTCTGGTCCCGTTCCTGCGCGACCGAGGGAAGCGCGCCGGCCACAACCAGCGCTGTCGAAAGGAGGATCTGGCGCATACGCGTCATCTGCTTCAGCTCACTGCGCCGCCAGCCAGGACTGTCACCGCGCGACGGTTCTGGGCATAGCAACTTTCTTCGGAACAGATCTCGATCGGGCGTTCCTTGCCGTAGGACACCACCTGGATGCGGCCGCCTGCGACGCCTTGCGAGATCAGATACTCGCGCGCGGCATTTGCACGACGGGCACCGAGGGCGAGGTTGTATTCGCGGGTGCCCTGCTCGTCGGCGTGGCCTTCAATGGTCACCACGTAATCGCCGTTTGCATTCAACCAGCGCGCCTGACCGTCGAGGATGGCCTGCGCTGTTGGTGAGATGCTGGATTGATCAACCAGAAACAGAACACGGTCGCCAATCGCTTCGCGGAAATAGGCCGGGCTGGAGGGGTCATGCAGACTGCCCCCCGCGCTCAGCCCCGCGCCGCCGCTGCCGGAATTGGTATCGTCCCAACGCGCGTCGGAACAGGCTGCAAGGGACAGGCCCGCAACCAGGAAAATTACTGTTTTCATACTGCTCATCTGAAATCGCCTCGTGTCATCGGACATTTCTTGCCGAAGTGTTAGCATATTCTGGCCCGCCGCGCCACGGGCTTGACCGCCCGGACCCGAGAGAGCCGCGTATCAGTTCTGCAACGGCGACCACGATGGATCGGACGCGCCGTCAGGTGTTTTTACCGGTTTGAGGTTACGCCCGGAAACATCCACCGAATAAAGCCGCGCCTGCCCTGCCGCGCCTTGGGTTTCACGGGTGAACATGATCACCCGCCCGTTCGGCGACCAGGTCGGCCCCTCATCAAGGAAGGAGGCCGTCAGCAACCGTTCCTCGCTTCCATCTGTCCGCATCACACCGATGTGGAACCGGCCGGCGTTCTGCTTGGTAAAGGCAATATAGTCCCCGCGCGGCGACCAGACCGGCGTGCCATAGCGGCCCTGGCCAAAGCTGATCCGCTTGGCCTCGCCGCCCGAGGACGCCATCACATAGAGCTGCGACGCCCCGGACCGGTCGCTTTCAAACACGATCTGGCTGCCGTCCGGGGAAAAGGACGGCGCGGTTTCGATCGAGGGCGCGCTGGTCAGCCGCTGGCTCTGCCCGGAGTTGATGTTCATTGTATAGAGGTCAGAGTTGCCGCCCTCTGACTGCGAATAGACAATGGTCGTTCCGTTCGGCGCAAACCGTGGTGAAAAGGTCATCGCGGCGTCGTTGGTCGACAGCACCCGGCGCTGCACCTTGCCGACATCCAGCACATGGATCTGCGGAAAGCCGCTCTCGTAGCTGGTGTAAAGCACCCGGTCGCCGGTGGGCGAGAACCGCGGCGCCAGCACGATGTCGTTGGAATTGGTCAGATACTGAACGTTGGCCCCATCGTAGTCCATGATCGCCAAGCGTTTCTTGCGGTCGTCCTTTGGCCCCGTTTCGGAGACAAAAACCACCCGACTGTCAAAATAGCCGCCCTCGCCGGTCAGGCGGGAATAGATCGTATCCGCGACCTTGTGGGCGATGCGGCGCCAGCCGTCCGTGGTGCCGGACAACTGCAATCCCGACCCCAGCTCCTGACCTGCGAAGACATCATAGGCGCGAAACCGCACCGTAAGGCGGTCACCGGACAGGTTGACCGCCCCGGCAATCAGCGCTTGGGCGTTGATCGCTTTCCAGTCGGTGTAGTTCACCGCCGCGTCGAAATCGGACAGGCCGGAAATATAGGAGACCTCGGGGATCTCGCGGAACAGGCCGGAGCCGACCAGATCGGCCGCGATCACCCGCGCGATGTCAGCCGCGTATTGCGACGCGGCCGGAGTATCGGCGATGAATGCGGGCGCTGCAAAGGGCAGCGGTTCGATCACACCGTCGGTGATCTCGATCCTCAGCGGCCCGTCCTGCGCCTGTCCCGCCGGAGCCAAAGTCAGCAGCGTCGCAAGGCCAAGGCATAATGTCGCCAGCGCGTTTCTCATTTGATCCGCATCCTTTCAGGATTGAATGTCATCTCAATATCACGCCACTGCGCATATTTGTCAGTGGGAAGTTCAAAACCTTTTGCACCGCAGCGCATAATGGCCCTGCGGGCCGTTTCATAGGCCTGTGTTGCCGCGCCTTGCGACCCACCCGAGCTGGACAGCATCCGAATGGAGCCTGCGTCCGGGACGCCCTGGCGCGACAGGCTGAGGCCGACGACCACAGTCGTGCGCATCGCCTCGCTGGAGAGCGAGCCGACGTTCCAGCATTGCGACACCGCCAAACGCAGCGCATCTCTTTCTCCTTCAGTCATCGGCGGGCCGGACGGCTCCGGGGCCTCGACCTCGCCCGCACCGGTCAGCGCCTCTTGCAGGGCGTCCTCCACGGCGGAACTTTCGACCTCTGGTTTTGGTTCCGGCGCGGGGGCAGGTTTTTCATCAACCTGGGCCGACTGTGGCGCGGGCGCCTCAGTTTCCGGCGGCGCGGGGGTCTCTGCCTCTTGCACCACCGGGCGCGTGGGTCGGGGTTTGGGCCGCGAGGTGATCAGCGGCGCCGTCGGCTCGGCCTGTTCGGCCTCGGCTTCGGTCACGATGCGATCGCTGGCCGCTTCGGGCGCGGTTTCTTCCTGAACCGGCTGGTTTGCCTCGGCGCCCTGGTCCGGCGCAACCTCGTCCTGGGCGATGTCATCGACCCTGACGTCTGGCTCCGGCGGCTGAACCGGCTCTGGCGCAACACGATCCGTCGGCTGCGCCGTTTCGGGTTCGGCAACGCGGGGCAGCTCGGTGATCAGCTCCGGCACATCTGGCGCATCCGGAACCGTGGCGGGAACCTCCGGTATCACCTCTGGTGCTGGCGGTTCGGGTGCCACTTCGGCCTCGGCCGGTGGCGCAATCGGTTCTGCCGGGGCCGGTGCCGGCACCGGGTCCGGGCGGTTGGGCACACGGGGCGTGTTTTCTGCCAGGGTCGGCACCTGCGGCGCCACCGGGATCTCTGCCACTTCGGGCGCGGCGCGCACGGCGCTCAGGCGCTCGAATTCCTCGGCCGAGATGATCGAAACCTCCTGGCTCTGGAACGGCAGCGGGTCGGACTCGAACCAGCCGCCGACAAGCGCCCAGGTGACCAGAAAGGCATGGCCCGCAACAGAGATCTTTGTGCCGGTTTGCACATCGGCCCCCGTCTTACTCGTCCCGGGGCGCAGGTCGCCCGTCGAGCGCAGGGCCGCCGGTGTCTGTCACCAGCCCCACATTGCCAAAGCCACCGGCGTTCAACGCGCCCATGACCTGCATCACGTCGCTATAGGCAATCGCCCCATCCGCCCGCAGGTACACCCGGTCAGATGTCCGCTCTGCCGCGATGCCCCGCAGCCGCGCCACCAGTTCGTCGCGGGCGACAGGTGTCGTCTGGATCTGGATCTCGCCGGTTGCCGTCATGGTCACGGTCAGGGGTTCCTCGTCCTCGCCTGGCAATGCGCCGGCGGCGGTTTTCGGCAATTCGACCGGCACCCCGACGGTCATCAACGGCGCCGCAACCATGAAGATGATCAGCAACACCAGCATCACATCGACAAAGGGTGTGACGTTGATTTCCGCCATCGGCCGCGCGCGAGAGCGCCGCCGCCCGCGCCTCCGTCCGCCGCCTGCGTCTTTTTGTTGAACCGCTGCGCCCATGGATCAGCCGTCCAGCTGGCGGGAGAATATGGTCGCGAACTCATCGGCAAAGGCCTCGTAGCCGCCCATGATCCGATCCGCATCCGCCGACAGTTTGTTGTAGAAAATCACCGCCGGGATAGCGGCCAGCAGACCAAGCCCGGTTGCCAGCAGCGCCTCGGCGATGCCCGGCGCCACAACGGCCAGGTTGGTGTTTTGCTGTTCTGCGATTTCGATAAAGGCATTCATGATGCCCCAGACGGTGCCGAACAGACCGATGAACGGGGCCGTGGATCCGATGGTCGCAAGCACTTGCAGCCCGCGCTGGAGGCTCTCGCTTTCCTTGGAGATCGCCACGTCCATAGACCGGTCAATCCGGGCCTGCGCGCCGGGGATCAGCGCCCCGTCGGTGCGATGACTGCGCCGCCATTCCGTCATGCCAGCGGCAAAGATCCGTTCGGAATGGCCCGAAGGGTCCGGGCCGATGTCGTCGAACAGCTCATCCAGCGGATTGCCCGACCAGAACGCACGTTCAAACACCTGTGCCTCGCGCCGGGCGGAGCGATAGGTGATCAGTTTTTGCAGGATGATCGACCAAGACCAGACCGACGCGACGATCAGAATGACCATCACGAATTTCACCGTCAGCGTTGCTCGCGTGAACAACCCCCACATGGAGAAATCAATCTCCTGCGCCAGTGCCAGAGTTTCTACTTCCATCAGCCTGCTCTATCGCCCAATGCCGCGTCGTTTGTATCGCACGGCCCAATTGGACGTGACGCTAGCGGAAAACAAGCGCCATTGCCAAGGGATCCCCGTCAGGATGGGTCTTTTGTTACAAGGATGCGCGAACTTCTGCCGGAAGTCGGACCGGTCGGCCGCTTTGCATCGCCATGCACACCGCCGTGACGCGGGCGCGGAACAGTTCCTGGCCGTCACGCCACACGGTCTGCGCCATGGTCAACCGGGCCGTGGTAACCGTTTCGACCGTGGTCCGCACTGTCAGGTTGTCCTCGAAACGCGCGGGGGAGAGGTAGTCGGCCTCGATCCGGGTCACCACCCAGACGATGCCCGCGTCACGCATGGCGTTCTGATCGACGCCGAGCCCCCGCACAAAATCACTGCGGGCGCGTTCGATAAAGCGCAGGAAATTGGCGTGATAGACGACACCGCCCATATCCGTATCTTCGTAATAAACCGTGACGGGAAAGCTATGGGTCATGTGGGTGCGCCCGGTCTGGGGCCCTGCAATCGTGCGTAAAGCCGCAGCGCATGACTGCGATCCTGCGCCGCAACCGGCATCATCCGGTCATAGGCGGCGGCGATCACCCCCGAAATCTCAGGCCGCAGAATGGTGGCGCCACTGTCCGGCAGAACCGCCAACGGCGAGACCTCCGCAAAGGCGCGTTCCCCCCAAAGGAGCACAACCTGCACCGCCTGGGTCAGCGCCAGCGTTTCGGCCGGAATCTCCGCCAGCGGGCCCGACATGCGCAAGAACACAAACGCCGCCCGAATGCCGCCCTGATCGTCAAAGCAAAACGCGCGGTACTGTTGCGCCTGCACGTCGGACAAACGCGCGACCAGCGCCGCCAGATCGGGAATCATCCGGTCAAGGTCCGGCACCGCCAGCAATTCCGACCAGTCCCGAAAGAAAAACACCATCAGGTTGGAGCCCAGCTCCGGGTCGGTTTCCGCCATCTGGTGACCCGCCAGGGTCACCACCGCTTCCAATGCGCCTTTGACCGTCGCCAGCGTGTCGTCCGCCACCCCAAAGACGATCGGCGCGATCGGACGTCCCCAGCGGGCAAAGGCGTAAGTCCCATCCGCGCCTGTGAACAGCGCCTCGATTTTCTCGGGTGTGATCAATTCTGTCATGCTGCTCTACCTTGCAAGCAGGCCTGGCGCGGCCTGACCCTCGTCTGGGGCCGGTTTTATGCGTCATGTCGCGCCCCATCAAGAGGCGGCGGATATTGCGCCGATCACCGGCCGGTTGCGCGGTCCCGCCTGGGTGGACGGATCGCCGGGCACAGTTCTGTCGCGTCCCGTTTCGACCTCAGGAGAACAGGTCGTCGGTGGACCGCGTGGCCGATTGCGGTTGCGCCAGACCAAGATGTGTCCATGCCTTTTGCGCCAGCATGCGGCCGCGCGGGGTGCGCTGGATCAACCCCTGCTGCAGCAGATACGGCTCGATCACCTCTTCCAGCGCATCCCGGCTCTCGCTCAGGGCGGCCGACATGGTTTCAACCCCAACCGGTCCGCCACCGTAGTTCTCGGCCACCAGCCGCAGATACCGCCGGTCGGCCCCGTCCAGCCCCAGTTGATCCACCCCGAGACGGGTGAGGGCATTGTCGGCCAGCTCTCGGGTGATGGTGCCATCGCCCTCCACAACCGCAAAGTCCACAACGCGGCGCAAGAGCCGTCCTGCGATCCTTGGTGTGCCGCGCGCGCGCCGCGCGATCTCGCGCGCGCCCGCGTCTTCGGCGGGAGCGCCCAGCTTGCGGGCGTTGCGGCTGACGATCTCGAACAGCTCGTCAATCGTATAGAACTGCAACCGGGTCGGAATCCCGAACCGATCCCGCAACGGGGTCGTCAGCAACCCCATCCTGGTGGTCGCCCCGACCAGCGTAAACGGTTGCAATTCAATCCGCACCGTCCGCGCCGCCGGGCCTTCACCAATAACAAGGTCAAGCTCAAAATCTTCCAGGGCCGGGTAGAGCACCTCTTCGACCGCTGGATTCAGGCGGTGAATCTCATCGATGAACAGAACGTCGCGCGCCTCCAGATTGGTCAGGATCGCCGCCAGATCACCCGCTTTGGCCAGCACCGGCCCGGAGGTCATCCGGAAGTTCACCCCAAGCTCGCGTGCAATGATCTGCGCCAGAGTGGTTTTCCCAAGACCCGGTGGCCCGTGAAAAAGCGTATGATCCATCGCCTCATTTCGGCGGCGGGCGCTTTCGATAAAGATGCGCAGGTTGGCGCGCGCCTCGGCCTGGCCGATGAACTCTGACAGACCCTGTGGGCGCAGGGCTCTGTCGTTGTCTTCTGGCAGCGGATCCGGGCGCAGGGCGGGGTCGGCATCAATCATAGCCAGACACCGCCCGCTTGCGGATCAGGTCTGGCCACTCGGGTCCGTTCAATCGTCACGCTGCGCGTCTCCATACCCTTATCCTACCCCTTTGGCGCCAGCAGCCGCAATGCGGCGCGGATCAGATCCGCCTCGCCCGCGTCAGGCACATTGGCCGCCGCTTCGGCCACCGCAGCGGCGGCATCCGAGGGACCATAGCCGAGGTTCGCCAAGGCAGACAGCGCTCCGGCAGCGGCCGCCGCCGCCCCTGTGGCCACCGACTTGGGCGCGGACTTGCGCGGTGCTGCCGCAGCGCGCCCCTCCCCGACAGGTTCGACCAGCCCGTCCAGATCCGGCCCCGCCAGCGCATCAGAGACCGTGCCCCCCATGGCCATGACGCCGGGCGCCTTGTCCTTCAGGTCCAGCACGATCCGTTGCGCGGTTTTCGGGCCGACCCCTTTTGCGGCCTTGACCGTCGCCCAGTCCCCAAGCGCGATGGCGCGACTGACCCCATCGGGACCAAGCGTGCCGAGGATTGCCAGCGACACCTTGGCGCCGACGCCCTGAACGGAGGTCAGCAACCGGTGCCATTCCTTTTCCACCAGCGAAGTGAAACCAAAAAGCTGCATCAGATCTTCGCGCACCAGAAGCTCGGTATAGAGCTGCACGGCCTCCCCGACGGGGGGCAAGCTGGCCAGGGTCCGGTCCGAACAATAGACGATATAGCCAACGCCCCGGACATCAATCATCACGTGATCCAGCGCCTTGTAGTCGAGCCGCCCGGTCAATTTCCCGATCATGCGCGCACCTCTTTCAGTTGTCGCTGCTTGGTGCCGCCGTAATAGGCATGGCAGATGGCAATCGCCAGCGCATCCGCCGCATCCGGCCCCTTTGGCGCGCTGCCGGGCAATTGCAGTTTGACCATATGGAGGACCTGTTCCTTTTCGGCATGCCCAACCCCGACAACCGTTTTTTTGACCCGGTTCGGCGCATATTCACCAACCGGCAATCCCGCCTTGGCCAGGGTCAGCAGGGCGACCCCGCGCGCCTGACCGAGCTTCAGCGTCCCGGCCCCGTCCTTGTTCACAAAGGTCTGTTCGATTGCCGCCTCGTCCGGAGCGTAGGCAAGGATGATCTCGGTGACCTGATTGTGCAGCGACAGCAGCCGTTCGCCCAGATCGTCACCATCGGACTGGCAGACCCCGTTCGCAACATGGCTGAGCCGTGCACCGTTTGATTCGATTACGCCCCACCCAAGGGATCGGAGCCCCGGATCAATGCCCAGTATTCGCACCTGTTTGCCCGCCGTTTGCCAGAGAGTTTGATTTTTGTTGATCCCGCCTAGCACAAAACGCGAACATAGCAAAATGTTTTCCAGTCCGCTCCGCCGGTCTTGGCCGCCTGGCATGCTGTGGGCAATGCGGCCTTGGTGCAGAAACCCGTCGTCGAATGGACAAATACGACACCTCAGGAAACGTCGGCGACAGCATTTTCCAAACCCTGTTGAATTGTCCAATGCCCCTTCTTTTTAAGGGGAAATGCTATGCAGGTTGTGCATGGAACACATGCAGAAATTGCACTTGTGGCGACATCACCGCCCGACTAAGTGCCGTCCATCGCACAGATGCGACATGAATGACCTTCGACCTAGAGAGAACGTGGATATGGCTGCAATCGACACCACCCGCACCGCCCAAGGCACCCTCGGCCTGATCGGCCGTATCGGCGCTCTTGCAAGTACAATTTACGCAACCGTGATGGTCTGGAATGACCTGCGCATGACCCGGAATGCGCTCGGGGCGCTGACCGACAGAGAGCTGTCGGACATCGGCCTGATCCGCGGTGACATTGACGCGCTCGGCAGCGACTCGCCGCTGATCTGATCACTGGCGCCAGAGCCTGGCACCGGAAGCCTGGCTCGTGAAACGAACCTGTGTCGCCGCACCTGTGTCGTTCGGGCCCGCATTGGCAGCCTGAAATCAGAAAGCCGCGCCGCCGGAATGCCCGGTGCGCGGCTTTTTCTGTCTGCCCAGAGAGTTCTAACGCAGGATGGGCATCAGTTTTTCGGCAATTTTGGTGGACAAGGGATCGCTTCGCATCACCCAGGCCCCCGCCTGTTCCAGCGTCGATCCCTGGCGCAGCTCGGCGACGCGGTAATTATAGCTATCATAGCCAAGCGAGGCCATCAAAAGCCCCTTGAACAACAGGATCGCCGCCACAAAGAGAATGACAGAGCGCCCGGAAATGCGGGATTGGGCTTTTTTGCGCGGCTCGATGACGATCAGCCCATCCGCACGCATCTTGGCAGTATATCCCTGCCCTGCCTGCGCATGTTTCCTGTCCAGCCGACGAAGCCGGTTGCGAAATTCTGCGTGTTGTTCGCTCATTGCGACTCTCCGAACTGGCCCCCACCAGCGGATGGTCACAACTTAGGCTGGGAATGTGTCGAAAGGAAGGCAGATACCTAAAAGTCTATTAAACTGCACGCCTTTCAGTCAGCGCGGCGCAACGTTAGCGTCGTCCATTCACCAATTTGGTCACGCACCTCCAGATTGATGCCATTTTCGGCATAGACAGAGATCACATCATCCGCCTGCTCATTGAGGATACCGGACAGAATCGCATAACCGCCTGCGCGCAAGTGTGCTGCCATGTCCGGGCTCAACGCCAGCAAGGGGCCTTTGAGGATATTGGCAAAGATCAGATCGTAAGGCGCGGCGTCATGCAGTGCGGGCGCGTCAAAGCCGGCCGCCTCCAGGCAGGTCACAGCGCCCTTCAGGCCGTTGGCGTCCATATTTGCCACCGCCACATCAACCGCAACCTGGTCGATGTCACTGGCAAGAATCTCGGCCTCGGGCCAGACGCGGGCCGCCGCCATCGCCAGCACCGCAGTGCCACAGCCGATATCGGCCACGCTCTGGCCGACGAAACCTTCTTCCAGCAGATGATCAAGCGCCCGAAGGCAGCCCAACGTCGTGCCGTGATGACCGGTGCCAAAGGCCATCGCCGCCTCGATCAGCAGCGGGATCTTGTCACCTGGCAACTTGTCTGCATCGTGGCTGCCGTAGACGAAGAAACGGCCCGCTTCCACCGGTGCCAGCTCGCGGCGCACATGGGCCACCCAGTCGGTTTCCGGCAGCTCGGACACGGCAAAAGGTTTGGCGCCATGGATCGTCGCCAGCAGCGCCAGCCCGGCCGGATCCGGGGTTTCGGTGAAATAGCCGCCCACTTCCCACAGACCGGAGCCATCTTCGACCTCAAAGACGCCAACGCCGGTCGGCTCAGGCGTCAGCCGCTCCATCGCCTCGCCCAGCGCCTCGGCCTGGGGTTTTCCGGTCAAGGTGGTGAGGGCGGTAAAGGTGGGCATGTCGGGATCTCCGAAAGAGCAAAGGGGCGCGGCTGTGACGCGCCTACGCCAGCCTTCGGGCCTTGGTCAAGGGGTGAGCGCGCCGGGCGGCGGCGCTATTGGGCCGGGGCAGGCGTGACGAGCCGGGCAAAAATCGTCTCGTTGCCGGGTTCGGGATGGCGCGGGATCAGACAGGCCAGGGCCAGCGAGATCAGCGCCATCGACGCCGCCAGGGCAAACACGAGGGGCGGCGACACCACCCACAACAGGCCAAGAAGGACCGGCAGGAACACCGCTGCGATGTGATTGATGGTAAAGGCGACAGCCGCGGTTGGCGCAATATCCCCCGGGTCGGCGATTTTCTGGAAATAGGTCTTCAGCGCCAGCGCCAGCCCGAAAAAGATGTGGTCAATCACATACAGCGTCGCCGCCAGCGCCACGCCCCAGCTGAACCAGTAGAGCCCCCCATAGGCCAGGAACACCAGCGCCAGCCCCGCGTATTCGAAGATCAGCGTCTTGCGTTCGCCGTAGCGGGCAACAATCTGGCCCAGAACCGGGGCCACCGCCATGTTGATGCCGAGGTTGATCAGATAGAGCCAGGCGATCTCGTGCACCTTGAAGCCGAATTTTTCGACCATCATGAAGCCGGCAAAAACGACAAAGATCTGCCGCCGCGCCCCGGCCATGAACTGCAGCGCGTAATAGAGCCAGTACCGGCGGCGCAGAATCAGCTTCTTGACCTGCGGATGCGGCGCCTCGAACTGCGGATAGAGCAGCATGCACAAAAGCGCGATCACCGTGGTCGCCATCCCGGCACCGACATAGACAGCGTTATACGTGAGGTTCAGCGGCTCCCAGAGCAGGATCACAATCACATAGACCACCGCTGTCATCGCCGATCCGGCGGCCAGCAACCAGCCCAGCATCTGTGGCGCGCGGTCCTTTGGCAGCCATTGCAGCTGCAACGACTGGTTCACCGTTTCATAATAGTGAAAGCCGATGGAACTGAGCATGGTCAGCGTCAGGATGCCCCCCATGGCGGGGAAAAACCCGGTCAATGCCGTCGCCACGCCGAGCAGGATCAGCGAGACCAGCCCCAGCACCTGCTCGCGCACGAACATGATCACGGCGATCACGCCGACGGCCAGGAAACCGGGGATTTCACGGATCGTGTGCAATACGCCAATATCAGCGCCATCGAAATTGGCGGCCTCCTTGACGAAATTGTTCAGCAACAGGCTCCAGCCGTTAAAGGCAATGGGCATCGCCAATGCCATCATGAACAGCAGGGTGATGGGGCGGCGCCAGAAGGGAAGCGTACTGGCCTGATCAAGGGGCATGGGTGCAGACATGAAATCGCTTTAGATCGCTTGCCGCGACAAGGCCAGCCAAGAATTGTACCAAGTCATATTGCCGGATGCACAGGTGATCTGCAGCCATGCAGATCGGGGGCGCGGCCTGCAAGTGTCAGAAGAAGTTTTGCGGGTCGATATCCACATTCAGGCGCAGATCGCCGCGCAGCCGGAACGGCGCGATCCAGCGTGTGATCGCATCCTGCAGCGCGATGCCCTTGTCGGCCTTGACCAGAAGCCGGACCCGGTGGCGACCGCGAATGCGCGCGATGGGGGCTGGCGCAGGGCCAAAGAGCTGCGCGCCGACCTGCCGCAGCGGGCCGTCGCTGCGGGCCAGGGCATTGGCCAGATCAAAGACCTGCGCAAGATCGCCGCCCGAAACGATAATGCCGGCCATGCGCCCATAGGGGGGCACACCCGCCGCCCGGCGCTGCTCTGCCTCGGCGCGCCAAAAGCTTTCTTCGTCGCCCGACAGGATCGCCCGGATCACCGGATGCTCTGGCTGGAAACTTTGCAGCAAGGCCTCGCCCTGCCGTTCTGCCCGTCCGGCGCGCCCCGCCACCTGCCGCATAAGCTGGAACGTGCGTTCGGCCGCCCGCAGGTCAGAGCCTTGCAGGCCAAGATCGGCATCAATCACCCCGACGAGCGTCAGCAGGGGAAAGTTATGGCCCTTGGCCACCAGCTGCGTGCCAAGGATGATATCCGCCTCGCCGCTTGCGATATCCTCGATCCGCTGTTTGAGCGCCCGCGCCGAGCCGAAAAGGTCGGAGCTGAGCACCGCAATACGCGCCTCGGGGAAAAGCGCCGCCGCCTCTTCGGCCAGCCGTTCGATGCCCGGGCCGACCGGCGCCATCTTGCCCTCGACCTTGCAGCTGGGGCATTCGGTGGGCACCGGTTTTGTCTCGCCGCACTGGTGACACATCAACCGCTTGAGAAAGCGGTGCTCCACCATGCGGGCATCGCAATTGTCACAAGCCACCTGCGCACCGCAGGCCCGACAGATGGTGACGGGCGCAAAACCGCGGCGGTTCAGGAACAACAGCGATTGTTCGCCCCGCTCCATCCGCCGCGCGATGCCCTGCTTCAGCGTCGGAGAGATCCAGGTCGAGGGCAGCAGCTCCTCGGTGCGCATGTCCACCGCCCGCATCTGCGGCAGCACCGCCGCGCCGAACCGCGCGGTCAGATCGAGGCGGGCGTATTTTCCAGCCTCGGCGTTGGCCCAGGTTTCCAGCGATGGGGTCGCGGAGGCCAGCACCACCTGCGCGTTGCACAAGGACGCCCGCCAGACCGACAGATCGCGGGCGTTATACAGCACGCCCTCTTCTTGTTTGTAGGAGGTATCGTGTTCCTCATCGACGATGATCAGCCCCAGATCGCGAAACGGCAGATACAGCGACGACCGCGCGCCGATCACCAGCTGGGCATCGCCCTGCCCCACCATGCGCCAGACCCGGCGCCGCTCGGTCATGGTAACGCCGGAATGCCATTCCGCCGGCACCGCGCCAAACCGCGCCTCGACCCGTTTCAGGAATTCGGCCGTCAGGGCGATTTCCGGCAACAGAACCAACGCCTGCCGCCCCTTGCGCAGACAGGCGGCCACCGCCTCAAGGTAGACTTCGGTCTTGCCCGATCCGGTCACCCCCTTGAGCAGCGTCGTACCATAGCGGCCGGAGTTCACCCCGGCGGCCAGCGTTTCGGCGGCACGGGCCTGATCCTCCGACAGTTGCTTGCCGGGCAATTCCGGGTCCAGTGGCGGGAATGGCAGATCGCGGGGGGAGTCTTCTTCGCGCAGCGCCCCCTGTTTGATCAGCCCCTTGACCACCGATGTGGTCACCCCCGCCAGCCCAGACAATTCGCTGGGCGTAAAGGCGGCGCCATCGTATTCATCCATGATGTCGAGCACCTTGGCGCGCGCATCGGTCATCCGGTCCGGCTCCGCATCGCCCCGGCGCAGCACCTTGCGCATCGAAGGCGGGTCAGACAGGCCCGGCGCGCGGGTGGCCAGCCGCAGCATCATCGACAGCGGCGTCAGGGTATATTGCGCGCCGCGTTCCAGAAACTGGCGCATCTCGGCGCGCATCGGTGCCAGATCCAACACCCGGATGACCGACCGCAGCTTGGCCGCGTCGAAATCCCCCGCCCCCGGCCCCCAGACCACGCCCAGAACCTTGCGCGGGCCCAGCGGCACCTCGACAAAGGCGCCGAGGAAACAGCCCTCCTGCGGTGCGCGATAGTCCAGCAGGCGGTCCAGGGGCTGCGCGGTCAGCACAGCCACCCGCGCGTCGGCGGCAAAATACTCTGGACTTTGGTTGTCTTGCATCATTCCAAGCGTAGACCCGCTGCTGTCTTTCCCCTACGGTGTGCGCGTTGCGATGTTTTCGCTAACATACGCAAGGACGCGCCCTGAACCGCCTCTTCGTCATTCGCACTTTTCGCGAGACGTCCTATCAGGTAAAGGCATGGCGCACCGAGGCCAAGCCATCCAGAGGACCAAAGCCCATGAAATTCTTCGTAGACACCGCCGAAATCGACGCCATCGCCGAGCTGAACGATCTCGGCATGGTCGACGGCGTCACCACCAACCCCTCCCTGATCAAGAAATCCGGCCGGGACATCATCGAAGTCACCAAGGAGATCTGCGATCTGGTCGACGGACCGGTTTCAGCCGAGGTCACCGCCACCGACGCTGCAACCATGATCGCCGAAGGCCGCAAACTGCTGGAGATCGCCGACAACATCACCGTCAAGGTGCCGCTGACATGGGATGGCCTCAAGGCCTGCAAAACCCTGACCGATGACGGCCACAAGGTCAACGTGACCCTGTGCTTTTCCGCCAATCAGGCGCTGCTGGCCGCCAAGGCGGGCGCGACCTTCATTTCGCCCTTCATTGGCCGCCTGGACGATATCAACATCGACGGCATGGAGCTCATCGAAGACATCCGGACCGTCTATGACAACTACGGATTCGAAACCGAGATTCTGGCCGCGTCGATCCGCACCGTGAACCACATCCTCGACAGTGCCCGCCTTGGCGCCGATGTGATCACCGCGCCGCCGGCCGTGATCAAATCCATGGTCAACCACCCGCTGACCGACAAGGGCCTTGCGGCATTCCTCGCGGACATCGAGGCCGCCGGCATCAAGATTCTGTAAGCGACTCTTTGCGTAACCGCACAAGCCCGACTGGCGCCACCCACAAGGTGGCGCCATTTTCGTGTGTTATTTCAACAGGATTTCCCCGCCGACAGCGCCCGGTGTTTTTCCATCTTTTTGGTGGGCCTTGTTAAAAGCCTCATGTTATAGTGGCCAAAACCCGGTCAGAAGTCGGTGACAAGAATGAGCAGTATCAACGCCGGGCTGGAAGAAAGCCTGCGCAAGAAAATCATTGACGAGCCCCAGATGGTGCTGGACGACCCGAACGTGATGCGTGCGTTGGTTGCCGGTAACGAACGGTCGATGGGCAGCAATATCGTCGACATGCGCGGCCTCGCGATGGAACGGCTGGAAACCCGGCTTGACCGGCTTGAGGATACCCATCGGTCGGTCATTGCCGCCGCCTATGAAAATCTGGCCGGCACCAACCAGATCCACCGCGCTGTCCTGCGCCTGCTCGACCCCGAAAGCTTTGCCGGGTTCATGGAGGTGCTGCGCGGTGATTTCTGCGACATCCTGCGGATTGACGCGATGGCGCTCATCCTCGAAACCACCCAGGAAGAAGCCGGAGCCGCGGTGGAGCGGGTGGGGGATGTGCTGAAATTTACCGAGGCCGGGTTCATCGACGGCTACCTGTCACAGGGGCGTTCCTTTGGCGGGGAGCGCAGCGTGTTGCTGCGCCAGATCGACACCGCGCCCGCACGCATTTACGGTGAAAAGTCGGCGAGCTTGCGGTCGGAGGCCTGTCTGAAACTGGATCTTGGCAGCGGCCGTCTGCCCGGTCTGCTGGTCCTCGGCGCCGAGGACCCGGGGCAGTTCACGCCGCAACATGGTACTGATCTGCTCAGTTTCTTCGCCGGCGTTTTTGAGCGCAGCATGCGCCGCTGGCTGTCGTGACCACACAGGGAACAGCCCTGATTTCGCCTGCCGCGCGGGATGCCCTGCAGACCTGGCTTGCCACCCTCAGCGCCCTGGACGGGGCTGCGGAAAATACGCTCAGCGCCTATCGCGGCGACGTCACCGAATTCCTCATGTTCATGACGTTGCATTCTGGCGAACCGCAGGGGCTGGGTGCGCTGGCCCGTATTGCGACCTCTGACATGCGCGCCTGGATGGCATCCTGTCGCGCGAACGGCACTGGCGCGCGCTCGCTGGCGCGCAAGCTGTCGGCGGTGAAGAAGTTCTATGGCTGGCTCGCCCCTCGGGAAGGGTTTGAGCCGACCGCCGTGCTGTCGATCCGCGCGCCCAAATTCCAAAAGAAGCTCCCGCGTCCGCTCGACACCCAGGCGGCCCGTGCCATGATCGACACGGTCGAACTGCAATCCCTGCAGGACTGGGTTGCCGCCCGCGACGGCGCCGTGGTGACCCTGCTCTATGGCTGCGGGCTGCGCATTTCCGAGGCGCTGGGGCTCAAGGGACGGGATGCGCCGCTGCCGCCAACGCTGCGCATTCGCGGCAAGGGGGACAAGGATCGCGTGGTGCCGGTGATTGCGGCCGCCCGCACGGCCGTGGACCGCTATATGCGTCTGTGTCCGCACCCGATGGAGCAGGATGCGCCGCTGTTTCGCGGCGTGCGCGGCGGGCCGCTGAACGCTCGCACGGTGCAAGGCGTGGTGGCGGCTGCGCGCCGTCAGCTCGGTCTGCCGGCCTCGGCCACGCCCCACGCCATGCGCCATAGCTTTGCCACCCATCTGCTGGAGGCCGGTGGCGACCTGCGGGCGATCCAGGAGCTTCTGGGACATGCCTCGCTGTCGACCACCCAAGCCTATACCGCCGTGAACAGCGCGCATCTGCTTGACGTGTATAACCGCGCCCATCCCAAAGCCTGACCAAAGTGATGCACATCCAACTGTCATACCCCTGTCACCCGGGCTGGACATAGGCATCAGAGACCGATTTCACACCAGCACGGCGTCCCGCTATATTCATCCAAGGCCTGTTAAATGATGCAGCAAGTTGACACCGCTCTGCTCCGTTTCGCCAATCGGGGCACCCTGTTGCCGCAGCTGGTGCTGGTGGTCTTTACCTTGCTGATGATTCTGCCCGGTTTCTTTGTCCTGCCGCCGGTGGACCGGGACGAAAGCCGGTTTTCACAGGCTTCGCGGCAAATGGTGGAAAGCGGCGATCTGATCGACATCCGACTGGGCGAGGACGCCCGCTACAAAAAGCCGGTTGGTCTGTATTGGCTGCAAACCGCCGCCCAGACCCTGATCGGTGCGGAGGCGCATCTGAACGACATCTGGGCCTATCGGCTTCCGTCCGCCTTGGCGGCGGTGGTGTCGGTGCTTCTGACCTATCTTGTCGCCCTGCAGCTGATGGGGGCGCAAGCCGCGTTTCTGGCCGCCGCGCTTTTGGCCAGCAGCTTTGTCTTTGGAGCCGAAGCGCGGCTGGCCAAAACCGACGCGACATTGCTGGCCACCATCCTGATCTGTCAATGGAGCCTCGCCCGGCTCTGGTCCGACGGGCGTTTGTCCCGGGGCGCCGCCCTGCTGTTCTGGGGCGCGCTTGCCGCGTCGATCCTGGTCAAAGGGCCGCTGGGTCCGATGGTGATTGGCAGCACGATTGCCCTTCTGGCGCTGCATCGGCGTGGCCTGTTGTGGCTGGCGCCGCTGCGGTTTCGACAGGGCGGCATCCTGCTTCTGGTGCTGGTGCTGCCCTGGTTCATCGCCATCAGCCTGCGTTCGGGTGGTGCGTTCTGGACCGCCTCCCTGGGCGCGGATCTGCTGGCCAAGGTCGGCGAGGGGCAGGAAAGCCATGGCGCGCCGCCCGGCAGCTACCTGCTGGCCGTGTGGCTGACGTTCTGGCCGGCCGCGATCCTGCTGCCCTTTGCGGGGCTTTATGCCCTGCGCAACTGGAAATCACCTGAGGTGGTCTTTTGCCTCGCCTGGATCATCCCGACCTGGCTGATCTTCGAACTGGCCGCCACCAAACTGCTTCACTATGTGCTGCCGACCTATCCGGCCCTGGCGCTACTGGCCGCCGCCGGCTGGCTGTCTCGCCCCGCTCAGCTTCGGCCGGGCCTCGGGTTTCGCATATTCCTTGCCGTGATCCTGGCGCTGGCGCTGGTCTTTCCTGTCGCCTCGGCCTGGCTCAGCCAGTCGCTGGGCGGTGGCCTGTCGCTCTGGTGGGCTGGCGGCCTTTGCCTCTGCCTGATGGGCATTGCCCTTGGCTGGTGGAGCTTCGGGCGAGGTGCCCGCCTGCTGCCTGCCTGCGCCTGCGGTGTCCTGAGCCTCGGACTGTCAGTGTCGCTCTACGCCCACCTCGCCCGGACACCGCAATTGTGGCCATCGGTGGCCATGGCGCGTCTCGTGTCCGAGACCGAGCTGTGCACAAGACCGCTGCTGATCTCGATCGGCTATGAAGAGGCGTCGCTGATGCTGCTCAACGCCCAGCCGGTGGTTTTCGGACTGGCGCCGGACGATGCGGTCCGCCGCCTGCAGGGGCATGACTGTGGGATTGCCTTTGTGACGGCACCGCAGCTGGCGGCGTTTCAGCGCGCCGCCGCCGACGCCGGCCTGTCACTGCAGCGAGGTGATCCGATCAGCGGGTTTTCGATAGGTGGCGCGGAGCAGGTCGAACTCTCGGTCTTTCTGCGAAACTAGCGGGCGGTGTGGCTTTGCTCCGCCAGTTTTGTCACCTCTTGCGGCGTGTCAGACAGGCTCTGGACGGCCAACCCCGCCGCAAGCGCAACCGCCACTGCGACCCCAAGGCCAAAGGTTTGCGCCGCCCCCGACCGGTCGCCGCTCCGGGTGGGCAACCGCGACACCACCGCCCGGCGGACGGTTGAGACCGCAGCCGCCGCCCCTAGCCAAAGACGGCGGAAAGCCCGGTCAAAGGCGGCAAGGGAGGCGATTTGCAGCATCCAGCCCAAGGCCGCGCCCGCGACGACCTGCCAGATCGTATGCGCCCCGGCCTCTACCCGGCTGGTGCCGACAAACCCGGCAGAGATGACCACCGCCGCCTGGGCGGTCTTGTTCGCGGCAAGGCAGCCCTGAACCAGCGCTGTCGCGCCAAACGCCGAGGCCGTCATATGACCCGACGGAAACCCCTTGTCACCGCCATTCGGGCGCTGGTTCAACGGCGCCTTCCCCAGGCCGGCTTTGGACCCATGGATGGCAAATTCCATCAGGATGAAACGGCCGAAGTACTGGACGCCCCGCCCTTCGGCAACGGCGCACCCCAATCCCGCCAGCGGCAGGGCGATCTGGATATTGTCGCCGATCCGCTCGACCGAACGATTGGCGAATGACATGCACACAAGCAGGATCGCGAGGATGAGGAACGCCCCAAACTGCCGCACCACCCAAAGCGCCAGCCGCCGCAGCCGATCCGGGCTGCGGCGGGCCGGTCTTCGGGGACGTGTCAGGACAGGCTCACCGTGATCCGGGCGTTGGTCGAACATCTGCCGGTCTCCTTTTTGTGGACGGCGCAAGGGCCAGGCGTCGCTCTTTCGGTCGGGCGAGCAGGCTGCGTCCCAGGGTCAGGGCAAACAATCTGCGCCCGCCGCGCAGCAGCCGCGCGAGCTCTCGCAAGGCCGGGGTCAGGCACAGGCGGATATCGCCCCAGAACAGCCCCGCATCGTTGCGCAGCGCCTGCCCCGTGACCCGCGGCAAGGCCGAGGCAAGCCGAAACAGGCGGCCCAGCCAGACCGCAAGGGTCATCATCATCAGGGCAGCCCAGACAACATCCGACAGGAAATGGCGGCCCTTCATCACCCGGAGGCTCGCACCGATCACCACAAAGCTGATCAGGACCACCACCAATGGGCGGCGGCGGTGCGGGGGCACCACATTCCACAACACCAGCCCCGCGATGATGGCGGACACCGTCGCCGCGGCTGCCTCGCCCGACACGAAGGAACAGTTGCGGGCGCATTCATCCGCAAACTGCAACGCCGGGGTAAACTGCGCCTCGCCTCCGAAACTGTCGATCTGCGCCGGGCGTGCCCGGCCCCAATGGGCCTTGAACCCCAAATTCACCAGCAGCACCGGCCCCAGCACGATCAGGCTCGCACAGAACGCCCAGAACCGCCCCGGGATCTCCAGCTTCTGGTTGCTATACCAGGCCTGAAGCCCAAACAGGATGACGACCAGCGCCACCAGATGGAACAGATTCCAGATGACTTCGCGCAGCAGCGCGAGGCTTTTGACGTGGTCCAGATAGAAACCGCCCAGCGCCGGGACGTAGAACTGTTGCGCGACCCAGATATCCACGTTGGGAAACATCGCAAAACCTAGCGCGACAAGCAGCCATGCCCGCGCCAGTGAGGCCGTTGCAAGGGCGTTCATCGCGACAGCTCCCAACAGGTCGCGGGCACGCGAAAGCCATGTAATCCCCTGTCGGCATAGGCCCCCGGCCCCTGCCCCACCGGACCAAGCGCATCGGCTTGCCCGCAAGGCGCAGCCCTGCCGACATAAAGGACGTCGCCCTCAAACTTGGCTGGCAAAGGGAACCGCTCGGCATAGTAATGCGGGCTCTTGGCCGGATGGGGCACCGCATACAACGCCAGCCCCGCATCACGCCCATAGTAGAACAGATCCGCAAGGACCGGTCGGCTGTCCGCCACGATGGCAGCAAGCTGCGCGTCCCGGGCCAGATCGACCACCTCCTGCACCGCCCTGTCGCGGCCGGTGTAGCGTTTCAGAACCAGCCGGTCGCCAATGCTCCATTGCGTAACCTGTGTTGCGGCGCACGCCACCGCGAGGCTCAGGCACAGGTTGATGCCAAGCCCGACCCAAAGCAGTCGACGCGCCCGGTGCAACAAAAATGGCACCCCCAGCAGCAAGGCTGCCGGATAGGTCATCGCCGCCCAGTTGGCATAGGCCTTTGACAGGAGCGCCTGCGCACAGACCAGCGCCAGGATCGGCAACGACATGCACAACAGCCACCTTGCACGCGGATCGTCGTGCCGCGCCGCATGCCAGCCCGCCCAGATGAACCCGATGAACAACACCGGCCCCATCACGACCCCTTGGGACAGCAGGAACTCCGCCAATGCGGCAAAATGCAGGCGCGGCGCTGCCTCCTGCCGGATCCAATCGACATTGTCGGCCGTGTGGCTGACGGTGGCAAAATCGTGGGCCATGTTCCAAACCACATTCGGCGCGATCACGGCGGCAAAAACCACAGCCGTCAGCGCCAGATGGCGCAGCGGCAACCGCGATGCCGGAACCGCCAGCGCAGCGATGCCAGCCCCAAGGAGGAAATAAGCCGCCGCATATTTCGCCAGCATGCCAAGCCCCAGGCACAAGCCCATCACGGCCGCATCCCGCAGATTTGGTGCCTCCAGCTGCCGCAGCCACAGCAACAGCGCCGCGCACCAGAACGGCAACAGGATCGTGTCCGTCGAGATCAACGCCGAGCCGACAGCGATCAGCGGCAGGCTGACATAGGCGAGCCCGACCGCAAGGGCGGCCTCGGCGTCGGTCAGGCGTCGGGCCGCAGCCATCAGCGCCAGCGCCGCTGCGCCATGGCACAGGGGTGCCGCCGCCCGGATCCAGACCACGCTGTCGCTCCCTGACATGTCGGTCACCAGCCGGATGACCCAGCCGATCAGCGGGGGCTTTGAATAATAGCCGAAATCGAGGTTCTGCCCCCAGAGCCAATATTGCGACTCGTCAAAGAACAGGTCAGCGTCACTCGCCCAGAGCAGGGTCAGGCGGAGCGCGGTGACAGCGGCGATCAGCCCCACCCCGACGGTCGACAGGTCAAACGCTTTGGGTTGTGGTACGCTTTTCTGCATAGATCAGCCACAGGTTGCGGGCGTAGATCACAACGCCCAGAGATTGGCCCAAGATGAAAACCGGGTCTTGTCGGTGCAGGGCATAGGCAAACAACGTCAGACCGCCGAAAATGGAAAACCACCAGAAGACTTCGGGGATGACCGACCGGCCCTCTTTTTCCGATGCCCACCACTGCAGGACAAATCGCATCGAGAACATCATCTGCGCGCCAAGGCCGACGATCACCCAAGTCAGTTCGAGGGTGCTCTCCACCTTGAAGAATTCAAGAATTCCTTCGATCATGCTGCGGCTTCCTTGGTTTTTGTTAGCGCCCTCTGCGCCTGCGGCTGCCCGGGCGCGTCAGCACTGGTGACGGCGCCGATCAGATCTTGCGCAGACCGCTCCTGCGGGCGGGCCGTTTTGGACCGTCGGACCAGCCAGGCGACACCCAGCAAATCCGAGATGCCGACCAGCGCCCGTTGCAGGTTGGTGTATTTCGACGCGCCGGCCTCGCGCGCGCGGTGGGCGACATCAACATGCGCAACCTCCCAGCCCGCTCTGGCAAAGAGCGCCGGCAAGTACCGGTGCATGTGGTTGAAATACGGCAGTTCCAGAAACGCCGCGCGGCGAAACGCCTTGAGACCGCATCCGGTGTCACGGGTATTGTCGTTCAGCACAGCGGCGCGCAGCGTGTTGGCGGCGCGAGAGGCAAGTTTCTTGGTCAGCCGGTCCTGACGGTGCTGTCGTTGCCCGGCGACCAGCCCCAAACGGTCTGGCGCGGCCGCTGCCAACAGCGGCGCGCAGAGGTTCGGCAACTCGGCCGGTGGGTTTTGCAGGTCGCCATCCAGCGTGCAGATCAGCCATCCCCGCGCGGCCAGCACGCCACTATGCACCGCAGCCGATTGCCCGGCGGCCTGCCCGTGCTGCACGAGGCGGAGCCAGGGCCGGGTCATCATGTGTTCGCCGATCAGGCGGGCAGTCCCGTCCCGAGATCCATCATCGACCAGAATGACTTCGCTTTCGGGAAGAAAAGCCCGTGCCTGCTCCAGCTCTGCCAGGAGCGGGGCCACATTCCCGGCCTCATTGTGCATCGGGCTGATGATGGTGACGATGGGCGTCTGGCCCGCCATCTGGCCTGTCGTCACGCCCTGTTGCGGATCCGTCCGCGTCATTTTGGTATCGCTCCCTGCCGGTTTCGGGTGGCCGAGATCTGCCACGGCACAGGGGCGTGGATCTCAGGCTACCGGCAGAGGATTACATCACCAGCTTGAGGCTTTTTTTAAAGTTATGTGTAGTTTTGTGACAGACCCGGATCGGCCGGGAGCGCCCCCTAGGATGACGGGCGGCGCGGCATGCGGATGGGGCGCCCGGCCATGGCGAGAAACGCCCCGGCGACCAGGCAGCCCGCTACCGTCGGCAGATGGTAGATCCACCACAGGTCAGGCGTTTCAAGCACCAGCCCAGACGCACCGCCGCGCGCGGCTTCGACACCGATCAAGATCACGAAGGCCAGGCAGATCTGGGTCCAGAGCCCAAACCGCGAATGGGCCCCTGTCATCAATGCGGTAAAGCCGATCAACGCCACCGCGACGCAAATCCCGACCCAGGACAGGCGTTCGTGCAGTTCTTCGACCAGCTGCCCCTCCGAATAGCTGCCCTGCGCCACCAGCTCTGCGCGCCCGCGCAACAACACGCTGGTGGGCAGCGCGCGCAAGCTGTCATGATCTGTCGCCTCCAGATCACCATAGCGCGAGATGTCTACGGTCAGATCATCGAACCAGGTGGCGGACAGCTCTTCGGCGGCGGCATTGTAGCGCGCCACCATGCCCTCGACCATGACGACATAGATCGCGTCGTTTTCCTGCACCAGATAGGCCTGAGAGGCCGTATAGGTCTGCGGCCGTTCGGCGACGCGCCGGTCCGAGATATAGACATCCCGCAGGGTGCCGGTCGGGTCGATGGTTCCGAAATAGACCACGACCCCATCCATCGGGTGAAGGAAGGTTCCCTCCTTCAACAGCTTCGCCGCGAGATCCTGCTCCAGTTCCGCTTCGCGCTCTTCAAATGCCGCCAGAGAGGCCGGACGCAGAACGGTGGTCAGGGTCGCGACCATCACCGCCGCAAGCGCGGCAAACATGATCACCGGTCGGGCCAACCGCATCGGGCTGGCACCGGTGGCCTGCATGACCACCAGTTCGCTCTCGCGGCGCAAACGGTTGGTGACATAGACGACCGCCGCGAAAATCGCCATCGGCATCACTGTGCGCAGCAGGGTCGGAAAGGTCAGGGCGGTAAGTTCAAAAAACACCCAAGGCGAATGCCCGCCCCCCAGCAGCGTCGAGAACAGGCCGATAGAGCGCGAAATCCAGAAGACCCCGGCCAGGACCAGGGTGAAAAAGCTCCACATCACGATCAGTTGGCGCAGAACATATCCATCGTAACGTGCAAACATTGGTCTCTCGGGCCCTGTGGATTGGCATGCCTGACCGAAGGCCGGCACGGGGTTTCTTGCTCTGTCCCTGTCTACGAGACTTTTCCGGTGCACCGCCAGCAAAGTTATTCAGACCGACACGGCGTTGTGACGCTTGCGGGTTGCAGCTTTGACGTAAATTCGTCATCAGAGAGGGATGACAAAAGAACTTCGCGCCCTGTCCGTACACCTGTTAACTGCAACCGGTGCCGTTTTCGCCATGCTCGCCATGTTAGCCGCGGTAGAGGCGAAATGGGATCTGATGTTCTTGTGGCTGGGGGTCGCCTTTGCGGTCGACGGCATCGATGGCCCGCTGGCCCGCCACTATGACGTGAAACGCAACGCGCCGCAGTTTGATGGTGTCTTGCTCGATCTGATCATCGATTATCTGACTTATGTCTTCATTCCCGCGTTTGCCCTGTTCACATCTGATCTGATGTCGGGCTGGACCGGATGGGTCGCGATCATCGTGATCACCTTCACCAGTGCGATGTATTTTGCCGACACCCGGATGAAGACCAAGGACAATTCCTTTTCGGGCTTTCCGGGCTGCTGGAACATGCTTGTGTTGGTCATCTTTGCGCTCGAGCCCAATCACTGGATCAGCCTGGCCCTGGTGACGGTGCTGTCGGCCACCATGTTCCTGCCGCTGAAATTCATCCATCCGGTGCGCACAGAACGCTGGCGGCCGCTGTCCCTGCCGATCGCCCTGCTCTGGACCGGTCTTGCAGGCTGGACCGCCTGGGTCGATTTTGCGCCTGGTCCCCTGGTGCATGGGTTGCTCCTGGCGACCTCGGTCTATCTGCTGTTTGTCGGGATTGCCCAGCAGGTGATCCCACAACGCCGCTGACACCCCGCGCAGGTGGCAGGCCTTAATTGTTGGTGCCCCCAAGAATACAGTCAAATTTTGGGCAAATATTGCTTTTTTCACTGTAAGCTGGCGCAATTGATCGTGGTTTTCAGGAGATTTAAGTAAAACGTTAAGCATAACTCCAGAATATCGGTCGGGCACGTTAACCGTATACCCCTTTCATGTTCAGGAGTGACTTTGATGTCGACGCAACAGGAAAATCAGGCAGAGCTCGCCAATGTTCCGGACATAGCAGCCAGATATCGGGCTGCCAGCAGCTCGGCGTCGACGCAACAATTGGCCAATGCGATGGCGCTTTTGCAGAAATCCGCCGCCGGCGCCGTTTTCCCGCGCGAAGCCACATCGGACGACGCGCCCGCCCCCGACGTCCCCAGCAAGAAAATGGCCCGGACCTGTGCCAGCAACGAACTGGCCTTTATGTCGCGCCGCAGCCCGTTCCGCACCTCGGAAAGAGAAGCAAGCCGACGCTATGCCGGTGCCAAAACAGTGATCTGACAGCCCCGGCGCCGCCTTTTTGCGCCCGATCCGGACAATTCGAATAAAACTCACCCAAAAGCCAATTTGCCGCCCCAAGTCCCATCACCGGGCTGACGGCGGCTTTTTCCTCGGCGTGGCGCTATACTTCCGGATAGGCCAAAGACCCGAACGAAAATGCCACTACGCTTTCCCGCCCGTGATTTTCCGCACCACTTGTATAAAATTGAATCAACTTGGTACTCGTTTGAGGTGAATAAGATGAACAGCATTTCCGTCGACACAGGGGTTTACCGCATGATGCAGGGTCATCTGTCTGGCCAGACACAGGAAAATTCTGACCGCCTGGCCCGCGAAGAGGCCCGCAAGCCGGTGGCGGCAGCAGAAACCAATTGGGTTGATGCGTCCCGCGCGTTTGAGACACGGACCAGCGCCGCCCCCATTTCCAGCCTCGTCCCCATTGCCGAGACCGCCGACCCAATTCGCTCTGGCGACATCACGCAGATGAACGCGGGCAGCACAGATATGGCCCGCTACGTGCAGAGCGTCATCGAAGGAAGCGTGAACGGTCCAGTCCCGATGAGCGCGCTGATCGCCAAGCAAAACTACGAAACCGCGCTCAAGGCGGCAGCCTAAGCCCCCCTGCCCGCGCGACAACAGGGCCGAGAATCAACAGAGCGGCCCGTTGCTCCGGATGCATCTGCGACTTAAAAATTCGCGACCACAGCTCCGGCAATTTTAAGAAAATTGATAAAGCTACATACTGACAAGACGAATCTGTATTTTCCCGAAGGCGCCATAAAAAGGTTAAAGTTTTACTGAGCCATCACCTCATCCTCCGTTTCCTGCTATGATGAATGTCTGGACAGTTTGGAATGTCATGTGCCGATGCAGGCCTCTTTCTGGAGGCCGGCGAAAGGCAGGCTCCGCGCCACATTCCAAGCGTTCGACACGTTGCAAGAACCCGACACTTTCGTGGAAAGGGATAAGGCATGATTACAGCGATACGTGGATACGCAAACGCGCCCATGAATACCGCAGATATCTCGGTTCTGACGCAGACCGACACCGTGACAGCGGTGAGCGAAATCGGCGGCGCCACCGGCTCGGAATTTGCCAACAGTCGATTGGGCAATTTCCTGAGCGACGATGCTGCGCCGCGCGACCGCGATCTTGATACCCTCATGAGCAGTGAGCCGCTTGGGCTTTATGACAAAGGTCCGCAAGCCCCCGATTCGCAGGCGGAGGCACGATCGGAAGCGCCCCCACCGCCGCCACCGCCCGAGGATGTGGACCCCATCGCTTTGCCGCCCATGGAAAGCCTGGTGAACAGCCAGATGCAACAGGCGGCAGAGATCCAGCAGGATCTGGTGTTCACCGGGATCTCCTCGGGGAGCTTCGCGCAAGAGATGTATACCAACACCCAGGACGTTCTGTCCCGGATCGCGGCCTGATCTCGCGCCCTTGCGGGTGCCACGCGGTCGGCTCCGCCAGATGACACCGCCAGATGACATAAAACACCGCCCGGAGGCAGACCTCCGGGCGGTGTTTTCTATTTCGCCATGTCGCTGTGACCCTCGCACCTGAGGGTCACAAAAAGACACGCCAAGGTCGGGCTCAGCCGCCCAAGGCCGTGCTGCAGCGGCCGCAGGTGCCCGCGTGGGCATGGGTGCCCACATCCGGCAGGATTTTCCAGCAGCGTTGGCATTTTTCGCCTTCGGCCTTCTCAAACACCACCGAGACCCCCTCGACCTCCGGCAGGCGGAAGGCTTCCGACGGGCTCGGGTCGCCGGTCAGCTGGACATCGGAGGTGATGCAGACATCCGCGAAGGGCACCCGCGTCAGCGCATCGAGCACATCCACATCGCGCACGTGCACAACAGGCGCCGCTTCGAGCGACGCGCCGATCACCTTTTCCGCGCGCTGCACTTCAAGTGCTGCGGTCACGACCCGGCGGGCCTGACGCACCTTGGCCCATTTCGCCGCAAGTGCCTCGTTGATCCAGTCATCGGGTGTTTCAGGCATGTCCACCAGATGCACAGAGCTGTCCGCCCCCGGGAAGCGTTCCAGCCAGACCTCTTCCATCGTGAAAACGAGGATCGGCGCCAGCCATGTGGTCAGGCGGTGGAACAACAGATCCAGCACCGTGCGCGTGGATCGCGCGGTCAGCGTTTCCCCATCGCAATACAGTGCGTCCTTGCGGATATCGAAATAGAAGGCCGACAGATCGACCGTCGCAAAGTTAAAGATCGCCTGCCATACCCCGTTGAAGTCAAAGGACTTATACCCTGCCTTCACGGTTTTATCGAGCTCCGCTAGCCGGTGCAGAACCCATTGCTCCAGCTCGGGCATATCTGCGGCATCGACCCGCTGACCCTCGTCGAAATCCGCCAGCGACCCCAGCAGGAACCGCATTGTGTTGCGCAAACGCCGATAGCTGTCGGCGGTCCCTTTCAGGATCTCCGGCCCGATCCGCTGGTCCGCAGTATAGTCGGCCTGCGCCACCCAGAGACGCAGAATATCGGCGCCGTATTGCTTGATGACCTCTTCGGGCACGATGGTATTGCCAAGCGATTTGGACATCTTCATGCCCTTCTCGTCCAGCGTGAACCCATGGGTGACCACATTGCGATAAGGCGCGCGGCCCTTGGTGGCGGAGGCCTGCAGCAAGGAAGAGTGGAACCAGCCCCGGTGCTGGTCGGTGCCTTCCATATAGACATCGGCGATGCCATCCTCGGTGCCGTCTTCCCGGTCGCGCAGCACAAACGCATGGGTGGAGCCGGAATCGAACCACACGTCGAGCACGTCAAACACCTGCTCGTAGTCATCCGGGTTCACGATCCCGTCGAGCACCCGCGCCTTGAACCCGTCCTCGTACCAGACATCGGCGCCGTTTTCCTCAAAGGCGGCGGTGATGCGGCTGTTCACCTCAACGTTGCGCAACAGGAAGTCGGCATCGGTGGGCAACGCACCTTTCTTGGTAAAGCAAGTGAGCGGCACCCCCCAGGCGCGTTGCCGTGACAGCACCCAGTCGGGGCGGTTCTCGATCATCGAATGCAGACGATTGCGCCCCGTCTGCGGCGTCCATTTCACCAGTTCGTCGATGGATCGCAGCGCGCGTTCGCGAATGGTATCGCCATAGTCGCCCATGCCATCATCCAGCTTGCGGTCCACGCCAGCAAACCACTGCGGCGTGTTGCGATAGATGATCGGTGCCTTGGAACGCCAGGAATGCGGATAGCTGTGCTTGATCTTGCCGCGCGCCAGCAGGCCGCCGACCTCGACCAGCTTGTCGATCACCGCCTTGTTGGCATCGCCCTCGCCACCCTTGCGGTTGAGGATGTATTTGCCACCAAAGAACGGCAGATCGGCACGGAAGCCGCCATCGTCCATCACGTTATAGGTGATGACCTGTTCAAGCATGCCGAGATCACGGTAGAGTTCAAATTCCTCCATCCCGTGGCTTGGGGCGCAATGCACAAAACCGGTGCCTTCGGTGTCGGTCACGAAAGGCGCAGCGCGAAAATCGCGGATATCGTCCCATTCGCCGTTGGAACCTTCGGCCCCGGCCAGCGGGTGGGTCAGGCCGAGACCCGCCAGATCGGACGCCGAGACATCGCCAACGCGGGTGTACTGGTCCTCCGCCAGTCGCGCGCGTTTGAACACATCCGCCGCAAGATTGTCGGCCAGCAGGTATTTGTCGCCCACATTGACCCAGCATTCCTCCGGCGTGCCGGTGACCTCATAAAGGCCATAGGCAATGTCGGCGCCATAAACCACGGCCTTGTTCGACGGCATGGTCCAGGGGGTCGTGGTCCAGATCACCACATGGGCACCGGCCAGCTTGTGTTCGGCAGGCTCCGCGACCTTAAACTTCACCCAGACGGTAAAGCTCTCCTTGTCGTGATACTCCACCTCGGCCTCGGCCAGAGCGGTTTTTTCGACCGGCGACCACATCACGGGTTTGGAGCCCTGATAGAGCGTGCCGTTCATCAGGAACTTCATGAATTCCTCGGCGATGACGGCCTCGGCGTGGAAATCCATGGTGATATAGGGGTTCGGCCAGTTACCGGTGATGCCGATCCGTTTGAATTCTTCGCGCTGGATGTCGATCCAGCCCTCGGCGAACTTGCGGCATTCCTGACGGAATTCGATGACCGGCACCGCGTCCTTGTTCTTGCCCTTCTTGCGGTACTGTTCTTCGATTTTCCACTCGATGGGCAGGCCGTGACAGTCCCAACCGGGGACATAGCGGCTGTCGAAACCCATCATCTGATGGCTGCGAACGATCATGTCCTTGATGGTCTTGTTCAGCGCGTGGCCGATGTGCAGATGTCCGTTGGCATAGGGCGGGCCGTCGTGCAGGACAAAGGGGGTGCGGCCCTGTTTTTCGCGCAGGCGGTCATACACGCCGATCTCTGCCCAGCGGTCCAGCCATGCGGGCTCGCGCTTGGGCAGGCCTGCGCGCATGGGGAAATCGGTCTTGGGCAGGTTCAGCGTGTCTTTGTAGTCGGGGGCGGTGTCGGTCTTTTCGGCGCACATATCGGTGGCGTCCTTTTGCATCAACGGGTCGGATTGGGGATATTCGGTTCGGTGCGATCACTCAAGCACCTTTGCCCGGCGTCTCGATCTGTCAGAGCGCCGGGGTCGTAATTCGAATAATGATGGCCACGCGTCGTGTTGCGGTCGAGGTCATAGGCCCGCTTATAGGGCGATGTGCCGCGCGGGTAAAGCACGACAAAATTGCCGTGACACCCGCGCGACAAAAGACAGCGCAGGCGCGGTAAAAACGTCGCATGGTCTGACCCGGGCCGAACCGCTAGGCTGCTGTCATCGCTATCAACTTGCGCATAGGCACAAAGGATTTCGTGATGGATGCACGGCCCCTCGCCCTGTTTCAGATCAGCCCCGACGACATCAACCGGGTTGTCCGGCTCTTTTATGCCGAGATCCGCAAACACCCCATTCTTGCACCGGTCTTTGCGGCCCATGTCGAAAACTGGCCCGAGCACGAAGAAAAGATCGCGTCGTTCTGGCGCAATGCGATCCTGCGGGAACGGGTCTATTCCGGCAATCCCATGCGGGTGCATGCCAGCACGCCAGAGATCAAGGCAGAGCATTTCAGCGATTGGCTGGACCTGTTTCACGCAGTGCTGGCCCGCACTGTGACGCCGCAGCAGGCGCAGGCCTGGGGCGCATTGGCGGACCGGATCGGCGAGGGGTTCCGAACCGGAGTTGTCTCCCTGCGTCAGCCCAGAGGGGCGCCACCGCGGCTGGTCTGATCCGAGGCCGCCGGTCGCTGCCCGAACACGCCTGTCAGCGCCCGTTGCACCACCTTGCGGGTGGACGGCTTGCGGCAGGCGTGGAATGCCATCGGACGGCAGACCTCTATCGCGGCCAGCCCGACCCGTGCGGTCAGGGCGCCATTGACCAGCCCCTCGCCAAACCGTCGCGAGAGTTTGGACAGCACCGACCCGCCCAGAATGGGTTCCAGCAGATCATCGCCCACCGCCACGGCCCCCGTTGCCACCAGCTGCGACAAGACCGCCCGCGTCAGCCGCCAGGAGCTGAACAGCCCGGATCGGCCGCCGTAAATCTCGGCTATGCGGCGGATCATCCGCAGGCTGGCAACAAGCGCGGTGATCACATCCGCCAGAGCCAGGGGCACCAGCGCTGTGACGCCCGCCACCTGACGGGCCGCGCTTTCGACCTCGGCCACGGCCCGCGCATCAAGCGGGGTCATCAGCTCCGCCTCGGTCAGGTCAATCAGCGCATCCGCATCCAGAATGTCGCCCCGGCGCTCGGACAGGTTGCGGCGCGCCCAATCAAGATCGGCGCGGCCCGCATAGAACCGCAGAAATCCGTCCACCTGGGCCTGTGCGGACTTCAGATCGCCCTCCCGCGCCCCGGCGCAGGCCCGGCGCAGCTCATCAATGCGGCGCAGCCGACCCAGGGCGGCCAGCTCCTTGAGACAAACGATCAGGGCCACCAGGACAAGAACAGCCATCGCGGCCGAAACAATCAGCCCCAGGATCGGGACACGGTCCAACAGGCGCGTCGCATAGTCCCAGGCGGCGACCGAAAGGATGGTGGTCACCAGCCCCGCCAGCACCGGCCAGATCCAGCGCGACCAGCCGGACCCGCGCCGTGCCTCCATCGCTTTGACCGTGGCCTGCAGGGCGGTCGGCTGGTCAAGATCTGGCACCGGCGGTGCATCCCGGACGTTGGGGGTGGCGTCTGTCTCGTCGTCGAGATCAAAAATCACCGGCTTAGGGCTCATGGTCAGATTCTCCCTGTTTGGGCGGCCAATGGTATTCGACATCCGGCAGACCTTCGCCGTTGGCGGCGCCATCGGTACGCTGCACTTCGACAAACCCTTCGCGCAGATAGAACCGCTGCGCCCCGGTGTTGGCCTGGAATGTCCACAGCTTCAGAGACGGCGATGCCGCCTTTGCCCGGGCCAGAAACGCCTTGCCGATCCCCTGCCCCCGGGCCTCTGCTGTCAGGTACAGCGCGCAGATCTCTGCCCCGTCCTGCGCCATGAACCCCACAATCCGCCGGTGCGTTTCCACTTCGGCCACGCTGACCCAGCCCTTGGCAATCATCTGGTCGCAAAAGGAAATAGCCTCCGCCCCGGAGTGTTCTTTCGGCATCCAGCTGGTGTCCTGCTGGAACCGGTGCAGGATCGCGCCGGCCTGTCCCGCATCCAGCGGCGTCGCAGGGCGCAACCAAACGTTCACAGGCGGTCACCGAACAGGAATTCCGCCGCCCGGTCCAGCCGGATATGGGGCGGCCCCTCGCCCGGACGCAAGGTCAGGGGCTGCGGCGCGAACCGCATCGCGGCATAGCTGCCGTCAAGCCAGCGTTCTGCCCCCTGTCGCGCCGGTGTCAGCAGTTGGCTCGGATCCTCGGGCAATCGGCCCGGATACAAGGCCGCCGGTCGCTGGGTGTCGGCCAGAAGGCCCCGCACACAGGGAAGATCCTCGCCGTTGTGCGTCCGCATTTCCTCGGTTGTGGCCCGCAGTGACGCAAGCGACAGCGCCGCCGTCTGCGCACCGGCAAAGCGTGCACGATCCCGCGCGTCCTGCGTCAGCGCCTCTATGATCGCTGTCATTTGCGGGTGTTGCTGGTGGTGCAGGTGATCCGCCTTGGTGGCGGCAAACAGAATTTTCTCCACCCGCTTGCCGCGCAACAGCCGGTTGAGGAAGCCATTGGTGCCGGGCCGGAAGGCGGCAAGGATATCCCCCATGGCGCGGCGCAGGTCCTCCATCGCCGGGGGGCCGGAATGAAGCGCGCCGAGCGCATCCACCAGCACCACCTGCCGGTCGATACGGGCAAAATGGTCGCGAAAGAAGGGGCGCACGACCTGTGCCTTGTAGGCCTCGAACCGGCGGGCCATCTCGCGGGCCATACTGCCACGCGGGGCAGCGCTTTCGGGCAGTGGGGCAAAGGTCAGCACCGGCGACCCCGCCAGATCGCCGGGCAGCAAGAACCGGCCCGGCGTGCAATCGGAGTATCCCTCGGCGCGGGCCGCCTGCAGATACGCAGCAAAAGCCTTGGCCAGGGCCTGCGCCACAGGTTCTGCGTGGGGGGCATCGGGATCGGCCTCGTCCAGCGCCGCCAGAAACCCGGCCGCCGCGCTGCGCGATTTGATCCGGCGCAGCACATCCGCCGACCAATCGGCATAGTCCTTGTCCAGAAGCGCCAGATCCAACAACCATTCGCCGGGATAGTCGATGATATCGAGATGCAGGATGCGCGGACCGGTCAGCCCGCCGAACATCCCCGCCGGACGTATCCGCAGGCTCAGCCGCAGTTCCGACACCGCGCGGGTGCTGTCGGGCCAATGCGGCGCCGGGCCGGTCAGCGCGCCAAGGTGGTTTTCAAACTCGAACCGGGGCACTGTGTCGTCTGGCTGCGGCTGCAGATAGGCGGCTTCGATCCGGCCTTCCCGCGCGGCGCTGAGCTGCGTCATACGCCCCCGCTGCATCAGGTTTGCCACCAGCGACGTGATGAAAACCGTCTTGCCCGCCCGCGCCAGACCGGTCACCCCTAGCCGCAGGGTCGGTTCCGAAAACGGGCTGGCGACCACGCCGCCCAGGGTCTCTGCGCTGCGCAGCACACCTTCGGCCACGTCGGCGGCCAATCCCGTTACCCCTGAACCTCGCGCCACGTTCTGCCTCACTTCTGTCGATGTCTTTGGTTTCGTTTCGATCTTCGTGCCATCGCCTGCCGGGTCAACATAGGCATCAGAGGGCCCTGTTGCCAGCCCGGTGGCGCGACATCCTGCATCCGGGGGCTTGCCAGTTTCAGCGCGCCGCGCTACGCCGCGCCTCATGCCGCGCATCGCTTTGAAAGTCGAATATAACGGAAAACCCTTTGCCGGCTGGCAAAGGCAAAAAGATCAGCCTTCCGTGCAGGGCGCGATCGAGGCCGCCTTGGCGCGCCTTGAGCCGGGCGAACACACAATCGCCGCCGCCGGGCGCACCGATACTGGCGTTCACGGGTTGGGTCAGGTGGCCCATTGCGACCTGCAAAAAGACTGGGATCCCTTCCGGCTGAGCGAGGCCCTGAACTATCATCTGAAACCCTTGCCGGTTGCCATCGTCAACGCCGCCCGGGTCGATGACGACTGGCACGCCCGCTTCAGCGCGGTGGAGCGGCAATATCTGTTCCGCATCCTGATGCGCCGCGCGCCCTCGGCCCATGAGGCAGGACAAGTCTGGCAGATCAATCACCAGCTTGATGTCGAGGCGATGCAGGCCGGGGCGAACTATCTGCTGGGGCAGCATGATTTCACCACCTTCCGCTCCTCCATCTGTCAGGCCGCCAGCCCGGTCAAAACCCTGGACGCACTGCGGGTGGAGCGGGTGCAGGGACTGTCCGGCCCAGAAATCCAGTTCCACGTCCGCGCCCGCAGTTTCCTGCACAATCAGGTTCGCAGCTTTGTCGGCACGCTGGAACGGGTGGGCACCGGGGCCTGGTCGCCCGAAGACGTGCGCGACGCGCTTGCCGCGCAGGATCGCGCCCGCTGTGGCCCGGTCTGTCCCGGACATGGGCTTTATCTGGCACGGGTTGTCTATCCCTCGGCCGTTTTTGCCAGCGACCCGGACTGAGGTCGCCGCCCCTAGCCCGCCGGAAACAGCGATAAGGTCTGCAGCGCGGTGCCAACCGGCCCCTCGGTGTCAAACAACACCGCCTGAGACATACCGATCCCGTTGGAATGCCAATGCGAGATCGCATCGGAGGCATGCCATCCCGGTTTCGGTGCCCGGTGGATCTGCAGCGTCAGATCGGTGTTCATAAACCCCATCTCGGTCGCCGGCAGGTTCCACGATATGCCATTGCCACAGTCCGCCAGCGCGCAAATGCCCTGGATGGGCGAGGTTTCCTCCCCCGCCACCAGATCCGGGGTCCGCAGCCAGATCATCTTGGGCCCCGGACCAAAGCCATGCCCCGGCGGGTACCGCGTTTCCAAGAGCCGGGCAAAATTCGGCAGATCGTGCCGCGCCGCGCCGATGGCAAATTCCCCCGGCGTCGCCTCGTCAAATGCGGGCGACGGCAGCATCGGCGACGGCAGCGGCCCAAGGTCGCGTTCGGCCAGATGCATGGTGGTGGCCTGCACCAACAGCGTATCCTCGAGGTCATGCACAGTGACCCGGGTGGCCGCGACGGATCTTGTGTGGCGCGTGGTTTCCGCCGCCACCCGCACGCCTTCGACCGGCACCGGGCGCAGCACATCCATCGTCAGCCGGGTCAGCATCTTCTCCGGTCCGACCTCGACCTCGGCGGCGCGGGCCACCAGCCCGGCCACCGGCCCCGCGTGGCAATGATCTGGCGACCAGGGGCCACGGGCGGCATCATTGCCCACAAAAACGCCGTCGGCCCGTTGATGAAAGAAAGCAGCGAGAGGCTCTGTCACGTGTTCTCCTGTGTGTAGCGTTTGAGTTCCGCCCGCGCCACCTGCCGCCGGTGCACCGCATCCGGCCCGTCCGCCAGCCGCAATGTCCGCACATGGGTCCAGGCCCGCGCCAGCGGCGTTTCCTGGCTGATGCCAGCGCCGCCATGCATCTGAACAGCCTCGTCAATCACCTTGAGCGCGACGCGCGGCGCGACCACCTTGATCTGGCTGATCCAGGGGGCGGCCGCCCGCGCGTCGCCCTGATCCATGTACCACGCCGCCTTGAGGCACAGCAGCCGCGCCATTTCGATCTCCATCCGGCATTCGGCGATGATGTCGTAGTTCGCCCCCAGCTGCGCCAGCGGCTTGCCAAAGGCCTCCCGCGCCAGGGACCGGCGGCACATCAGCTCCAGCGCCGCCTCGGCCTGACCGATGGCGCGCATGCAGTGGTGAATGCGGCCGGGGCCCAGCCGCCCCTGGGCGATCTCGAACCCGCGCCCCTCGCCCAGCAGCATATCCGCCGCCGGCACCCGCACGTCGGTGAACCGCAAATGCATGTGGCCATGGGGGGCGTCGTCGTGACCATAGACCTGCATCGGGCGCAGCACTTCGATGCCGGTGGCCTCTGCCGGGACCACGATCATGGAATGTCGCCGGTGTTTCGGCACCTCCGCGTCGCCGGTGCGCACCATGGTGATATAGACCCGACAGCGCGGATCGCCGGCCCCGGAAATCCACCATTTTTCACCGTTGAGCACATAGTCATCGCCGTCGCGCACGCAGGACATTTCGATGTTTGTCGCGTCAGAGCTCGCCACCTCTGGTTCGGTCATCAGATAGGCGGAGCGGATCTCCCCCGCCAACAACGGCTTCAGCCAGCGCTCCTTCATCGCGTCGGTGCCATAGCGTTCGAACACTTCCATATTGCCGGTGTCGGGCGCCGAGCAGTTGAACACCTCGGCCCCCAGCGGCGTTTTCCCCATTTCTTCGGCGAAATAGGCGTATTCGACCGTGCTCAGGCCAATGCCACGTTCCGAATCGGTCAGCCAGAAATTCCACAACCCCTCGGCCTTGGCGCGGGTCTTCAGCCCTTCGAGGATCTCCGCCTGGCGTGGCGTATAAGCCCAGCGATCGCCCTTGCCGATCTCGGCGTGATACTCGGCTTCCAGCGGCGTGATCTCATCGCGCACCATCGCCGCCACCCGGTCGAGCAACACACGCACCTCCGGCTTCAGTCCCAAGTTCATGTCCATGGCCGTTCTCCCTCTTTCGTCGCGCAGCATGGCTTGGCAAAGCGCGCCCTGTCCAGCACAGTGACGGCACGTAACTGACATAGGCAACGGAGCATCAAATGGCATTGCTGATCGAGATCGGGCACAACGGCTGGTATAGCGAAGAAGAGCTGGCGGCCGAGTTGCTGAAACTCGACCCCAAGGCCGATATCCGCACCATGGCCGACCCTGGCGATCTGGCGGAGGTGACGATGATGGCGGTGTCCACCCTGAAATCGGACCTGCCGACGCGGTTGCCGAACCTGCAGCTGGTCCAGAAACTGGGCGCGGGCGTGGAAACCATCGTCGCCCATCCCGCATTGGGCCCGGATGTCCGCGTCGCCCGGCTGAAACCCGAAGAGCCCGCGCGCGAGATTGCCCAGTATTGCCTGGCCTATGTGCTGCGTGGCACCCGCAATATGCGGTATCATGAAACCGCACAGGCCCGCGCGATCTGGGATCCGGTGGCGCCGCGCCGCCCGCAAGACATCAGCGTCGGCGTGCTGGGGCTGGGGCATATCGGTGGGCTGACGGCGGCGTTGATGCGCGACATGGGCTTCGACACCTATGGCTGGAGCCGCACCCAAAAGGACATCGACGGCGTGACCTGCCTGACAGGCGACCATGGCCTGAACGGCGTGCTGGCCTCCTGTGACTACGTCTGCGCCATCCTGCCCTCCACCGATGACACCCGCGACCTGCTGAATGGCGACAGGCTGGCCCGGATGAAAGAGGGCGCGACCCTGATCAACGCCGGGCGCGGTGATCTGATCGACGAGGCGGCGCTGATCTCGGCGCTGTACCAGCGACGCCCGGGCCACGCGGTGCTGGATGTGCTGCGCAAAGAACCGTTGCCAGCTGACAATCCCCTGTGGAAACACCCCTGCGTGACGATCACGCCGCATGTCTCCGGCTGGCATCTGGGCGACGCGCTTGGTGATGTGGTTGAAAACCTGCGCCGCCTGCAGGCCGGCAGCCCGCTGTTGCACGAAGTTGACCGCGCGCGCGGATACTGATCCCGGGGCGGCGATGGATCCGGCGCCCCGGCGTTTCTTTGCACCCCCTGTCCGGTCAACTCAGGTTGCGGCCAAAGAACTCCATCGTGCGCGCCCAGGCCAGCGCGGCGGCGGCCTCGTCAAAGCGGGGGGTGGTGTCATTGTGAAAGCCGTGGTTCACATCCGGGTAGAAATGCACCGAGAACGCTTTTTGATGCGCTTGCAGTGCCTCGGAATAGGCCGGCCAGCCTGCGTTGATCCGGTCATCGAGACCGGCATAATGGATCATCAGCGGCGCCTCGATTGCCGCCACATCGGCAGCGGCCGGCTGGCGACCGTAAAACGGCGCCGAGGCTCCCATCTCCGGATAGGCCACCGCCAGCGCGTTACACACCCCGCCGCCATAGCAAAAGCCGACCGCGCCCACCTTGCCAGTGGATCCGTCGTGATCGCGCAGGAATTCAAAAGCAGCGAAAAAGTCGTTCATCAGCTTTTCACCGTCCATCGAACGCTGCATCTCGCGCCCTTCCTCATCGGTACCCGGATAGCCGCCGAGCGGCGACAGACCGTCCGGGCCAAAGGCGAGATAGCCCGCCTTGGCAGCGCGGCGAACCACGTCTTCGATGTAGGGATTGAGCCCTCGATTTTCGTGCACCACCAGAACGGCAGGCAGTTTTCCAGTGGCCCCGGCCGGTTTGGCCATCAGGCCCTTGATCGTGCCATGGCCCGCCGGGCTTTGGTAGTCCGCCACCATCGTTTCAATCTCGGGATCATCAGGCGCGACCTGCTGCGCCAGGGCGTAATCCGGTTTCAGCTGATCCAGCAACATTGCCCCGGTCACACCCGCAGCGGCATAGCGCCCCGCCTGGGTCATGAATTCGCGCTTGGAGATCTTGCCATGCACATAGCCGTCAAAAATCTCAAGGATGCGCGGATCGAAATCCTTTGCCGTTTTCCGGCCCGTTGTCGGTGTCTTGGTCATCCTGTGGTTCCCCTGCTGTTGACGCACACAAGGTAATCCAGAATGCAGGTTGGACAACGACGGAGTGCGCCGCTCCAACAGAATTGAACGCTTCACCAAAAAGGGCCCCCGCTTGCGGGAGCCCCTGGTATCATCAACATCTGGTGGTTTACTCGGCCGCCTCGGCGTAGTCTTCCATCGGCGGGCAGGTGCAGATCAGATTGCGGTCGCCGTAAACATTGTCGACGCGGTTGACCGGCGGCCAGTATTTGTCGACGCGGAAGGCACCGGGCGGAAAACACCCCTGCTCGCGCGTGTAGGGGCGATCCCAGTCCTTGACCAGATCCTCCATCGTGTGCGGCGCGTTCTTCAGCGCGTTGTTCTCGCGCGGCATTTCGCCCGTCTCCACGGCCTTGATCTCGGCGCGGATCGACAACATCGCATCGACAAACCGGTCCAGCTCGGCCTTGGTTTCCGACTCCGTCGGCTCCACCATCAGCGTGCCCGCCACCGGCCAGCTCATGGTGGGCGCGTGAAACCCGCTGTCCATCAGCCGTTTGGCCACATCATCCACGGTCACATCGGCGCTGTCGGCAAAGGGGCGCGTGTCGAGGATGCATTCATGCGCGACCCGGCCCGTCGGCCCTTTGTACAGCACGTCATAGGCCCCCTCAAGCCGCTTGGCGAGGTAGTTGGCCGACAGGATCGCCACCTTGGTCGCCTGCGTCAGCCCGGCCCCGCCCATCATCAGGCAATACGCCCAGGAGATGGTCAGGATCGAGGCAGAGCCAAGCGGTGCGGCAGAGACCGGCCCCTCGACGCCACCGGTTTCCGGATGGCCGGGAAGATGCGCAACCAGATGCGATTTCACCCCGATTGGCCCCATGCCGGGACCGCCGCCGCCATGCGGAATGGCAAAGGTCTTGTGCAGGTTCAGGTGGCTGACGTCACCGCCCAGATCGCCCGGACGGCTGAGGCCGACCATCGCGTTCATATTGGCCCCGTCGATATAGACCTGACCGCCGAACTGATGGGTGATCTTGCAGACCTCATGCACGGTTTCCTCGAACACACCGTGGGTCGAGGGATAGGTGATCATGCAGCCCGCCAGAGCGGCCGCGTGTTTTTCCGCCTTGGCGCGGAAATCCTCAAGGTCGATGTCGCCCTTGTCGTCGGATTTCACCGGCACCACCGTCCAGCCGACCATTTGGGCCGAGGCCGGGTTGGTGCCATGGGCCGACATCGGGATCAGGCAGATGTTGCGATGGCCCTCGCCCTGCGCGCGGTGATAGGCGGCGATGGTCAGAAGACCCGCATATTCCCCCTGCGCGCCCGAATTCGGCTGCATGGAGATCGCGTCATACCCGGTGATATCGCAGAGCTTTGCCGACAGATCCTGCACCATCTCACTATAGCCCGCCTGCTGGTTTGCCGGGGCAAAGGGGTGGATGGTCGAGAATTCGGGCCAGCTGAGCGGCATCATTTCGGCCGCCGCGTTCAGCTTCATCGTGCAGGAGCCAAGCGGGATCATCGCCCGGTCCAGTGCCAGATCGCGATCCGCCAGACGACGCATATAGCGCATCATCTCGGTTTCGGCCCGGTTCATGTGAAAGATCGGGTGGGTCAGATAGTCCGACTTGCGGTGCATGTCCGTCGGCACGCGATAGGCGGGGGTGAAGTTATCATCGGCACGGGTGATGCCAAAGGCCCGCCAGACCGCCTCGATGGTTTCGGGGCGGGTGGTTTCATCCACCGTGATGCCGACGCGGGTTTCCCCGACCTGACGCAGGTTGATGCCCTCATCGACGGCGGATTTCATCACCGCGGCCTGCAATGGGCCGACATCAACGGTGATGGTGTCGAAAAACGCCTGCGGGTCAACCTTGAACCCGGCCTCTTCCAGCCCGGTCGCCAGCCGCACCGCCTTGCGGTGAATGCGCTGCGCGATGGCCTGCAGCCCCTTGGGACCGTGGAACACCGCATACATCGACGCCATCACCGCCAGCAGCGCCTGCGCCGTGCAGACGTTGGAGGTCGCTTTTTCACGGCGGATGTGCTGTTCGCGGGTTTGCAGCGACAGGCGGTAGGCCTTGTTGCCATGGGCATCGACGGACACGCCGACAATGCGGCCCGGCATGTTGCGTTTGAAGGCATCCTTGGTCGCCATATAGGCCGCATGCGGCCCGCCGGCCCCGACCGGAACGCCAAAACGCTGGGTCGAGCCAACGGCGATATCCGCCCCCATCGCGCCCGGCTCTTTCAGCAGGGTCAGCGACAATGGGTCGGCAGACACAACGGCAATGCCCTTGTGCGCATGCAGTTTTTCGATGTGATCGGTAAAGTCGCGAACGTGACCATAGGTGCCGGGATACTGGAACAGCGCGCCAAAGACGGCCTCCGCGTCCATCTTGTCGGGGTTGCCGACGATCACCTCGATGCCGAGCGGTTCGGCGCGGGTTTTCACCACCGCAATGTTCTGCGGATGGCAGTCCCGGTCGACAAAAAACGCCTTGGCCTTGGATTTCGACACCCGCTGCGCCATGGTCATCGCTTCGGCGCAGGCGGTGGCCTCGTCCAGCAGCGACGCATTGGCGATCTCCAGCCCGGTCAGGTCAGAAATCATCGTCTGGAAGTTCAGCAGCGCCTCAAGGCGGCCCTGGGAAATCTCTGGCTGATAGGGCGTATAGGCGGTGTACCAGGCCGGGTTCTCCAGGATATTGCGCTGGATCGCCGGCGGCGTCACCGTGCCGTGATAGCCCTGCCCGATCAGCGAGGTCATCACCATGTTCTTCTTGGCCACTTCGCGCATGTGGAACAGCAGTTCGCGTTCGGACATCGGACGGCCGAAATCCAGCGGCTTTGCCTGACGGATCGACTGCGGCACCGTGTCGTCGATCAGCGCATCGAGGCTGTCGAACCCGACAACCTTCAGCATCTGCGCCATTTCCTCTGGAGAAGGCCCGATATGGCGCCGGTTGGCAAAATCATAGGGGAGGTAATCTGTCGGTTCGAAAGGCATGAGGCGCCTCCTTCAGGGTAATCGGATGCAGGTCGACGACGCGCAGGCACAGGGCGGGCGAGCCCGGTTTTGCCGCGCGTGGAAAGGAATGGCCCGCGCCGGATGGCAACGGGCCCTGATCATCAGCCGATGAAGTTCTTGTAGCCGGCTTCGTCCATATAGTCGTCCATTGGCGACATGTCCGACACCTTCAGCTTGAAGAACCATGCCTCGCCCTCCGGGTCGTCGTTGACCTTGGAAGGTTCGTTGACGATGGCATCGTTCACCTCGACCACTTCACCATCCAGCGGTGCCAGAATGTCCGAGGCGGCCTTGACCGACTCGATCACCACGATTTCCTCGTCCAGGGTCACTTCGGTGCCCACCTCGGGCAGTTCGACAAAGACCACATCGCCCAGCTGTTCAGCCGCGTGGGCGGTGATGCCCACGGTTACGATGTCGCCTTCAACCTGCAACCATTCGTGTTCTTCGGTATATTTCATGGGAGTCTTTTCCTGTGTTGAACCGTCTGCTGGGCACGACGTTAGCGTTTGAAGTTCGCGGCCACAAAGGGCAGCGGCGCAATTGTGACAGGCATACGCTTGCCGCGCAGCTCGCCGAAAATCTGTGTGTCCACGGCGGCCTGCTCGGCCGCGACATAGCCCATTGCGACAGGTCCGCCAACCGTCGGGCCAAAGCCCCCGGAAGTGACACGTCCGATGGGTTCCCCGCCTTCTGCGGTGGCGAAGAGTTCGACCCCTTCGCGCATCGGCGCGCGCCCCTCGGGCAGCAGGCCCACCCGCTTGCGCGGCGCCGCGCCACCCAGATCGCCAAACACCGCCTCAGCGCCGGGAAAGCCGCCTGCGCGGGCGCCGCCGGGGCGGCGCACCTTCTGGATGGCCCAGCCCAATGCTGCTTCAAGCGGGCGGGTTTCACCGTCAATATCATGACCATAAAGGCACAGACCGCCCTCAAGCCGCAGCGAATCCCGCGCACCAAGGCCAATGGGTTCGACATCCGGATGGGCCAGGATCGCCTTGGCGAACCCGTCTGCCGCCGTCTCCGGCACGGAGATTTCATAGCCGTCTTCGCCGGTGTAGCCCGACCGCGAAATCCAAAGCTCGGCCCCCTCATATGCAAAGGTGGCAACATCCATGAACCGCATCGCAGCAACGCCCGGCACCAGCGCCTCCAGCGCCGCTTCGGCCGCCGGGCCCTGTAGCGCAACCAATGCCCGGTCGGTGACAGGTGTGACCGCGATTTCGGGTTCCAGCGCCGCCTTGATCCGGGCGATATCGGCGTCCTTGCAGGCCGCATTGACCACCACGAACAGATGATCGCCGCGATTGGCAAACATCAGGTCGTCCTCGATGCCGCCGGCCTCGTTTGTGAACAGACCATAGCGCTGGCGCCCCTCGGGCAGGCCGAGCACATCCATCGGCACCAGCCGTTCAAACGCCGCCGCGACCATTTCGTAACTGTCGGCGCGCAGGATCACCTGCCCCATATGGCTGACATCAAACAATCCGGCCTTGGCGCGGGTGTGGAGATGTTCTTTCATGATGCCCATCGGGTATTGCACCGGCATCGAATAGCCGGCAAAGGGCACCATCTTGGCGCCCAGGCTCTGGTGCAATTCGGTCAGGGGCGTGGTCTTCAGATCCGACATTTCGGCCTGCTTTCTACGTCTGCAGCCGGTGCGGTCAGGTCACAATATGTCAACGCGTCAATATGCATCCGGCATCCAAGGTTTTATGCAGACTACTCCTGCACGCTTCGATGCCCCCTCTGTCCTTTGCGCCTGAGATCGTTATCCCTTCGGCGTCCCGGATAGGCCGGGATCTCTCCAGAGTAGTGTCCCGCACACGGTCCCTTTGGCCTGAGAGTTTCCGGGGCGGTTGCTCCTTCGGCACCGGTTCCCCACGCAAGGCGTCGGGGGCGGTTCTCCCATGTGCTGCGCGGACGCTAGCAGCGGCCCCAAAACAGTGCAAGACGGAATCATGACAGGAAGGGTCGCAAATGGCTCGAAATCGCAACAGCGGTCAATTGTATCAAGGTCGCCCAAGAATTGTGCGGGTGGATTGCCGGAGCGGATCGCCGGTGCCATAGCTTTGCGCATGAAGATAGCGATCAATGGATTCGGCCGTATTGGCCGTACGATTTTGCGTCAGATCCTGACCACCGCCCGCGGCTCAGGGATCCAGGTTCTTTGCATCAACGACATCGCCGAACCGGAGATGTGCGCCTATCTTTTCCAATACGACAGCACCTTTGGCCCCTTTCCGGGGCAGGTGGCACTGGAGACCGGCGCCCTGGTGGTCGACGGTCGGCGCATTCCGCTGCACCAGCAGGCCAATGTCACCGCGCTGGATCTGTCCGGCGCCGATGTGCTGCTGGATTGCACCGGCATCGCGCGCTCTACCGATCTGGCGGAACGCGGCCTGAGTGCCGGTGCGACCAAGGTCCTGATCTCCGGCCCGTCTCCGGCGGCAGAGGCTACGGTCGTCTACGGCGTCAACACCAAAGACATCAAAGGCGCGCGGATCGTGTCCAATGCCTCCTGCACCACCAATGCGGTGGCCGCACTGGTGCAGCTGGTGGATCAGGTCGCCGGCATCGACAGCGGCCATATGACGACCATCCACTGTTATACCAATTCGCAACCGATGGTGGACGCGCCGCGCGGTGATTTTGCCCGCTCCCGCGGCGGTGCACAGTCGATGGTCCCGACCACCACCTCTGCCATGCATCTGATTGACGTTGTCCTGCCACATCTGCGGGGGCGCATTTCCGGCGCCGCTGTCCGGGTGCCAACGGCCAGCGTGTCGGCAGTTGACCTAGTAGCACGACTGAACACCCCGTTGGCAGAAGCGGACCTGATGGTCGCGCTGCGCGCAGCCGCAGATCGCTCGCCGGTGCTGGGGTGGACGGATCAGCCGCTGGTGTCGTCCGACCTGCGGGCAAGACCGGAATCCCTCGTCATCGCCGCGCCGGAGACCCGGATAGTTGACAGCCGTCAACTTCGCATTTTCGGCTGGTACGACAACGAATGGGGCTTTTCCGCCCGCATGCTCGACGTTGCGGCAAAAATGGCCGAAGCCGACTGATCGGCGGCTTCTCGCTGTCGCTGCAACACGAGCCATAATCCGTGCCCCGCCACCCGTCGAAGTGGTTTTCTCACCGGCATCAAGCGTGTAGCGTCGACTTTGCGGCGTCACAGGCTATTTGCCTCTCTCGACACTGACGACGCATCACAAGACCGCCCGCTGCCGGAGTACACATGACCAGCCTTTCCCATCCGCGCCGGATTGCGCGCCCTGACTTGCGCCCTTTTCGCTCCTTCTGGATGACTGTTTCGCTGGCTGCCACCTGCTGGTTGGGGGCCGCCCCCGCGCAGGCGCTGACCACATCGCTGACGGCGCCAGGCGCCACGGCTGATCTGTCCGATGATCTGGAAAATGCCAGCGTATCCCTGTCCCTGGGCGACGAGGCCGGAGTGCAAGAAACGCTGGCCGCCGCGCTTTCGGATTACCTCACTCTGGTTCAGGTTCTCTACGACGCGGGCCACTTTGCCCCGGTCGTCAATATCACACTGGATGGGCGCGAGGCGGCGCAGATCAACCTGCTGACACCGCCCCGCAGCATCGACAACATCGTCATCACCGTTGATCCGGGGCCGAAATTCACCTTTGGGCAGGCCGTGGTCACCCCCCTGCCCGAGCGCCCGGCGGCAAACCTGCCGGACGATTTCGCCGCCGGTCGTCCCGCCAGCACCGGCGCCATCCAGGCTGCGGCGACCGCAGGTCTTGCGGCCTGGGACCGGGCTGGCCACGCCAAGGTGAAACTGGCATCCCAAGACATCACCGCAGACGCGGTCCAGCAACGGCTTGATGCGACCCTGCGGATTGCGCCCGGCCCCCGGCTGCGGCTCGGGAAGATGACAATCGAAGGCCAGTCGGATGTGCGCCGCGCCGCTATTCAGCAGATTGCGGGCTTTGCCAGCGGCAAGGTCTACCACCCGGATCTGGTCTCCAAATCATCGGCCCGACTGCGCCGCACGGGGGCGTTTTCCTCCGTCACGCTGCGGCAGGCAGAGACGCCAAACCCGGACGGTACCCTGGATTTTGTCGCCTCGGTCGAAGACTTGCCCAAGCGCCGGTTCACCTTCGGGGTGGAGATTTCCTCCTCCGAAGCGTTGGAGGTCAGCACCAGCTGGATGCACCGGAACCTCTTTGGCGGCGCAGAACGGCTGAAGATCGACCTCTCCCTGCGCGGCCTGGGCAGCAGCGACGTCGATGGCACCGTTTCCGCACGGCTTGACCGCCCGGCGGCCCTGGGCACGGATGAGACGCTGTTTTACTCCGGCGCGCTGGAAAAGGCCGAGGAGGAGCACTACTCCGCCACCAGTATTTTGGGCGAGGTCGGCCTGCGGCGCATCGTATCCGACACCACCTTCGTCGAAGGGTCGGTCGGCCTCTATCTGGTCAAGGCGGATGACGCCTACGGCGCGGGCCGGGACTTCAACTACCTCTCCGCCCGCCTGCGCGGCGAACGCGACAAGCGCAACATCAAGACCGATGCCTCTGCCGGGTATTACCTGGACGGCGAAGTCATTCCCTTTGTCGGACTGGACGGGCGCGATCCGGGTCTGAAAATCAACCTTGATGCCCGGGGCTATAAATCGCTCGGCAGCACCGGGCGGGTCGTTCTGGCCGGCCGGGTGCAAGTGGGGTCTGTGATCGGGCCGGAGGCAAGCGACGTGTCGCCGACCCTCTTGTATTTCTCTGGCGGTGCCGGGTCCGTGCGGGGGCAGGAATACCAATCGCTTGGGGTCGATGTCGGCGGCGATGTGGCGGGCGGGCGCAGCTATCTTGCGCTGTCCGGCGAGGTGCGCGGCCGCATCACCGATGCGATCTCGCTCGTGGGCTTTTACGATGTCGGATTTGTTGACGCCGGCAGCTTTGTCAGCAGCGACAGCGAACATCACGCCGGCGCCGGGATCGGGCTTCGCTACAATGTCACCGGCATTGGCCCGATCCGGCTGGATCTGGCAGTGCCCGTCTCCGGCGACGACGCCGACGGGCTACAGTTTTACATTGGCATAGGACAGGCGTTTTGAAACACAACGCAGGCACCCTCGCATTTCTCGCCACTCTCACCGCGACCACCGCCCTGGTTCCGGTCACCACGCAGGCCCAACAGGACGCATCGGAGTCCGGTGGCCTTCTGGTGTCCTTTCTCGAAGACACGCTGTCCAGCGAAAGCCGCCAGATCGACGTCCAAGGACTGGAGGGCGCGTTTTCCTCTCAGGCCAAGATCGCCCGGCTCACGGTGTCGGACGAAGACGGCATCTGGCTGACGGTCGAAGGTGCCGAACTGGACTGGAACCGGCTCGCGCTGGTGCGCGGCACGTTTTCGGTCAACCTGCTGAAGGCCGACCGCATCATCGTCGAGCGCAGCCCGAAGGCCCTGCCGACCGACCCGGAGCTGCCAACGCCCGAGGCCACCCCCTTTGCCCTGCCGGACCTGCCGGTTGCGCTGGAAATCGGTGAGATCTCGGCCGGTGAAATCGTCCTGGGTCAAGCACTTGTCGGCCAGCAAGCCACGCTGTCTGTCGATGGTGCCCTGCGTCTGGCGGAGGGCGCCCTGGATACCAGCCTGCGGGTGGCGCGGCGCGACCGGCCCGGCGATGTGCTGACCCTCGCCGCCGCCTATGCCAATGCCACGGAACAGCTGACACTGGATGTGCTGCTGAACGAGGCGGCAGGCGGGCTGGCGGCGACCGCGCTGGATCTGCCGGGGCGGCCGGATCTCAGCCTGGCGATCACGGGCGACGGGCCGCTTGCGGATTTCACCGCTGACATCGGGTTTGCCACCAATGGCACCGACCGGATCAGCGGCACGGTTTCGCTGTCCGGGCTGGGCGATGTCACGGCTGGGGCGGCTGGCGGGCTGGCGTTTGCCGCCGACCTTGGCGGCGATATCGACCCGCTGCTGCGCCCGGATTTTCGCCCCTTCTTCGGTCCCGGCCTACGGGCAACCGTGAAGGGGCAGACAGATCCCGATGGCGGGTTGGAGCTGGAAAGCCTCGCCCTGCGCACCCGCGCGTTGCAGCTGACGGGGGCGCTGGCGCTCAACAACGGTGTCCTGGACACCGCCAATCTGACGGCGCGGATCACCCCACCCGATGGCCAGGCGGCGGTGATCCTGCCGGTGCCCGGCGCCGACACAACCGTGGCCGCCGTGAACCTGACGCTGCAAAAACCCGAAGGGGCCGAGGCGGAATGGCAGATCAACGGGGCGCTGGATCGCCTGCGCACGCCCGACGTTGCCATCCAGCGTGCGGTCATCAACGCCGCCGGACGTCTGGATCAGACGGCGGGCTTTGCCGTGGACGGGGCGCTGGATGCGCAACTCAGCGGGTTTGTCCCCGCCGACCCCGCGCTGGCCGCCGCCACTGGCCGCGATGTGACACTGAGCACCCGGCTCACCTCGACCGAGGACAATGCCGATTTCCTGATCCGCGATCTTGATCTGCAAGGCGACGACTACGCGGCGCGCGGCGAAATCCGGTTCAACGGAGTAGAGAACGACCTGCGCATTGCAACCCAGCTTGTTATTGAATTACAGGAACTTGGCCGATTCTCCGCGCTTGCGGGGCAGGATCTGACAGGCGCCGCCACCGGCGAGGTGACCGGCCATTTCCAACCGCTCAGCGGGGCCTTTGGCGTGGATCTCTTGCTGAATGGCCAGGACCTTGGGATTGGGCACCCGGATCTGGACCCGCTGCTTGTCGGTGACAGCGATCTGAAACTGGTTGCGGCACGGGATGCTTCGGGCCTGCGGATCGAGACTTTTGATCTGCGGACGGCCGAGGTCAGCGCCACTGGCCAGGGCACCTTGAACAGCGCCGATGGCGCGCTGACGCTCGACGCCCGGCTGGAGCGTCTGGACCGGTTTGTGCCAGAGCTGCGCGGCCCCTTGACCCTGAGTGCCAATTTTGACCGCTCTGGCGATCGGTTGACGGGCACGGCGCAGATGCGCGGTCCCCGCGACATCGCGCTGGACCTTGACGGCGCGCTCACCCTGGATGGCACGGCGGATTTCAACTTCGACGCCCATGTCGGCGCGCCAGAGGCCTTTGCCCCGCAATTGGCAGGCGCGCCCCTGACCGCCACTGGCAAGGCGACACGGCGGGACGGAACCTGGTCCGCGCAAGCAGACCTCGCCGCGGCCGGCGGTGCGCAGGCGCGTCTCACCGGCGGTTTCGGCGAGGCCGATGGCGCTGTCGATCTCGACCTCTCTGCCCTTATTGCACAGCTGGACCATTTTGTCCCAAGCGTCAGCGGGCAGGCCACCACCACGCTCTCGGCGACCCGCCGTGAGGGCCGCTGGCAGGGCACAGGCCGCCTGACCGGCCCCGGTGACAGCACCGCGGAGTTTGCGGGCAGCTTTATTGAGACCTCTGGCGACGTGGATCTCGACCTGGATGCCCGGATCGCAGAGGTACGCCGGTTTGCGCCATCCGTCAGCGGCACCGCCTCTGCCGACCTCAGCGCCACCCGGCGCGCCGGTACCTGGGAGGGGCGTGGCACCGTGACCGGTCCGGCCGGTGCAACGGCAGATGTCAGCGGCCGCTTTGACGAAGCCGACGGCGCGGTTGCCCTGCAATTTGACGCCGTGGTCCGGCAGCTGCAGCAGGTTGTCCCAGGCCTGAACGGTGTCCTCACCGCCAAGGGCGAAGCCAGCCGCGCCGATGGCGTCTGGACGCTGGAGACCACCGCGGACGGGCCGCTCGGGATCGACTCCCGGATTGCCGGCACCTGGGACGAAGCCCGGGCCGAGGCAGACGTCACCGCCAAGGGGTCGCTGCGGCTGGAAGGCGCGAATGCCTTCCTGAAGCCGAACCTGCTGAAGGGTCTTGCCCGGTTCGACCTTGCCCTGCGCGGTCCAACCGCGCTGAGTTCGCTCACCGGCACCATCACCACGCAGGATGCACAGCTGGTGCTGCCACAAGCCGCGCAGGCGCTGGATGGCATCGACACCCGGATTTCCCTGAACAACGGCACCGCGACGATTTCGCTCGCAGCTGGCCCGCGCGATGGTGGCAGGATCGAGGTCAACGGCCCTGTCAATCTGACCGCCCCCTATCGCGGCGATCTTCGGATCAGCCTGTCAGAGGTCGTGCTGACCGACAACCTGTCCTATGACACCTCCCTGGGGGGGGCGCTGCGGTTCTCCGGCGCGCTGGCGGGCAACAGCAGCCTGTCGGGCCGGATTGATGTGGGCGAGACCAACATCAACCTCAACACCGCTGGCGGCGCGGTCTCTGCCGCGCCAATCCCGCCGATCCGGCATCGCGGCCAGAGCCGTGCCCAGACCGCCACGCGGGCGCGGGCCGGATTGATCGAGACCGGATCTGGTGGCGCCAGCACCAGCCGCATTGCGCTGGATGTGGTGGTCAGCGCCCCGAACCGGATCTTTGCCCGTGGGCGCGGCCTGAATGCCGAGCTGGGCGGAGCCATCACCCTGCGCGGAACCACATCGAACCCGGCGCCCTCCGGCCAGATCGGTCTCATCCGGGGGACCTTTGATATCCTCGGCAGCCGCCTGACCCTCGACGAGGGCCGGATCACGCTGTTGGGCGATCTGAAACCCTATCTGGAGCTGCGCTCCATCGCCAATACCGAACAGGGCACCGCCACGCTGGAGATTTCCGGCCGCGTTGACAGCCCCAAGATCCAGGTGACCTCCGACCCGGCCCGGCCCAGCGAAGAGGCGCTGGCGCTGCTTTTGTTCGGCGACAACATTCAGGACATCTCGCCATTGGCGCTGGCGCGGCTTGCCGGCTCCGTTCTGACCCTCAGTGGCCGGGGCGGCGGCGCGCAAAAGGCGCTGCGCAATGCGACGGGAGCCAACAATGTGGACTTCGGCACCGATAACCTTGGCGTCGGACAGTTGGGGTTGGGCGGCTATATCGCCGAGAATGTCTATACGGACCTCAACGTCACCGCAGAAGGCGACAGCGAAGTGACGATCAACCTCGATCTGAGCAAATCGCTGACCGTGACCGGCACCGCCGACAGCGCCGGGACAACGGGTCTGGGGGTCTTTTTCAAACGGGACTATTGATCGGCTTTGCCGTTTCCTGCGGTCGGCGGCTAGGTTAGGCTGCGGCACGCAACAACCTGACAGGCCCCATGACCCAGCGCCCTCCCCCTCTCGCGACGCCCGTTGGTGGAGCTGTTGTCGATGCTGTTGTCATCGGACGCAACGAAGGGGCGCGGCTTCTGGCCTGTCTGGACAGTCTTGCGGGGCAGCAGGTCCGCCACATCGTCTATGTCGACAGCGGGTCCAGCGATGGGTCTGTCGCGGCGGCCCGAAATCGCGGCGCGGAGGTTGTCGCGCTGGATGTTGACCTCCCCTTCACCGCCGCGCGGGCGCGCAATGCCGGGCTGGACCGTTTGGCGCAGCTTGCGCCGGGGGACCTTGACCCATTGGTCCAGCTGGTCGATGGCGATTGTACGGTGGCAGAGGGATGGCTGCGCGATGCGGTGCGGTTTTTGCAGGAGCGGCCCGAGGTGGCGGTGGTCTGCGGTCGGCGACGCGAGCAGTTCCCCGAGGCCAGCCCCTACAACCGCCTGTGCGATCTGGAATGGGATACGCCGCCGGGCAAGGCCCTGGCCTGTGGTGGCGATGCCCTGATGCGCCGTCACGCGGTCGCGGCGGTCGGCGGGTACTGCGACACGTTGATTGCGGGCGAAGAACCGGAATTGTGCCTCAGGCTGCGCCAGGCGGGGTGGGTGATCTGGCGTCTTGGGGCGGAGATGACCCAACATGATGCCAAGATCACCCGCTTCGCGCAGTGGTGGAAACGGACACGGCGGGCCGGGCACGCCTTTGCCGAAGGGGCGTTTTTGCATGGCGCTCCGCCCGAGCGTCACTGGGTCAGGGAAACCCGACGGGCGGTGATCTGGGGGCTGGCCTTGCCGGCTGGCCTGATCCTTGCGGCGCTTGTCGCCCCACCGGCTGCGGTCATTCTGGGGCTGGCCTACCCGGCACAGTTTCTGCGTCTCGCCCGGCGCGACGGGGCGCTGCGTGCGGGGTTTTCGATCCTCGGGAAGTTCGCCGAAGCACAGGGCGTTGCCGAATTCCACCTCAACCGGGTTTTACGACGCCACCGGGGATTGATCGAATACAGGTAGGTCAGCCCTTTGCCGCGCGGCCTTTGGCCTGATACCGAAGCCGCAGCGCGCCCGCGATATGTCCCGGCAGTACCGCGAAACAGCGGGCATAGCGTGGCAACAGGCGCTGCGGGTGGCTCAGCATGCGCCAGAGCCATTCCAGTGCCACGGCCCGAACCCAACGCGGCGCCCGGCGCTGGTGGCCGGCAACGAAATCCAGCCCCGCCCCGATGGACGCAAAACCGACAGATGGCGACAGCTGACGGCCCAACTGCGCGAATTGTTCCTGCTTTGGCGCCCCCAAAGCAACGAAACACAGGGCAATTCCCGCGGTTTCCAGCTCTGCCAGGATCGCGCGCGCGTCTTCGCCTGCCGGATCAAAACCCTGACTCGGGGCACGAAGATATGTGACCTGCAGGCCATCGACGCTGGAGACCAGCCGGGCGGCAGACCGGTCCAGCACGGGTTGGGAGGAGCCGACAAACGCCACCTTCCCCCCTTCCGCCGCCGCCAGCCTGCACAGTGGCAGGATCAGATCCGATCCGGGCAAAAGCGCCACCCTGCGTCTGGCCAGTCGCGACAGCCAGACAATCGGACGCCCGTCCGCCACAACAAGATCGTGATCCAGATAGGCCGCGAGAAAGGCGCGATCCTGCGCCAGTTTCACCAGATGGTCGAGATTGACCGTCGCAAGGGCAAATCCCTGACCGGTGCGAAATCTATCTACAATTAACGAGGCCAGGCGCCCCCAATCGGGCACATTTACGTCAAGGCGTTGATTGTTGAACAAAAAGTACATATCGATTCGATGCGCCATTTGGGCAGGACGTCGGTTTCTGGCTCGGCTGAGCATGGTTTGATTCAGCTGTTTCGGGTATCTCTAGAGTTGGAATTGGGTCGAAGTAGGGCGGGAATTCGTGCCAAACGCAATCGCGTATATGATGCTTCTGGTCTGGCCTGTCGCCACCTTGGTCTTTTTTCAAAGGTTGCCAGTGGCGCGCGCGATCCTGCTGTGCCTGATGGGTGGCTACCTGTTGCTGCCGCCGCTGGCGTCCTTTGCCCTGCCGCTGGTGCCCAATCTGGACAAATTCTCGATCAGCTCAATCATGGCGCTTGTCGGCTGCCTGTTTGTCGCCCGAGCCCCGGTGCCTGCCCTGCCCAGACACGGGTTCATGCGGGTGATGGTCTGTCTGTTTGTGCTCTGTGCCCTGCCCACGGTCCTGACCAACAGAGACGGTATCATATTCGAATCAACGCCAAATGCCGGGCCGATCGTGTTCTTTGTCGATCAGCTCCCCGGGCTGAGGCTGCGCGATCTGGCCTCTGTCGTGATGGAACAGCTGATCATTCTGATCCCGTTTTTCATCGCGCGGAGACATCTGTCGACCCCAGAGGCACATCGGGATCTGTTGTTCGCCTTTTTCCTCGGCGGCATGATCTATTCCATCCCGTCGTTGATCGAAATCCGCGTCAGCCCGCAGATCAACGTCTGGATCTACGGCTTCTTCCAGCATGATTTTGCGCAGATGATACGCAATGGCGGGTACCGGGCGATCGTGTTTCTGCCGCATGCGCTCTGGCTGGCACTGTTCATGCTGAGCGCGCTTCTGGCGACCACGGCGCTGGCGCGGGTCCAGACGGGCAACAGCAAAGTGCGCTTTGGCCTCGCTGCATTCTATCTGTTTGCGGTGCTCGTCCTGTGCAAGAGCCTGGCGTCGCTGGCCTATGGGCTGGCGTTCACGCCGCTGGTGGCGCTCGCGCCGTTCCGGTTCCAGATCAAGGTGGCGCTGGGGATCGCGCTGATCGGCTGTATCTACCCGATGCTGCGCAACACCGGCATCATTCCGACCGATGCGATTGTGGCCTATGTCGAAAGCTTCAGCCCGGCGCGGGCGCAATCGCTCGGCTATCGGTTTGACAATGAACAGATGCTGCTGGAGCGGGCCGCCGAGAAGCCGCTGTTCGGCTGGGGCGGCTGGGGACGAAATCTGATCCGGGAGGCCCAGTCGGGCCGTATCCTGTCTATTCCCGACGGTCACTGGATCATCGCATTCGGCACCTTTGGCTGGATCGGGTATCTGGCAGAGATGGGGATTCTGGCAGGGTCACTGGCTTTGCTGCATCTTGCGCTGCGCAAGACGCCCCAGGACGAGATTTCTCCCTACATCTCTTGTATTTCGCTGATACTTGGGGCGACGATGGTGGATATGCTGGTGAACGATACATTGGTGCCCGTGACCTGGATGTGCGCCGGGGCGATTTTGGGCTATGCGGAACGCATCCTTTATCCAGACCTCTTTGCGCCCCGGCCGCGACTGTTCGGCGGGCAACAGGCGCTCGCCCCCAGCTCTGCGGGTGCCCGGCTGACATCGCTGATGAAATAGTCCATTTAACGCTTTGGACAGGCAATAGACCGTATTTTGGCCACAATAGCTCCTCTTGCCCGCCCAAGATTATCGCAAAAAGTGGCATGTGTTCGGGATCCAGTGCTGCTTGACCACCGCAACACGCAGCCTGGTTCACACACAACCGGAAAGATCATAGCGGCCCGGATCTCTGACGGACCTGAGTAAAGACGAAGGAACACGCGCGAAATGGGACATTCTGAACAGGCGTTCGGCACGGCCATCGGCCCTGATGACATCGCTGTCGTCGGCATGTCTGTCAGCTTGCCCGGCGCCGCCTCGGTAGAGGCCTTCTGGACCAACCTGCGCGACGGCGTCGAATCCATCGAAATCCTCGACGAGGACAGCCTGTTGCAGGCTGGCGAGCGGCCAGATGTCCTGCGTGCGCCGAACTATGTCGCCGCCGCCGCCCCCCTGCAGGGGTTTGACATGTTTGACGCGGAATTTTTTGGCTTTTCCCCCAAGGAGGCCGCGATCCTCGACCCGCAGCACCGCAAGTTCCTCGAAGTGGCCTGGAGCGCGATGGAGGATGCCGGACATACGCCCGAAAGCCTGAAGGGCCAGGTCGGCGTCTATGCGGGCTGCGGCATGGGGAGCTATTTCTATTTCAACATCTGCTCCAACCCAGATCTGGTTGATGATGTCGGCATGTTCCTGCTGCGCCACACTGGCAACGACAAGGATTTCCTGACCACGCGGGTCAGCCATGTCTTTGACCTGAAGGGGCCATCGGTCAATGTGCAGACCGCCTGTTCCACCTCTCTGGTCGCCATCCACTATGCCGCCGAGGCGCTGCGCAAGGGGGACTGTGACATGGCCCTGGCCGGCGGTGTCACCATCGAACTGCCGCAGGGGCGCGGGTATCTGTTCAAGGAGAACGAGATCCTGTCCCCGTACGGTCATTGCCATGCCTTCGACCATCGCGCACAGGGCACCGTGTTTGGCTCCGGCGCCGGTGCCGTGGCGTTGCGCCGGCTCAGCGATGCCGTCGCGGATGGCGATCATATCTGGGCGGTCATCAAAGGCTCTGCCATCAACAATGACGGCGCGGCAAAGGCTGGCTACCTCGCGCCCTCGGTCGATGGCCAGTCCGAGGCGGTGCGCAAGGCGCTGACCGCCGCCAAGGTCCACCCCGAAAGCATCGATTATGTCGAATGCCATGGCACCGGAACCTTTATCGGTGACCCGATCGAGGTCGCCGCGCTGAGCGAAGCCTACCGCGAACGCACGGATGCGACTGGATATTGCCGCCTTGGGTCGGTCAAAACCAACATCGGCCATCTCGACACCGCCGCCGGTGTCGCCGGTTTTGTCAAGACGGCCCTGTCGCTGACCCACAAAACGCTGCCGCCCTCGCTGGGCTATGAGGCCCCCAACCCCACCATAGATTTCGACGCCTCGCCCTTTCGGGTCAATGACCGGCTCACGCCTTGGGTCTCGCACCGTGGGCCACGCCGGGCCGGGGTCAATGCGCTTGGGGTTGGCGGCACCAATGCCCATGCCATCCTCGAAGAAGCGCCGGTTCGCGCCCCCTCCGAGGAAAGCGATTTCCCGTTTCAGATCCTGTGTGTGTCCGGCCAGTCCAAGGCCGCGCTGGAGGCCAATACCCAGAACCTCGTGGCCTATCTGCGCGCCAATCCGCAGGTCGATCTGGCCGATGTCGCCTACACGCTGAAGGAAGGCCGGCGCGGTTTTGCCAAACGGCGTGTGGTCGTCGCCGAAACCGCGACCGAGGCCGCCGACAGGCTGGAGGCGGCCAATCCGCGCGCGGTCTTTACCCATGATCGCCTCGGTCCCGCACCAGAGGTGGTGTTCATGTTCCCCGGTGGCGGCGCGCAATATGCCGGGATGGCGCGCGATCTATATGAAACAGAACCGGTCTTTGCCGATTGGATGGACCGGGGCCTCGATCACCTGGCGCAAAACCTCGATTTTGATCTGCGCGCGGTCTGGCTGCCTGATCCCGGATCAGAGGCCAGCGCAAATGCGGCCCTGCTGACGCCATCGGTGCAATTGCCGCTGATCATGATCGTCGAATATGCGCTAGCGCAGCTCTGGATCAGCTGGGGCATCAAACCTGCGGCGCTGGTCGGCCACTCGATGGGCGAAAACACCGCCGCGTGTCTTGCCGGTGTCCTCGGGTTTGAGGACTGCATCGACCTTGTGCATCTGCGCGGACAGCTGTTTGACACGGTCGACCCCGGCGGCATGCTGTCGATTTCGCTGCCGCTGGCAGAGGTCGAGGCGCTGATCGGAATGGATCTGGACATCGCCAGCGTGAATGCGCCGGAACTGACGGCCGTGTCCGGCCCCAACGCCGCGCTTGATGCGCTGGCAGAGACCCTGCGGGCGCGCGATGTGGAATTTCAGCGCATTCCGATTGATATTGCGGCGCACAGCCGGATGCTGGAACCGATCCTGACGCAGTATGGCGATTTTCTGCGAAAGCTGGATCTGAAACCCGCAACCCTGCCGGTGATCTCTAACCGCACCGGCCAGCTGCTGAGTGCCGAGCAGGCGACCAGTGCCGACTATTGGGTCGGCCAGCTGCGCAACACTGTGCGGTTTGCCGATTGCATCGACACGCTGTCAGCCACGCCCGGGCGGGTTTATCTGGAGGTCGGGCCCGGCAAGGCCCTGAGCGCATTGGCGCAGATGGCGCCGCAGGTGCGTGCCGGGCAGGTCCTCAGCTCCTTGCGCCACCCGGATCAGGAGGTGGCGGATGATGCGTATTTCTTTGGCGTCATCGGGCGGCTCTGGGCCTGCGGTGTGGAGGCCGACTGGCCGCAGATCTGGGGCGATTCCCGACGTCTGCGCCTGCCCCTGCCGACCTACGCCTTTCAGCGCAGCCGCTATTTCATCGAACCGGGCAAGGCTGCCGCCACCCCGGAACCCGATCTGCCCGCGCGACACGAAGACCTCGCCGATTGGGGCTACCGGCCCGATTGGCGCCCCCGGCTGGCCGATTGCAGCGCCGATCTGGAGGCTGAGCTGCGCCGCACGCCACTGCGCTGGTTGATCTTTGAAGACAGCACCGGTCAGGCCGCGGCCTGCAGCGCGCGACTGGCTGCCGCCGGTCATCAGGTGGTGCGGGTGCGCGCCGGGGATACCTATGCCCAGCTTGCGCCCGACCTGTATCAGCTTGCACCGGAAGAAGGCCGGTTTGGCTATGAGGCGCTGCTGGCTGACCTGGCCGAAGCGGCGCTGCTGCCCGACCGGATCGGGCATTTCTGGCTGGTGACCAACGCGCAAGAGCACCGGCCCGGCTCTTCCTTTTTTGATCGCAACGTCGAAATGGGCCTGCTGTCGCTGACCGGTCTGGGTCAGGCCCTTGCCGAGGCCGATCTGCCGCAGCCCGTGCATATCTGCGTGATGACCACCGGTGCGGCGCAGGTGCGGGACGAGGCGTTGCCAACGCCGGAAAAGGCCATGATTTCCGGCCCCGCCGGGGTGTTGCCGCGTGAGGTGGCGGGCGTGACGGTGGCGATCTGCGACATAGAGCTGCCCGAACCGCCTGCTGGGTTTGCCGCGCTTTTGTCCAGGGCACCAACCACGGATATCAGTCCCCGTTTGCTCCAGGAGCTCCTGGCCGAACCGGCCAACAGCACCGCCGCCTGGCGTGGGAGTGCCCGGTTTGAACTGGCCTATCGCGCGACGAGGCTGCTTGCTCCTGAGCGGCAAGATGTGCCGCTACAACACGGCGGGCACTATCTGCTGACCGGTGGTTACGGCGGGATCGGCCTGACCGTGGCGGAACATCTGATGCGCCACTACGCCGCCCGGGTCACGCTGGTCTCGCGCGAGGCGCTGCCGCTTCAAGCGGATTGGGACAGCTATCTGAACCGTCACAGCCCGCAGGACCGGATGGCCCGCCGGATCCGCGCGGTTCAAAAACTACAGAGCACCGGGGCCGGCGAGGTACTGACCCTGCGCGCCGATGTCTGCAACCTGCAGGACATGCGCGCGGCGGTGGACGCGGCCCAGGCGGCCTTTGGTCCGCTGACAGGCGTGTTCCATGGCGCGGGCCATGTGGCGGATGCGCCGCTTCTGGCCAAGACCGAGAGCCAGATCGCAGCGGTTCTGGCCCCGAAGGTCAGCGGCCTGCGGGTCTTGGATCAGATCTTTCCCGATGGTGCGCTGGCGCTGATGGTTCTGTTTTCCTCCACCTCGACCGTGACGCGCCCGGCGGGGCAGGTCGATTACGTGGCCGCAAACGAATACCTCAACGCCTGGGCCAAGGCGCGGCGCGGCGGCCAGACCCGTGTGATTGCCATCGACTGGGGGATCTGGGCCGAAACCGGCATGGCGGCCGAGGCAATGGCCGCGCGACAGGGCAGGATCACCCTGCCGGACCCCAGCCCCTGCGCCGCCCCCCTCTGGCACAGTCGCGGCTTTGACACAGCTGGCGGTGCGGTGTTTCGCAGCCTGTTTGATGCCCGCACCGACTGGCTGTTGAACGAGCACCGCACCGCAGATGGCGCCGCCTTGATCCCCGGCACGGGATACATCGAACTGATCGCCGAAGCGCTACACTGCCAGGGCACCTCTGCCCCCTTTGAAATTCGCGACCTTTATTTCCTGCAACCGTTTCAGGTCGCGGACACCGCACCGCGCCAGGCGGTTCTGCAACTGGCGGCTTCGGATCCGGGCTATCGCGCCAGGCTGCACGCCGGCACGCCAGAGGGATATGTAACCACGGCCGAAGCGCAGGTTGCCCCGCTGGCGCCCGCGCCCGCGATCGGCGTCGTCTCTCTGGATCAGATCCGTGACCGCTGCAAAAAGCGTTCCGCCGCGCCCGAAGGCGGACGATTGCGGTCGCCGCAAGAGGCCAACCTGCGGTTTGGCCCCCGGTGGCATGTCCTGCAGGAAACGGCATTGGGCGACGGCGAAGGGCTCGCGCATTTGCGGCTTCCTGATCTGGCACAGAAGGATGCCACCCTGCTGCATCCCGGTCTGATGGATCTTGCTACCGGATGGGCGATTTCGCTGGCCCCGGACTATGCGCCCGAAACGCTCTGGGTGCCGGTGTCCTACGGGGCCATCCGGGTGTTCTCTGCGCTGCCACATGAGATCTACAGCCATGTCCGGCTGGTGGCCGAAGATGAAGCGCCAGGAACGGCGCTGTTCGACATCACGCTGACCGACCCCACCGGCCAGGTTCTGGTGGAGATTACACATTTCCGGATGCAGGCGCTGACCGGCGGGTTTGGCCTGCAGCCGGCCCGCACCAGCGTTTCCGCCATCGCGCTGGGGCTTGAGGCAGAGACCGAGATCCAACCGCTCTCGCCGGACGAACGACGCCTGGTCGCCAATCTTGAAAATGGCATCCGCACAGCGGACGCAGGCAACGCGCTGGAGCGGGCGCTGGCCCAGGAAGATCCCCAGATCATCGTGTCATCGCTGGATTTGCCGGACCTGATCCGGCAGGCGCAATCAAGCGGTCAGATCCCCCCCAGCAGCACATCGCAAAGCTTTGAACGACCGGATCTCGATACCGACTATGTCGCACCGCGCACCGCCCTCGAAGAAACGCTGGCCGGGTATTTTGGCGCGCTTCTGGGGCTGTCGCAGATCGGCGTCGAGGACAGTTTCTTTGATCTTGGCGGTCACTCGCTGATCGCGGTGCGGCTGTTTGCGCAGATCAAGCGCGAGCTTGGGCTGGACTGGCCGATGTCGGTACTGTTCGAGGCCCCGAGTGTGGCCTCCCTGGCGGCCCGGATCGAAGCAGAAAGCGACCAGCCCGGTCGCGGAAACAATGGCGTCGCCAGCGAAGAACCCGCGGGCGACGCGCCGGTGTTCAAACATCTGGTGCGGCTCCATCCTGGCAAGGTCCCGGACGCGCGGCCGATGTTCATCGTTGCGGGCATGTTTGGCAATGTGCTCAACCTGCGTCACCTGGCCCAGATCCTCGGCGAGGACCGGCCGGTCTATGGCCTGCAGGCGCGCGGACTTGTCGGCGCGGATGCACCGCATGACCGCATTCCGGACGCCGCGCGCGACTATATCGCGGAGATGCGGCATATTCAGCCGGATGGGCCGTTTCTGGTCGGCGGCTTTTCCGGAGGGGGGATCACCGCCTGGGACATCGCCCAGCAGCTTCGGGCCTCGGGCGATGCGGTGGATGCGCTGGTACTGCTGGACACGCCGCTGCCGGTGCGCCCGTCGCTGACGGCCCCCGACAAGATGCTGATCAAACTGGCAGAATTGCGCGACAAAGGCGCCGGCTTTGTCGCCGAATGGGCGCGCAACCGGGTGGCCTGGGAAATTCACAAGAGGCAGGCACCGCCGACGGATCAGAACACCGGCACCGGCTTCAACAACCGCAAGATCGAACAGGCGTTTCGCACCGCGATTGCAACCTACGCGCCGCAGGTCTGGGACGGTCCGGTCACGCTCTATCGTCCGGCGCTGGATCGCCAGTGGAAGGTCACTGGCGGACGCTGGGTCAGCACGGAACGGGAATATGTCTACCCGGACAACGACTGGACCCGTTTCGCGCCCAACCTCAAGGTGGTCGAAGTGCCCGGCGATCACGATGGCATGGTACTGGATCCCAACGTTAGCGTTCTCGGCAAGGCGATCCGGGCGCTTCTGGCCCAGACCGCGCGCGGGTCGCAAACCGCCCCGGACCGCGCCCGGGCGGCGGAGTAATCCATGAACGACACCACGGTCCTGACCCTGATCCTGAACTTTCGCACCCCGGAGATGACCCTGCGGTCCGCGGCGGCTGCGCTGGCGGCGATGGACGGCCTGCCCGGCGAGGTACTGATCATCGACAATGGCTCTGACGATGGCTCCTTCAAGGCCCTTCAGGCCGGGGCCGAGGCGCGGGGTTGGCTGCAGGGGGGGCGGCTTCGTGTTCAGGCGTCTGCGCGCAATGGCGGCTTTGGCGCGGGGATGAACATCGGCTTTGCCCAGACCCTTTCAACGGGGGAGAGGCCGGATGTCTATTACCTGCTGAATTCGGATGCCTTCCCCGATCCGGACTGCATTCGCCACCTGCGGGATTTCCTGGGCCGCACGCCGCGCGCCGGGCTGGCGGGCTCCTTTGTGCAGGGCGAGGACAGCGTGCCTCATTGCACCCTGTTCCGCTTTCCGACCATCGCCAGCGAATTTGAGGGCGCCGCCCGCACCGGGGTAATTTCACGCCTGCTGCACCATGCAATCGTGCCGCTGCCGATCCCACAGCACCCGCAACAGGTCGATTGGACCGCCGGGGCCAGCCTGATGATCCGGCGGGCTGTGATCGACGAGATTGGCGGCTTTGACGAGCGGTTCTTTCTCTATTTTGAGGAAACCGAACTGTGTCATCGGGCGGCACGGGCCGGGTGGCAGACCTACTACGTTCCGCAAAGCCGGGTCACCCATGTTGGCTCCGTCTCGACCGGGATGAAGACATGGACCCGCACGCCGGACTTCTGGTTCACGTCCCGATTGTATTATTTCACCCGGACCCATGGTGCGCTTTATGCGGCGGTGGCGACCTTTGCCCGGCTGGCCGGGGGCGCGGTCTATGGCCTGCGCCGGTTGCTGAACGGCAAACCCCGCGCCGAGGCGAAGGGATTTTATTTCGACCTGATCCGCCATGGTCTCAGGTCGCTCATCTCTCCCGCCCGCGCGCCCCGACGCGGGACATCCTTGTCGGAGGAGTCCAAGTGACTGCATTTTCCACGATTGTTATTGGCAACGAATCCCTGTTGATCGGCTGCGGCGATAGCCTGCTGGCACGCGGTCACGATGTACGGGCGGTGGTCAGCGACAATCCGGATGTGTTGGCCTGGGCCCGGGACAAGGGGCTTGTGACCCTGTCGGACCCCAAGGACATCACCGGGCCGGTCGATTGGCTTTTTTCCATCGCCAACCTGCGGGTGCTTTCGGCTGCGGTCCTCGGGCAGGCCAGGCTGGGCGCTGTCAATTTTCACGACGGTCCGTTGCCGGAGCGGGCCGGCCTCAACACGCCGAATTGGGCAATCATCGAGGGCGCGACAGAGCACGGCATCACCTGGCACCTGATCGAAGGCGGCGTGGACGAAGGTGACATTCTGGCCCAGCGCCGGTTTGCCCTTGCCCCGGACGAAACCGCGTTCAGCCTCAATTCAAAATGCTATGGCGCGGCTCTGGACAGTTTTGGCGATGTCCTGGACCAGCTTGAAACCGGCGTGCTTGACCGGCAACCGCAGGATCTGAGCCATCGGCGCTATCATGCCCGTGCCGACCGCCCTGCCGGGGGCGGGCTGTTGCGCTTTGACCGCTCGGCGGCGGCGCTGTCGCAATTGGTGCGCGGGCTGGACATGGGCGGCTACTGGAACCCACTGACCACGGCCAAGGTTGACCTCGGCGAGAGCTTGGTGATCGTCGGGAAAGCGGCGCCAACCGTGGATCACGGGCCTGCGGGCCAGGTGCTGGCGGTGACGGAAACCACGCTGACCGTCGCCTGCGCAGAGGGGGCGGTTGTACTGTCGGACATCAGGACGCTGCAGGGCGGGCCTGTCATCGTATCTGATCTGCTCCAGACCGGCACGCAGCTGCCGATCCGGGACGCCGCCCGGTGCGACGCCATTGAAAGCGCACTGCGCACCGTGCAACGCGCCGAACCCTTCTGGCGCCGTCAACTTGCAGAAATGCAGCCCCTGCCCCTGCCGCTCGCCCAGTCGGTGGGCCGGTCGGTGGCTCTGCCGTCGGCCTCCGGTGAAACGGGTTCAAAGGCGCGCATTGCAACAGACATCACCCTGCCCGCTGCCCTGCCCACCGAGACGCTATTGGCGCTGATCCTGACCTGGGCCCTGCGCAGCACGGGCGAGGCCAGCGGCACGATCGCGCTGACCCTCCACGGAGCGGCGGACACCGATCCCGGCGTCATCAATACCTGGGCGCCACTGAATGGCATTCAGTCCGAAACCCTGGCCGATCTCAGAGCCCGGATGGCGCAAGTTATCCGCCACACAGCCGAAGGCGGCGGGTTTGCCACCGATCTGATGGCGCGGGCGCCGGAGGTCTCTCCACAGGCGACACCAGCGATCTCGGTCTGCCTGGAGGCGGATGTGACGCTGCCGGACACGCTCCTTGCGGTGCAGCGCTGCGGTCACCAGCTGCGCCTCTCTGCCAGTGCGGACCATCTGTCAGCCGAGGCGCTCGACCTTCTGGCTGCGCGACTGTCAATGCTGCTGGCCATACCGGCCCCATCCGACGCACAACCGCTGCAGGCGCTGCCCATGCTGCCCGAGGCGGAACGCAAATTGATGCTGGAGGACTGGAATGCGACCGGCGCAGATGCCGCCGCAGATCAGACCATTCACGGCGCGATCAAAGCGCAGGCCCTGCGCACGCCCGCCGCGACTGCAGTGGTGTTCGAAGACCAATCCCTGACCTATGCGGAGCTGGACCGCCGCGCCAATGCGCTGGCTCATCACTTGCACGCGCAGGGGATCAGCTCCGGCAGCCACGTGGGCGTCTACCTCCGCCGGTCAATGGACCTTGTGGTCGCGACCTTGGGCATTCTCAAAGCCGGAGCGGCCTATGTGCCGCTGGACCCCGCCTATCCGGCCGACCGGATCGCCCATTTCGTGACCGACAGCGGGGCCGAGATGGTCATCACACAATCCGGTCTGCTGGCGGACCTGCCCGACAGCGCCGCGCGGAGCCTCTGCATCGACACGCTCGACCTGTCCATGACGGCACCGTCGCCCCTGCCAGCGCAGGCGGGCGGCGACGATCTGGCCTATCTAATTTACACCTCCGGCTCTACCGGGGTGCCAAAGGGCGTGATGGTGCGTCATCGCAACGTGGCCAATTTCTTTGTCGGCATGGATGCCTGCATTCCCCACGCGCCGGGCGACAGCTGGCTTGCGGTCACAAGCCTGTCCTTTGACATTTCGGTGCTGGAGCTGTTCTGGACCCTGGCCCGCGGCTTCAAACTGGTCCTGTCGAGCGATGAGAGCCGGCTGCAGCTGGCCAATGGCCCCATTGCGGTCAGCGACCGGAAAATGGATTTCAACCTGTTTTACTGGGGCAACGACGATGGCGCGGGAGAGCAGAAATATCACCTCCTGCTGGAGGGGGCGAAGTTTGCCGATGCGCATGGGTTCAATGCGGTCTGGACCCCAGAGCGGCATTTCCACGCCTTTGGCGGCCCCTACCCCAACCCCGCGGTCACCGGCGCGGCAGTCGCGGCTGTAACCAACCGGATCGGCGTCCGGGCCGGGTCCTGTGTTGCCCCCCTGCATCATCCGGCCCGCATCGCCGAGGAATGGGCGGTGATTGACAATCTGACCGGCGGCCGCGCGGGCATCGGCTTTGCCTCCGGCTGGCAACCGGATGATTTTGTGCTGCGCCCCGAGAACACCCCGCCTGCCAACAAGGCCGCGCTGTTTGAAACGCTTGAGACGGTGCGCCGGCTGTGGCGTGGCGAGGCGGTCGAATTTGCCCGCCAGGACGGCAGCCCCCACAGCGTTGTGACCCAACCCCGCCCGGTGTCGCCCGAACTTCCTGTCTGGATCACCACGGCGGGCAACCCCGACACCTGGCGCGAGGCGGGCCACGCGGGGGCCAATGTGCTGACCCATCTTCTGGGCCAGAGCATCGAAGAGGTCGGGCAGAAGATCCAGATCTATCACGCCGCCCTGCGTGAGGCGGGCCACGATCCGGCGGACTTTGCCGTCACCTTGATGTTGCACAGCTACCTCGCCGACACCCGCGCCAAAGCCCGCGCCGTCGCGCGCGAACCGATGAAAGACTATCTGCGGTCGGCCGCCGGGTTGATCAAACAATACGCCTGGGCCTTTCCCGCCTTCAAAAAGCCAAAGGGCGTTGAAAACCCGTTCCAGCTCGATCTCGCCAGCCTCGACGCCGAAGAGCTTGAGGCGATCCTTGATTTTGCGTTTGAGCGGTACTTCGAGGAGTCGGGCCTGTTCGGCACCATCGACGATGCGCTGTTGCGCGTGGAGCAGCTGAAACAGATCGGCGTCGACGAGATTGCCTGCCTGATCGACTATGGCATCGCCCCGAACCAGGTGCTGGAGGGGCTGAAACCGCTGGCCGAGGTCTTGCGGATTTCCAACCGCGCACAGGAGCTGGCGCCCGAAGACCACTCCCTGGCTGCGCAAATCCTGCGGCATGGGGTCAGCCATCTGCAGTGCACCCCCTCGATGGCCCGGATGATCGCCACAGACCCGGACGCCGGCCCCGTGCTGGGTCGGCTCCGGCACTTGCTGGTGGGCGGCGAGGCGCTGCCCGGGGATCTGCTGGCCGAGCTGCGCCGCCGCACACCGGCGCAGATCCACAATATGTACGGCCCGACCGAAACCACCATCTGGTCGACGGTCGAAACCTTGACGGAAACGCCCAGCGGTATTGCCCCCATCGGGCGGCCCATTGCCAATACGTCGGTCTACGTTCTGGACCCGCAGGACCAGCCAGTGCCGGTGGGTGCGGCGGGCGAATTGTGCATTGGCGGCGATGGCGTCACCGCAGGGTATTGGCAGCGCGCCGCCCTCACGGCGGAACGGTTCCCCAACGACCCTTTCCGAAAGGGGAGCAAAATGTACCGCACCGGCGATCTGGTCCGCTGGCGCGTCGATGGGCGGCTGGAATTCCTCGGCCGCACGGATCACCAGGTCAAGATCCGGGGCCAGCGGATTGAACTTGGCGAAATCGAAGCCCGGCTTGCCGCGCTTGAGGGGATCACGGCAGCCGTGGTCGTTCCGCGCAGACTTGGCGCCGATGACCAGCTGGTCGCCTATGTGACGGCCAACGCGCCGCTCTCTGAAACCGCGATAAAAGCGCAGCTTTCCAAACAGTTGTCAGATGTCATGGTGCCGACACATGTGGTCACGTTGAAACACTTCCCGCTGACACCCAACAAAAAGATCGACCGCAAGGCGCTGCCGCCGCCGCAACCGCGACAGGCACCGGCTGCTACGAACGCAACGCCCGCCCCTGCGGCCTCCGAGGTGCAGCAGGCCATTGCCGGGATCTGGCAACAGTTGCTTGGTGTTGCGACGGTGCAGCCGACAGACAATTTCTTTGCGCTCGGCGGTCATTCCCTGCTCGCGGTCCAGGCGCATCGTGACATCCGCCGTGCGCTGGCAACGGATGCATTGTCGATCACCGATATCTTCCGCTTCCCCAGCCTCGGCGGTCTTGCCGCCCATGTTGAGCAACTGACGACAGGCGGAGCGACAAAGGCGTCCCCCTCTGCGCCAGCGCCCGCACCAGAAGCCGCCGCAAGCGACAAGTCCGAAACGATGTCCAAACGACGCGCCATGCGGGCCAGCCGCAAAGCCCGCAACGGATGACCGAGTGCCCGCTACAGGATCGCGACCTGACCGAGGCGCGATGGGCGCTGTTGCGTCCGCTGGTGTCCCCCACGGTTGCCATCGCCGCGCAGGACCCGCTGGCGGCACCGCCTGCTCCCTTTGCGGCGGAAGCGGCCTGTCTTTCGCCCAACGCTGTGGAAAAACGCAAACGGGAATTCGCGGCCGGCCGCGCCGCAGCGCACCAGTCGATGCGCGCGTTGGGAAAGCCCCCGGCCCCCATCCCCATCGGCCCGAAACGCGCGCCCCTCTGGCCGGACGGGCTGGTTGGCAGCATCACGCATTGCAGCAACTGCGCGCTGGCCGCGGTTGCAGCCCGCGCCACACATCAGGGGCTGGGCATTGACGTCGAAGAAGACGCCCCTCTGTCGCGCGACCTCTGGCCCGCGATCGCAAGCCCCGACGAACAGGCCTGGATGGCCACGCAGCCGGACCCGGGCCTTGCGGGCAAGGTGTTGTTTTCCGCCAAAGAAGCCGCCTACAAGGCGCAATACGCGCTGTCGCAGCGATATTTCGGATTTGACGGTCTGACGCTGTCCTTCGATTGGGCCAACACCGGATTTGTCGCGTGTTTTAGCCGCGCACAGCCGCCCTTTCTCGCCGGGCAGAGACTTCGGGGTCGATTTGCCATCGGCTCCGGGGTAATCATCACAGCCGTCGAGATCCTGAACAACGAGTCCTGCCCATGATCCGCCGTCTTCTGCACAGCCCCCGCCGCGCCGCCATGGCCCTTGCGGCGATTGTACCCATCGGGGCAATCGGGATCTGGGGACTGATGGATCAGCAGCGCAGCCTGCCGGTTTCTGCACCGGCGCCGCTGGCCCCCCCAACCGCGCCGATGCAGGTCTACCATCTTGGCCATTCTCTGGTTGGCGCCGAGGTGCCGCATATGCTGCAGCAATTTGCAGGCGCCGGGCACAGCTACAATATGCAACGCGGGTCGGGCACATCCTTGCGTGCCCATTGGGACGAGACCGAAGAGATACTTGATTTTGAACAGGTCAACGCCGCCCCCATCTGGCGGGCACCGCGTGCGGCCATTGCCTCTGGCGACTATGACGCCGTGATCCTGACCGAAATGGTCGAACTGCGGGATGCGATCCGATATTTTGACGGCGCGAAATTCCTGCATCTCTGGGCCGAACTGACCCGAAACAGCAATGCTGAAACGCGGCTCTATCTATACGAGACCTGGCACCGGCTCGACGACCCGGCTGGCTGGCTCACCCGAATTGATAGAGATCTGGATGCCCTTTGGCTTGGCCAATTGATGGCAAAGGACGCGCGTGCAGGCGCCGATCACCCCATCTATCTGATCCCCGGCGGGCAGGTGCTCGGCGCGGTGGTGCGCGCGGCTGAGGCCGGGCAGCTTGCGGGCGTTACCCACCGCGAACAGCTCTTTGCGCGCAACGAGGATGGCAGTCTGGACCAGATCCACCTGAGCCCCCTGGGCGCCTATGTTATTGCGATGGCGCATTATGCCGTCCTCTACCACCGTTCGCCCGAAGGGCTGCCGCATCAGGTGACACTGTCCGATGGCACGCCTTTCGCCGCATTTAACTCCGCCGAAGCCGCCGCAGAGACACAGGCCTTGATCTGGCAGGTGGTGACCCGCATCCCCCATACCGGCCTGTCGCCCGCCGCCCCCGCCGGGGCACAGCCGACCAAGGTGGCGTCATGAGCGTCTCCGAGATCCTGAGCGCGATTGTCATGGTGGGCCATTCACTGATCGGGCCGGAAAACCCGCGTATGTTGGCGCAACTGCTGGCGGCGGGTCTGGATCAATCGCCCACCGTCGAGGCCCAGATCATCAATGGCGCGCCCTTGAGCTACAACTGGGCCCACGCGGACAAGGCGCAGGGCATCAATGCCCGCAACCGCCTGGCGCAGGGCCCGGTGGATGCGGTTGTCGTGACCGAAGCAATGCCGCTGACCAATCATCTGCGCTGGAGCGACACCGAAGGCGCGGTTGCGGATTTCTACGAGCTGGCAGCCCAGACCAACCCGAATGTGACCCTGTTCGTTCAGGAAGGCTGGCACAGCCTCCTCAGCGGCACCGGCGTAGACATCCCCTTTGATGAAGGCGGGCGTGTTCCCTGGCGCCAGCGCCTTGACGACGATCTGCCCCGTTGGCAGCGGGTTGTGGACACGGTCGGCGAACGCACTGGCGGGGATATCCGGCTGTTGCCCGTCGGGCAGGCTCTTGCCCGGCTCTCTGACGCGATCGAGGCGGGCACCGTACCTGGTCTTGCGCGGATCGAGGACCTGTTTTCAGACGATATTCATCCAAATGACATCGGGTTCTATTTCATCAGCCTGGTGCAATATGCGGCGCTGACCGGCACCTCGCCCGAAAACCTTCCGCATGTTCTGAGCACGGAATGGGGCACGCCCTATGCCGCGCCGTCCGAGGCGCTCGCCCTGCGTTTGCAGGACATCGCGGTCAAGGCTGCAAATGGGTCGGACCAGCGCTCCGCCCTGCCCCCGGACCCGATTGCCCTGCCCGAAGACCCGCCCAGCGTGGATTTCAACACCGCCCCCCCAGTGCCGGCGGCCCCAATCAGGGCGGCGTCACTGGATGTGCGAAAACAGCCCATCGTCATGAATTTGGCCCCGGTCCGCGACTGGAGCCCTCAGGCGCCGTTTCTGGATCACTTCAAGACAGCGCGCGGCTGGATCGGCCATCTCCCGGGGCAGTGGGGCGGTGTCACCGAAGCAGACCTGCGCCAGGCGGGATATCTTGATGCTGACGGCTGGCCCCTTGGCGTGCCACCCGAACTGGGCTCTGTGGGGACGGTTCTACTGACCGATCTGCCCGACGCGGCGGTCAGCCTGACCGGGCGCTATGTGCTGCTGTTTGATGGCGATGGGATCGTCGAAGTCGCAGGCCGGGCACGCAATGTGCGCTACGGCGACGGCGAGGTGTCCTTCGACTTCAGCCCGGGGAAGGGCGCCGTAGAGGTGCGCATCCAGCGCAGCGACAGAGAGGGCAGCGGGGACTATGTCCGGAATATCGCGGTGGTCCGCGAAGCAGATCTGCAGGCCTATCAGCAGGGCGCGATTTTCAATCCCGACTGGCTGGATCTGATCGAGGGGTTTTCCGCCCTGCGGTTCATGGACTGGATGGACACCAACAACGCAACGCAAGTGGGATGGGAAGACCGCCCCCGACCCAGCGATCACACCTGGACCCAGTCCGGGGTGCCCGCCGAGATCCTGATCGCGCTGGCGAACCGGATCGGCGCGGATCCCTGGTTCTCGCTGCCGCATATGGCGGATGATACCTATGTGCGCAAACTGGCCGAACTGGTCAGCGCGGGCCTCGACCCCGACCTCAAAGCCTATGTGGAATACTCCAATGAGGTCTGGAACTGGCAGTTTCAGCAAGCCCATTGGGCAGACGCGCAAGCCCGCGCAAGATGGGGCGGCGATGGTCACTGGTTGCAATATTATGCCGGGCGGGCAACCGAGGTCGCCGACATCTGGACCGACGTGTTTACCAGGGATCTGGCCGGCGGGGACCTCGCCCAGCGGCTGGTCCGGGTGCTGTCGTCGCAGACCGGTTGGCTCGGCCTGGAGGAGCAGATCCTCACCGCGCCGCTCTGGACCGCGGAGGAGGCCACGCGGCAGGCGCCCTATCGCAGTTTCGATGCCTATGCTGTCACGGGCTATTTCGGCGCGGCGCTCGGGACACCCGAACGCGCTCCGATGGTGCGGGCCTGGATCGCCGACAGCGAGGAGCGCGCCCGCACCGCCGCCACGTCCAAGGGCCTGCGCGGGCGGGCGGCACAGGACTATGTTGCGGCGCACAGGTATGACATCGCAGTCGCCCAGGCAGCTGCCGAATTGCGCGACGGGCTGAACGGGGGCGATCCCGAAGGCACGCTGGGCGATCTTGTGACGCGGGTTCTGCCCTATCACGCGGATGTCGCGTCCCGGCACGACCTGGACCTGATCATGTATGAAGGCGGCACCCATGTGGTCGGACAGGGCCCCTTGGTCGAAGACGAGGCGCTGACAGCGTTTTTCACCCACCTGAACTACACGCAGGAGATGGCAGAGCTGTATCAGCTGCTTCTCAACGCCTGGCCGGATCTGGGCGGCACTTTGTTTGGTGTTTACTCTGATGTTGCGACACCGGGCCGTTGGGGCAGCTGGGGGCACAAGCGTTTCCTGCGGGACGAAACCCCGCGCTGGGATGTTCTGGAAGCCGCCAGATGACGCATCAGATTTCCGTCTTGATCCCGGCTCACAACGAAGCGGACTACATAACCGCCTGTCTGCGCGCCCTCTTTGCCTCCGCCAAACACATACCGCCAGAAATCCCGGTCGAAGTGCTGGTGGCCGCCAATGGCTGCCGCGATGACACCGCAGCACGGGCGCGGGCGCTTTTGCCGCCAGAGGGCTGGCACCTGAGGGTTCTGGAACAAGACCACGGCAGCAAGACCGGCGCCCTGAACCTCGCTGAAGCGGCGGCACGCGGCTCCATACTGGTCTATCTCGACGCCGATGTTCTGATCGAGCCCGCCCTTTTGTCACAAATCGCGGTGGCGCTGGCGACAGATGATGCGCGCTATGTCAGCGGCACCCCGACGGTGACCCCCGCCCGCAGCGCTTTCACCCGGGCCTATGCCGCGTTCTGGACGCAGTTGCCGTTTGTTCGCAACGGCGTGCCGGGTTTTGGCCTGTTTGCAATGACGCGCGCGGGGCGCGCACGATGGGCAGACTGGCCGGACATCATTTCGGATGACACATTTGCCCGCTTGCAGTTCGCTCCGACAGAACGTCTGCGGCTGCCGGGGCGCTATCAGTGGCCGATGGTCGAGGGGCTGCGCAATCTCGTCCGGGTGAGGCGGCGTCAGGATCGGGGGGTCCAGCAGATCGCAACGCTCTACCCTGGCCTGTTTCGCAATGATGACAAGATCCGGGTGACGGCCTTGGGTCTTGCGGCCCTCGCGCGTCGCAGTCCGCTTGGGTTCCTGGCCTATGGCGTGGTCGCACTTTGCGTCCGCAGCCCGTTTTTTGCCAGCCGCGAAGACCGGCGCAAAGACTGGGTCAGAGGGCGCTAGGCTCCTCGGGCTCTTGCCTGCGGGGGGCGATTGCCGCTGCGAAATGCGACCGCAGTTTTTCGGCTTCTATATCGATATCGTGGCGCTCCAGCACCCGTTCCCTTGCCTGTTTTCCCATAGTCGTGAGCCGGTCCTGCGGCACAGCGGCCAGGCGCAACAACGCATTGGTCAGCGCCTCGACATCCCCCGCAGGCACCAGCCAGCCGGTGTCTTCGGGCAGCACCAATTCAGGCGTTCCCGCAACATAGGTGGCCAGAACCGGGCGCCCCGCCGCCATCGCCTCCATCACCACCATCGGCAACCCCTCGGCAAAAGACGGCATCACCAGCGCATGTGACCGCGCCAGGGCCGCGCGCACGTCTGCCTCGGCCAGCCACCCGGTCAGCGTCACCTGTGCAGACAGGCCGTTGGCCGCAATCGCCGCTTCCAGCGCCCCGCGCATCTCGCCATCGCCGACCAGTGTAAGGTGAATGCCGGGCACATCGCGTATGGCATCTGCCAGCGCCTCGATCAGCAGCATCTGGCCTTTCTGCTCCACAAAGCGGCCAATCGCGACCAGTTTCAGCCCGCCGGTCGGCAGCGCCCCAGGCTCCGGGAACTGGTCAGGCTCGATCCCGCAGTGAACCACCTTGATCCGCGACCAGGCCTGAAACGGTGCCCAGCGACACAGCTGGCTCCGCCCGAAGCTTGAGACTGCGACCGCAAAACGCGCCCGCGTCAGCTTCAGCCCGAGGGCCAGCCGATGCGGCGCGTCGAATTCCTCTGGTCCATGGGTTGTGAAACTATAGCCCGGGCCACCCAGCGCGTCACACAACATGGCAACGGCCGCGGCGTTGGTGCCAAAATGCGCGTGCAGATGCGCGACCCGTTCGCGCCGCGAAACACCCAGCACATAGGCCGCTTCCAGAAGATAGATCGCCGGACGGATGATCCCGCCCCCCGCCAGCGCAAGCTGCAGCACCAGCCAGAGCGCGCAACACATGCGATGCGGCGCGCGGAGCGCCGTTGCCACAAGCGCCCACAGAAGACGCGCCGCCCCCGCCTGCAGAACATAGTGGCACCGCCCCGCCTCTTGCACATCGCCCGGATCAACCAACGCCTGCGCCGAGGCGCGCATTGGCAACCGCAGCACCTCAACACCCTGCCGTTCCAGCGCGCGGATCTCCCGGCGAATGAAACTTTGTGAGGGCTGCGGGTAGGTGTTCAAGACATAGGCAATTTTCAAGCGTCGTGATCCCATTGCAGAGCTTCGCCTGAACCCTAGCCTCAGATCAGCGCTTTGCCCAGCGTCCAGCCCGGTGTTCCTCCCGGGTTTGCGGCAAAAATAGATGCCGTACCAGAGATATAGCCTCCGCCGACCACGGCTGACAATTGACCTCGGGGGCGGTCGGACCTAGCCTGCGGCTGATTTGAACTCACCCGTTTTGGACAGACATGAAACTTGCCCTGCACGGCCATAGCCTGATGGCCCGCGTCGTTCGATCAACCTCCTGGATTGTTCTCGGGTTCGGCGCAGCACAGATGCTGCGGCTCGCCTCCAACCTCTTGCTGACGCGGATCCTGTTTCCAGAAGCCTTTGGGCTGATGGCGCTGGTGACGGTGATCACCATCGGGCTTTCGTTGTTTTCCGATATGGGGGTGTCCAATGCGATCGCCCAGAACCCGCGGGGCGACGACCCGGATTTCCTCGATACCGCCTGGACCGTTCAGATCCTGCGTGGTGGCTTGCTCTGGGTCCTGACAGGCGCCTTGGCGATCCCGGCGGCGCTCTTTTATGCCGCGCCAGAGCTTGCCTATTGCCTGCCGATTGCCGGCGCCGGTCTGGCGCTGCAGGGGTTCACCCCGACAAAGGTCGAGACGGCCTATCGCCACCTGCTCGTCGGGCGGGTTACGGCGCTTACCCTGATTTCGCAGATCCTCGGCATCGCCTTTATGGTCGGGCTGGCGCTCTGGACGCAATCGGTGATCGCCCTTGCAATCGGCAGCGCCTTTCAGGAGGCGGTGCGGCTCTTGCTGTCCTATTGGATGCTGCCGGGCCGCCGCAACCGGTTCCGTTGGGAACCTTCCGCGACAAAAGACCTGATCGGTCTGGGCAAATGGATCTTTCTGTCTACGGCGTGTTTTTTTCTGACCACGCAGGGCGACCGCGCGATCCTGGGCAAATATATCTCGTTGGAGGCCATGGGCGTTTACAACATCGCCTTCTTTCTCGCGAGCTTCCCGGTTCAGCTTGGTCAGGCCGTCAACCAACGGCTGATGATCCCCGTCTACCGTGACAAGCCCGCGATCGACAATCCCGCCAACCGGTTGCGACAACGCCAGCTGCGTTTTGCTCTGACCGCAGGCATTCTGTCGATGCTGTGGCTCATGGCATGGGTCGGTCCCTGGCTGGCTGATGTCATGTATGATGACAGATACAAGGCGGCCGGGCCGATCATCGTGCTTCTGGCGGCCAGCCTCGCGCCCTCGATCATCGTACTGACCTATGACCGCGCTTCCCTCGCGGCGGGCGACAGCAGAGGTTTCTTTTTCTACACCGCCACCCGGGCGAGCCTGCAGACCGCGCTGTTCCTATGGGGCATGTCGCAATATGGCCTGGTGGGCGGCATCGCCGCGATGGGCGTTTCGGTCATTCTTGCCTATCCGACATTGATGCGCCAGACGCGCCCCTATCACGCCCAGGACCCGCTCCATGATGTGATCTACAGCGCCGCGAGCGTTCTGATTTGCGGCGGGGCGGTGATCTATCACTCTGCCGAGATCACAACCGCCCTCACCCATTTCTGACCCATGTCGCCCGGACCGACGCCCGGATCGCAAATGCCGGGGCCAGAAGCAGCCTAGCCTAGGCCCTGGCAGAGCCGGTCCCGGCAGCTTTGTCCCGCCGCAACATCCGGCGCAGCAGGCCCGGTCTGCGGGTGTCCAGAACCGGGATTGTCACAACCGGAATAAGCCCGGTTTCCCGGTTCATCTGCGCGCTGGAGCGCAGCGCGGGCGTTTTCAGATCCAACAGGAAGGCCGCAATAATCGCCAGAGCCACGCTGATCATCCCCCCCTTGATCGCCGTGGATTTGCGCCCGCTGCCAACGGCATAGTCCGGCAATGGCGCAGGTTCGATCACGGTGAGCCGTTCGCCCTGACGGGCCGTTTCCAGACGAAAACCGACTTCGGCATCGGCCCGGCGGGCGATGATCATCTGCAATTCAGTCTGCATCTGGTCCATTTTGCGCTCATAGCTCGACAATTGCCGATCCACGTCGGGGGTCAGTTCCAACGATGCCTCAAGCGCGTCGCGACGGTCCTCCAGCAGCTGGCGTTGCGCGGCCAGAGCCTCTCGCTGCGCGTCATATTCTTCCCGCACCCGGCGGGCATATGCCTCGCGTTGCGTCGCCGCCGCCTCTTCTGCAAGCGAGCGCAGTTCAATCTCTTCACGCGCCAGCCCCAGCAGGCTTTCGTTGATGGCGGTGATTTCGGATCCACGCATCTGGATGGCACCGGGCAGGGTCACCGCGTTGTCATGCCGAAAATTGGCGATCTCTTCTTCAAGTGCCGCGATTTCCTTGGCCAGTGCGGCTTCCTTTTCGGTGAAGAACATCAATGTCTCACGCGCCTGGTCAATCCGGGTGGCAACACTCAGTTCGATTGTGCGCCGTGAGAATTCCCTGGCAACAGCCTGCGCCTCTTCGGGGCTCGGCATCCGAGCGGTGATGGTCAGAACGGACATTGACCCATCATCGGTGTAGCCTTCGCGGGCAGCGGCGGTGCCATCGATGGTAATGGAATTGCGCATGATCGGCACGATCTGAGACCCCAGAAGATCGGGCCGGTCCGCAAACAGACCCAGCTGTTCGACAACCTCCAAAATCGTGCCACGCGCCATCAGCCGTTGCTGGATCAGCTGCATCCGCCGCGCAGAAGACCCGTCCACGGTGGATTTTGCCAGCTCGCCGGCGATTTTCGGCCGGCTGATCTGGATGACTTCAGAGCTGGAATAGGTCTGCGTCTGGTTGATCGCATACCAAAGCGATGCCAGACCGCCGAGGACGCTGATCGCGACAATGACCCAGAACCGACGCCGGATCATGTCCAGAAAATCTGCGAGCGAGTAAATCGAACCCATTTGACCGTTTCCATTTCCTCTGCGGCGCTCAATGCGCAGTTGCAAACCCATCGCCCGCTCGGGCCCGGTTCAAGACGACACCCAGCAGTTGGGTGTGACCGGCCAGCATGGCTTCGCAGGCCTTGAGGTGACGCGCGGTGGTCTGGCTGCCGTCTGAAACCAGCAGCACGCCATCCACCTGCGGCAGAAAGGCTGCGAGATCATCCGTTTCCAGGACCGGCGGCAGATCGAACAGGGCCACATCTGCGCGGGTGCGCTGTATCACATTGTCGATGCTGGCCGCGGACCGCATCTCGTGCAGGATTTCCGAGGCATTGTAGCATGGGGTATTGTTCAGCCCCAGCGCAAGCCCGTCCGAGGCCGCAACCAGATGATCTTCGACACGGACCTCGCCGCGCAGCAACCCATGCATGTCACCATTGTAGAGCGCTGCCCGTTCCAGACCCATCGCGCGGGCAATGCCGGGGTTGCGAAGGTTGAGATCCATCAGCACGGTCCGGTTGCCGGGCACCCGTGCCAGGCTGAGCGCAAGGTTGGCTGCGGTAAAGCTGGCGCCGCACCCCGACGTGGGGCTGCAAATCGCGACCCGTTTCCAGCCATGGTCCCGCAGGGTGCGCAGCAGTCGTGTGCGCAGCAGGTCAAACGAACGCGCTGTCGGTGACGACCGAAAGAAATCGACCAGCGGCAAGCGGGTGCGACGCGCGTTCAGATCAGCAAGTTCGACACGGCGCATCACATGCCAGGGGTCCGGCAGCCGCGCGGGCAAGGCGGGCATCGGCTCGACGTCCCAGAATGTCGACGACTTGATTTGGCTGCTCTCAGAACCTGTTGCTGTCTCAAAGCCGGTGCCGCTGTCGTCCAGGCCGACCAGAGGGGGCTGTGATTTCAGCCGTTCAGGCCTGCGCGACGATGCCGAAGACCCCGCGCCTGCCTGCCCTGACGAAGGTTCCGTCGCGGTCGGGCGCGGCTGCACCGCGTCCTGTGCGGCGGGCAATTGCCCTTTCCGCCGCCGGAACTTTCTGAACCGTTCTTCAGCCATTCGTGCCTTACCACCTTCAACCAAATCTAGTGCCGCCCTGCCGCTATGGCTATCGTGATCAAGATAATCTTTCACCCAACACCTCCGGCATTTCGCCGCTTTTTCGTTGCACCCTGCGCCACTGCCGCAACCCGGTCGCGCTCTGGCTCGTCAGTAGCCGGTGCTGCGCAGCACCACAGACACCGTTTTGACCAAGATCCTCAGATCGCCCAGCAGGGTCACGTTCCAACAATAGGATTTGTCGATATCCGCGCGACGAAAAAAGCTTGTCTCGTTGCGGCCACCGACCTGCCAGGGACCGGTCAGGCCCGGGCGCAGGGCGAAATATCCTTCGCTTTTTCCATAAATCTCCAGCTGGCTGACCATGATGGGCCGGGCGCCAACAAGGCTCATCTGACCGGCCAGCACATTCAAGAGCTGCGGCAGCTCATCCAGCGAGGAGGCTCGCAACAACCGCCCGATCGGGGTTGTCCGGGGATCGAACTTCAGCTTCTGGGTTTCGTCCCATTCCTTGCGCAGAGCCGGATCCGCCGCCAGATATTTGTCCAGCAGTTGATCCGCATCCAGCACCATGGTGCGCAGTTTCAGCATGTTGAAGATGCGGCCGCCCTGCCCGACCCGTTTCTGACTGTAGAACGGTCGGCCGCTTTCCATCCACAGCGCCAGCGCAAACAAACCAATAAGCGGCAGCACCACCGGCAGGCTCAGAAGGACCAGAACAACATCCAGAAAACGTTTGCCGACACGCTGGTAGAAGCTGCGGTTCGGGTTTGGACGTGCCTCGAGGTAGGTCGCGCCCAACTCACGTTCGGCAAGCCGCCCGGTGCCGGCAACAGCGACAGACCCACGCTCAACTCTATTCATCTTCAAATCCCCACACGGTATTTCAACACCACCAAAGCCCCGAATTCGGGGAGACGCTCAAGCCAGTTCAATACGACCTGTTTCGTCACAAACTCCGTCACCATAGTTGTGAGGGCGTCCTCTTCCCGGCAGCGGCTCGGAGGGACGGATGTGCCCCCGAACACTTGTCCCAATAGTAGCGTATTTAAGAAAAAATGAATGTATTTCTAACCAAATGGTTACCAACCTGCCCCATTCGGGATAGAAGATGAAAGAACCGGAGACAATGCGCCGCTGCGTACGGCATTGTTCCGAATCCCTAGCACAAACGCTGCTCCGAACCCATTCAAGAATCAGATAGCAGCGGTGTCGCAGACGGATATGTTGCATTCGGTTCGGATGGCCACGCCCGGTTTCCGTTGCCCCAATCCGGTCCGGAGGCAGCTGCCAGATTGAGTTCCAGACAAATACCATGCATCAAAGAGGATCCGTTTTCCTTGGAGGAGGCCTGGATCATGACCCCGAACACCGACGCCTGGATTGCCTATGATCCGCACCACCGGCCGCAGCGCGCCTGGCGGATGGCCGGCAGCGCACCGCAGAGTGCCGCGCTCCGGGTTGACAATGTCGCCGCCGCGCAGGCTCTGGGGCCGGGCGATGCCCTATGGTCCACCGATGCGGGCCAGCAAGCCGCAGTTCCGGTCCCGGCAAAACCTTCTGAACTGCCGGTCCTGACCCAGTCAGATGGTGCCGAAAACATCTTTTCCATGGCAGATCTGGAGCAAGCCCGCCCCTTTGGCCGCCTGGCCGGTGCCGCCTTTCGGATCGAGGGCTTTCTCAGTCTGAACAAGGATTGGGACGGGGTGATCTGCCTGCCGGGCTTTCACGCCACCCATTGGGCGCAGATCAGCGCCGACGAGGTGGTCAGCTTTCTCAGCTTTTCGACCCTGGCGCTGGTCGAAGCGCTGTGTCCTGTCGAAACGGAGGCGGCCACTGTTGATGAGAGCGCATTGACCGCGACGCTGGCCGATGTGCTGTCAACGCCCGAAACTCTGGCGCTGCGCATGGCCGAAACCAAGGCGCGCTGGTCTGTCGGCACATTGTCAGACGACAGTGCCGCCGGTCAGATCTGGGGCGCGGCGCTGGCGGCGGAATTGGCCGCCTCGCGCAGCTATTGGCTGGGCCAGAACCTCGCGTTGATCTCGCCTGCTGCGCTTGCCCGCCCCTATCGCGCCGCCTTGGCAAGCCAGTATGTGCCGGTGACAGAAGCCGACGAGAGCCGGATGACGCTGCATGGTTTGTCGCGCGCGCGGGCGCGCTGGATCAAGGCCCGGTCCTGACCGAGGCCCGATATCGACTACCGGCGACAGGTGGCGCGACGGCCGGACCGGCGAAACATTGCGCCTGCTGCATCCAGCGCCGGGCCGTCCCTGCGGTTGCCTGCAGGTCCGTGTCGGCCAGATTTCGAACCTGGGTCACGACCTGGGCGAATGCCACCGCACTTCCGTCGATCCGATTGTCCTGTTGCGGCGCATTCCAGGTCCAGATCGCGCCAGAGGGGGCTGTCAGCGAAACGTAAGGGGCCGGTTCGGGCACCGGCTGCCCCCTGACCTGAAAGCTCCATCCGAAAGTGGCAACCCCGAGATGGGCAATATTGCGCAAACGGTCCGTGTCCCGACGTGTTTGTCCCAGCAGGTCGAAAATCTCCTGCCCATGGGCCCAGGTTTCCATCTGGCGCGCCGTTATTGCGCTGAGCGCGCTCATCTCTGGCCCCACCCATTTGACGCGCGCCTTGGGGTTGGCCCCCTGATAGGCATCCGCCAGACGCCTCGCCCCGATCTGCCATTCCGCAAAGAGAGCCGCGCCGCTCAGCCCGTCCAGCCAGGGGAACTGCATCGCCAGAATGCTGCCCCCGGCGGCCAGCGCGGCCTGTGCCCCGCTCATCATCCGATCAAAACGGTCCGGTCCAGCCAGGGCCGCTTCGGCTGCCGCGTTGAAGAAATGCAGATGCCCAAGCACATCATTGACAGTCCAGCCATTGAATTGGGTCGGCGCAGCGAAAACCTGCTCTGGCTGGTGCGCCAGCAGCGCGGCAAGCGCCTGACATTCGTCACGGAAATCCTGGGCCTGTTGCATGGGTGTCCTCTCCTGTGGCGCGGCTCTGGCGTGGCGGCGTCCTGCCCAAGCTTCCGCCAAGCCGCGAATCCTTGCAAGCATGGCGCTGTTTCCTGTCGGATTTCCGACGCAACGGAAACAATTCCAGAAAGTCCGCAAAACTGTTCGCGCCCAGGTCCGTAAAAACGACAAATTTGTATATAAATTAAGAAAAAAGTAAGGCTCCCGGATGCGCCTATCTATGCTGATCCTATGCGGACGGCCTGTGTTCTTTGGGTTCAACGGAACCACGGCACGCCAGAGGTCCGCCTGTTGCGTTTGGAAAAAGTAATAAGGGGATGAGTGGCCATGACTTGGGCTTCTTTTGGCTGGGGCGGATCATCGTGGGGTAAATCCTACAGTTTTGGCGGCAAATCGGATTTTGGCGGCAAATTTAGCAGCTGGACTCACAAGGGCTGGACCTACGACTCCTGGTCCGGGTGCTCGGGTAAATCCAAATCCTGGTTTGACAAGGACGATGATCAGGACAAGGACGACGACAAACACGGTTGGGATTTCAACTGGGGTCGCGGCAAGCACAAGGATGACGACGATCGCGATGATCGCGGCAAGGATTGTGACGACGAGGACGACGACGACCGCGGCGGCCGTGGTGGCCATGGCAAGAAATGGTGGGACCGCGATGACGATGACGACCGTGGCGGTCGCGGCAAGAAGTGGTGGGACCGGGACGACGACGACAAAGACGACCGCGACGACAAAGGCTGCGGACGCGACGAAGAGGACGACGACAAAGACGAGGACGACGAAAAGCCGGACACCGGCGAAGAAGACGGCAAGATTACCGTCGACTTCACGCTGGGCGACAGCCAGCAGGTGACCATGGAAGTCAGCCAGACGGCCGAGGGATCGCTGTTTTTCAAGCTGGCCCCGACCTCCTGGGACAGCGAAGTGACCGACATCGACGGCATCTTCATGAACCTGAGCGACGACAGCACGGCAGAGGGGCTGCATATCTACCCCGAGGCCAATGACGACGCCAATGCGATCCCGCTGACAGGCAAGGAAATCGACCCCAACGGCGCCAACTCGCTCTCGGATGGGACAACCCTGTCAGAGACGTTTGATATCGGCCTGCAATTTGGTCAGGTCGATGACAGCTCTGAAGGATTGGTTCAGTCTCTCAACTTTACGCTCTGGTCGGACAACGGCCCGCTGACCCTTGAGGACGTTGACCTGAGCCGCATTGCACTGGTCACCGGGCTCGACAATGACGCCCCGGAGGTGATCGTCGGCGGCCTGCCCGATGCGGCGGGTGCCACACTGGACGACGTGCTGAGCCTGATGACACAGGACGTGCCCGAAGAGGACGAGGAAGAGCCTTCCGTCGAAGAAGACATGCTTGAAATGGCATAAGCTGCTGCTAAGGCGCTGACCGGACCGACTTGAAAAAAGGGGCGCATATGGCGCCCCTTTTTGTTGGTCTGCTCTTGGTGGTGATCAGGTCTTGCGCGTTGCAGAGATGCGCAACGATCAGGGCAGAGCCGCGGTCTGGAACAGGCGCACTTTCAGCCCACCATGGGCAATGGGTGCGCCGAGTGGCAGAAACGGCAGCGCCGTGGCGCGGGCCAATTGCGTATCGCTGGTGACGATCCCCACCCGCCACCCGGAAAACCGCCGCCGCAGCGTATCGCCCAGCGCGCCGTAGACAGCAAACAGCTGTTTTTTATTGCCGATCCGGGCGCCATACGGCGGGTTGACCATCACCAGTCCCGGCGGCCCCTCCGGCCGCTGCAGGTCGCTGACTGACGCGTGGGAGAACCGGCAAATGTCCGACACGCTCGCGCGTTCGGCATTCTGGGCCGCCATCTCGATCACGCCAGCATTCCGATCCGATCCGTAAAACAGCTGCGTGACCGCGCGGGGTGCTGGAATAGCCGCGTGGAGGCCGGCCCAGGCGGCCTCGTCAAAGGTCGCAAGCGTCTGAAAGGCAAAATTCCGGCTGCGGCCAGCGGCCAGGCCGCGCGCCATTTCCGCCGCCTCGATCACGAAGGTCCCAGACCCGCACATCGGGTCCAGAACCGGCTCCTGACCATCATAGCCGCAAGAGTGCAACAACAAGGCCGCAAGCGTTTCGCGCATCGGCGCCTTGCCGACGGCCGCCTTGTGGCCGCGCTTGTGCAGACCCTCACCCGACGTATCGACGCTGAAAATGCAGGTATTGTCGTCGATACGGACCTTGATGGTCACCTCCGCCTCTGGCGAGATCGGCGCACCCAGCTCTTCGGTGATCGCGCGCTCGATCCGTTCGGCGGCGGCCCCGGCGTGGTAGATCTTGGATTTCTTGTTGGTGACAACTTCGACCTTGACCGGCACATCCGGCCGCAGGGTGTCGCCCCAGGGAAACTTGCGCGCCCGCTTGTCGAGCTGGGCAAGATGGAAGGCCCGGAAAGAGCCGATCCGCGCCAGAACCCGCGTCGCGCCACGGAGATGGAGATTGGCCCGCCAGACGTCCGGCCAGCCCCCGTCAAAGCTGACGCCACCGGGCACCTGGCGCGCAGCGGTGAAACCCAAGGCCTGCGCTTCCTGGCAAAGGACGGTTTCCAGGCCCGGCGTCGCGATGAGGAAGATTTCAAAAGGGGATTGATCGGTCATACTGGCTCTCATAGCTGGAAACGTCTGGCACCGGTATCCCCAAAAGCAGCGCGATATATGTCAGGCTTGCAGACATAATTGACGCAATGCAGCATGAGAGGGCCAAGATCTTTCGATAGATGCCCCTACGTCCACCCCGCACTAATAATATTTACTTTCATACACTTACCAGATTACTAAAAAATTAGTTTGACAACCAGACGAGCGATGTGGAACCTCATGCGCAGTTGGATGGCAAACCGTTCGACCTTACAGACCAATAGGGAGGAGAAAGATGCGTAAGTATCTTTTGTCCGCAGTTGCAGCTGGCGCTGTGATCGCGGCAACAGGGGCGTATGCCGATGAGGTAGCGGCCCAGAAATGGATTGACGAGGAGTTTCAGCCCTCGGTCCTGACCAAGGACGAACAGCTGGCCGAGATGCAATGGTTCATCAAGGCGGCCGAGCCCTATGCGGGCATGGAGATCAACGTGCTCTCCGAAGGCATCCCGACCCATTCCTACGAATCCGAGGTTCTGACCAAGGCCTTCGAGGAAATCACCGGCATCAAGGTGAACCACCAGATCCTGGGCGAAGGCGAGGTCGTTCAGGCCGTGCAGACCCAGATGCAGACCAAACGGAACCTCTATGACGCCTATGTCAACGATTCCGACCTGATCGGCACCCACTCGCGCCTGCAGCTCGCCTACAACCTGACCGACATGATGGCAGGCGATTTCAAGGATGTGACCAACCCCGGTCTCGACCTTGATGATTTCATGGGGACCCAGTTCACCACCGGGCCCGATGGCGATCTGTATCAGCTGCCGGATCAGCAGTTCGCGAACCTCTACTGGTTCCGCAAGGACTGGTTTGACCGCGAAGACCTGCAAGCCGCCTTCAAGGAAAAATACGGCTATGATCTGGGCGTTCCGGTCAACTGGTCGGCCTATGAGGACATCGCCGAATTCTTCTCCGAAGACGTGAAGGAAATTGACGGCACCACCATCTACGGTCACATGGATTACGGCAAACGCGCGCCGGATCTTGGCTGGCGGATGACCGACGCCTGGCTCTCCATGGCCGGTGCCGGCTCCAAAGGTGAGCCGAACGGCGTTCCCATCGATGAATGGGGCATCCGGATGGAAGAAGGCTCCTGCAACCCGGCCGGTGCAAGCGTCACCCGTGGTGGGGCTGCCAATGGTCCGGCTGCGGTCTATGCGATCCGCAAGTGGGACGAATGGCTGCGCAAATATGCACCTCCCGGTGCTGCGTCCTATGACTTCTACCAGTCGCTGCCCGCGCTGGCACAGGGCAACGTGGCCCAGCAGATCTTCTGGTACACCGCCTTTACCGCCGACATGGTGAAGCCGAAGTCCGAAGGCAACAACACCGTCGACGACAGCGGCACGCCGCTGTGGCGGATGGCGCCATCGCCGCATGGCCCCTACTGGGAAGAAGGCCAGAAAGTTGGCTATCAGGACGTGGGCTCCTGGACGTTCCTCAACTCCACCCCGCTGGACCGGGCGCAGGCCGCGTGGCTCTATGCTCAGTTCGTGGTGTCGAAAACCGTGGACGTGAAGAAATCCCATGTTGGACTGACCTTCATCCGCGACAGCTCCGTCAACCACGAAAGCTTCTCTGAACGTTCGGAGAAACTGGGCGGGCTGGTCGAGTTCTATCGCTCTCCGGATCGGACAGCCTGGTCGCCGACCGGCATCAACGTGCCTGACTACCCGAAGCTGGCCCAGATCTGGTGGCAGCAGATCGGTGACGTCAACTCCGGCGCCTTCACCCCGCAGGAAGCGATGGACCGTCTGGCCTCTGAAATGGACATCACCATGGGTCGGATGCAGCGCGCCGACGAACAGGCGAATGTCTATGGCGGCTGTGGTCCGCGTCTGAACGAAGAAAAAGACGCGGAGTGGTGGTTCGCCAATGGCGGTGCCAAACCGAAGCTGGAGAACGAGAAACCCGCAGGCCAAACCGTCAACTATGACGAGCTGGTCGCCCGCTGGGCATCGAACTGATCTCCCCGGGGATTGCTCCCTGACGTGCCGGGCCTGACCTTCAGGCCCGGCTCCATCTACCCCGGCCGGTCTGCCCGGCAGAGTGTGGGCCTTGCGGCCGGGGTTCTTCCTTCGACACCACGATTGCCCGATGCGCCGCGACCATTCCGTTGGAAAACGAACCGCGCAGGGCCGGAAAGTTCCAAACCACCATGGCACTCGAACTCAGATCCGTGACCAAACGCGTGGGCGGCGTTCTCCATATCAAGGAGACCTCCCTGACGCTTGAAACCGGTCACTTCAACGTCCTTCTGGGCGCCACCGGGTCGGGAAAGACCTCTCTTATCAAACTGATGGCCGGCCTTGACCCGATTGCCTCAGGCGCGCTTCTGATGGACGGTCAAGACGTGACACGCCTCAGCACGCAAAAGCGCAACATCAGCCTCGTGCATCAGTTTTTCATCAACTATCCGCATATGACCGTCTACGACAACATCGCCTCGCCGCTGAAGGTCGCAGGCATGGCCAAGTCGGAACTGGACGACCGGGTGCAGGACGCCGCAAAGATCATGCAGCTGACACCAATGCTGCACCGTCGCCCGCATGAATTGTCCGGGGGGCAACAGCAGCGGACGGCTCTGGCCCGCGCGATTGCCAAGGAAAGCCGCGCGGTGTTTCTGGACGAACCGCTCGCAAACCTGGACTACAAGCTGCGCGAAGAATTGCGGGACCAGCTGCCTGACCTGTTCGCCGGGCGCGGCGCCGTGGTGGTCTATGCGACCTCCGAACCCGAAGAAGCCCTGCTGCTGGGCGGCAAGACCGCCTTGATGCAGAACGGGCGGGTGACGCAATTCGGCCCCACCGCCGATATTTATCGCAACCCGGAAAACGTCGCAGCGGCACGGGTGTTCTCTGACCCGCCGATCAACACCGCGACCATCACCAAACAGGGCCACGAGGCCCGTCTGGGCACAGATGTCAGCTGGACGCTTGAAGGCGCCGCGGCAGGACTGGCAGATGGCAACTACACCATCGCGATCCGCCCCCACCATGTGGTGCCGGTGGCAAAGGCCGCCGGTCTGGTCAAGCTCAACGGGCGCGTGCAGGTGACCGAACTCTCCGGCTCTGAAAGCTCCGCGCATTTTGATCTCTCACAGAGTGGAGCGGCCAGCTCCTGGGTGTCGCTCAGCCATGGGGTACACCCCTACAAGGTCGGCGAACTGCATGATTTTTATATGGATCCTCGGGCGGCCTATGTCTTTGCCCCTGATGGCTCCCGCGTGGCGTGAGGCGATAAAATGGCCAAGATTACACTGTCCAAGCTGCGGCACAGCTACATGTCAAACCCCAAATCCGACAGTGATTATGCGCTGAAGGAAATCGACCTGGATTGGAACGATGGCGGCGCCTATGCATTGCTCGGCCCATCCGGCTGCGGCAAATCCACCCTGTTGAACATCATCTCCGGCCTTCTTGTGCCCTCTGAAGGTCAGATCCTGTTTGACGGCAAGGACGTCACCCGCCTGCCCCCCGATCAGCGCAACATCGCGCAGGTGTTCCAGTTTCCGGTGATCTACGACACCATGACCGTCTACGATAACCTCGCCTTTCCGCTGCGCAATCGCGGCCGCGACGAGGCCACGGTAGAACGGCGCGTCATGGCCATTGCCGAAATGCTCGAAGTCACCGGCATGCTGAACCAGAAAGCCGCCGGCCTGTCGCCGGACAACAAACAGAAGATCTCCATGGGGCGCGGCCTCGTGCGCGAAGACGTGAATGTGGTGATGTTCGACGAACCGCTGACCGTGATCGACCCGCATCTGAAGTGGAAGCTGCGCTCGAAGCTGAAGGAACTGCACCAGCGGGTGAAGGCGACGATGATCTACGTCACCCACGACCAGACGGAGGCGCTGACGTTCGCCGATCAGGTGGTTGTGATGCAGCAGGGCGAGGTGGTTCAGATCGGCACGCCGGTCGAACTGTTCGACCGCCCCGCGCATACGTTTGTCGGCCATTTCATCGGCTCGCCGGGGATGAACATCCTGCCCTGTACCTATGATGGCACCGCCGATGACATGGCCCGCATCGAAGGCCAGCCCGTCCCGCTGGAGGGCCCGGCCAGATCTGCGCCCACAGGCAAGACCGAAATCGGCATTCGCCCGGAATTTGTCACGCTCGCGGGCAGCGGCCTGCCTGCGACGGTCATCAAAGTCTCTGACGTGGGCCGCCACACGGTGGTGGAATGCGACTGCCTTGGCCACAAGGTCAACGCGGTGATCGACGAAGGCACGACGCTGCAAAAGGGCGATGCCACCCACCTCTCCTTCCGCAAGGACCAGACCCGTCTCTATGTGGACGGCTGGCTTGCCACAGACCCGGAGTGACAACATGAAAACCGAAAATCAAAAAGCCTGGTTCTTCGTGCTGCCGGTACTTCTGCTGGTGGCCTTCAACGCCCTGATCCCGATGATGACAGTTGTCAACTATTCGGTGCAGGAGACCTTTGGCGACAATGTCTTCTTCTGGCAGGGGCTGGACTGGTTCCAGCAGATCCTGCGATCAGACCGCTTTCACGCAGCACTGGGACGGCAGTTCCTGTTCACCTTCCTGATCCTGATCATCGAGGTGCCGCTGGGCATCGCCATCGCGCTGTCGATGCCACGCCAGGGCATCTGGGTGCCGGTCTGCCTGGTACTGATGGCCTTGCCGATGCTGATCCCCTGGAACGTGGTCGGGGCCATGTGGAACATCTTCACCCTGCCCGACATCGGCCTTCTCGGGTATACGCTGAACCACGTGCTTGGCCTCAACTACGATATGACCCAAGATCCGATTGCGGCCTGGGTGACCATTGTCACGATGGATGTCTGGCACTGGACATCGCTGGTGGTCCTGTTGTCCTACGCCGGTCTGGTCTCGATCCCCGACGCCTACTATCAGGCAGCCAAGATCGACGGGGCCTCCAACTGGTCGGTGTTCCGTTATATCCAGTTGCCAAAGATGAAAACCGTGCTGACCATCGCGATCCTGCTGCGGTTCATGGACAGTTTCAACATCTATACCGAGCCTTTCGTGCTGACCGGCGGTGGTCCGGGCAACTCCACCACGCTGTTGTCGATCGACCTGGTGAAAATCGCACTGGGGCAGTTCGACCTCGGCCCCGCCGCCGCCATGTCGCTCATCTATTTCGCAATCACGCTTCTGGTCAGCTGGCTGTTCTACACGCTGATGACCAAAGACGATCAGAATTAAGGGAGGGACCCGATGCAAAAACGTTCCATCGTCCCCATCGTCTATATCCTCTTCCTCATGCTGCCGATCTACTGGCTGGTGGCGATGAGCTTCAAGACAACAAACGAAATCCTTTCCGGCTTTTCTCTGTTTCCACAGACGTTTACGCTGGAAAATTACAAGGTGATCTTTACCGATCCGACCTGGTACTGGGGCTATATCAACTCGATCCTTTACGTGTCGATCAACACGGTGATCTCCGTCTGCGTGGCGCTACCGGCGGCCTATGCCTTCTCGCGCTATCGTTTCCTTGGGGACAAGCAGCTGTTCTTCTGGCTGCTCACCAACCGGATGGCGCCGGCGGCGGTCTTTGCCCTGCCCTTCTTCCAGCTCTATTCCGCTGTTGGGCTCTTTGACACGCATCTCGCGGTGGCGATGGCCCATTGCCTGTTCAACATCCCTCTGGCGGTCTGGATCCTCGAAGGTTTCATGGGAGGCGTGCCCAAAGAGCTGGACGAAACCGCCTATGTGGACGGCTATTCCTTCCCACGCTTTTTTGTGTCGATCTTCCTGCCCGCCATCAAGGCCGGTGTCGGCGTGGCCGCGTTCTTCTGCTTCATGTTCTCATGGGTCGAATTGCTCCTGGCCAAGACCCTGACCGCAGTCGAGGCCAAACCCATCGCCGCCACGATGACCAAAACCGCCTCTTCGGCCGGTTATGAACTGGGCCTGCTGGCGGCAGCAGGAACCCTGACCATCATCCCGGGCGCGATCGTGATCTATTTCGTCCGCAACTACATCGCGAAAGGTTTCGCGATGGGGAGGGTTTGATCATGCTGAGCTGGATGGCCTGGACCTGGCCCACCGCCCTTGTCTTCATCGGCATCTTCTCTGCCATCGGCGTGTTGATTTTCTTGGAAATCCGCACCCCCGGAGGCGATGCCCGCAAAGGGATCCTCGGACTGACCACCACCCGGGGCGACCGCTTGTTCATCACGCTTCTGGGCACCTCCTATATATTTCTGGCCTGGCTGGGGCTGGTGGGAATGCCGCTCTGGATTCCGCTGGGACTGGCCATCGCCTGGGGCGGTTTCAGCTTCTGGAAAGTGTGAGCGAGGCCCGCGGGTCAAGGGGGCCGCATGGCCCCGCCCTAAGGGCGGCTTGCCCTTGACGCGCATCCCTTCACACACTGGAAAACGGCTCTGAGGGCAAATTGGCCCCTCAGAGCCATCTCAGCAAAAGCAGTCGGATCTGCGCCCATCTCGGCGCTCACGGAAAAAACGTCGCCTCCCGCCCAGCAGAATAAACGCGCGCGGTCGCGCACAATGTGACAACCCTGCCCATCCCGGACGCACCTTCTAAAAAAATAGTTTTCGCCGGGATCAAAATCCCCTACCATCGCGACTGATCCCTTGAAGATCACCGCGGCTTCTCCCCCGGTCGCGGCCCGAACAGCAAAGCTTGGACATATGCGCAAGAAACAGGACCACTCCCTTCTGACCGAAGTCGAACTCGAATTCATGACAGTGGTCTGGGATCTGGGTCAGGGATCTGTGCGTGACATCCTCGCCGAACTGAACAAAGTCCAAGAGCGGGCTTATACGTCGGTTGCTACCGTGCTCAAGATCATGGAGCAAAAGGGCTTTTTGACCAGCGAACGGATTGACCGGTCGTTTGTCTACCGTCCTGCCATTCCAAAGGCCGACTATCAGAAAACATCGCTCAAGAACTTGTCGAGCAAACTTTTCAATGGTGCACCCGCTGCCCTGGTGGCGCGGCTCGTCGATGACGAGGACATCACAGACGACATGCTCGAAGAAATGCGTGCCCTTCTCAATGAAAGGCTGGGGGACAATGAAAGCTGATGCTCTTCTGAATGCATATATCGATTTGAACCTTCTGGTTCTGGCCGGGGCAGCGCTCTGGTTCGCGGCCCGCATCGGGTTCCGGCGAACCTCGCTGGCCACGTCATATGGTCCCCAGCTGAAACTGCTGAACGGGATGACTGTTCTGCTGGCCGTCACGCCGGTCCTGGTCGTGCTCGCCAATCTGAGCGGCATCGGCCATCCCCCGACGCTGTCCGACATGTTGGTTTCGCAATATCTGCAAGGCAATGTGAATATGTCTGCCGCGCAGTTCGAGGCCATGATCGGCCTGCGAGAGGATCTGGTGCGCGATCTCAGCGCAGGGCGGGCTCTTTGGAGCCAGGTGGTCGCCCTGCTGTTGGTCAGCGGCGCCGCAATCTCGGCCGTATTGCTGGCCTATGCCATCCTGCGCCTGCATCTCGCCCTGTCCTCCGCCTATGTCTGGAAACGGATCGGCCGGGTGGAACTGCGGCTCAGCGATACGACGGCTGTGGCATATTCCACCCGTGGACTGTTCCGGCTCTATATCGTCCTGCCCACCGCGCTGCTGAACGACCCCCGTGACCTGCGTTTGACCCTGGCGCATGAACTGCAGCATTTCCGCCAAAAAGACGTGGAAACCGCCTTTCTGATGGAGTGCCTGCGGCCGCTTTTGTTCTGGAACCCCGCCTATTACCTGTGGCGGCGCGACATTCGCGCGATGCGGGAATTTGCCTGTGATCAGGCCTTGGGCGCCCGCCACCGCTTTGATCTGCGCGCCTACTGCGAATGCCTGATCCGCGCCTCGGAACGGGCCCGCCAGACGCCGATTTTCCTGAGCCCGCGCAGCCCTTCCGTTGCGCTGCTGGAACGACGCGAAATTCACAATGCCCCGATCCTCGCACGGCGCATCATCGCGGTCACCGAGAAACGCCCGGATGGCCAGCAGGCCGCGCTTTGGGCGGCCATCGCGGCAAGCATCGCCTGCGCCGTTGTTGGCACCGCCTTTCTGATCCAGCGCCCTGGAGACTGGAGCCACGATCGCATCATGCTGTCCACCATCGTCAATCTGGAACGCATGGCGCACAGGAATTCGACCACCACTGCGGTTTCGGCCCTGGCAGGTGGCTTTGTCACCTCCTCCCGCTAAACGCTGGACCGGGCGCGCTGTCTGACCGGACTGGACGCAACAGTCCTGTCGGATTCGCGTCGCCGGTTCGCAAACGCTTTGCTCCCGCGCGTCTTCCTCGATATGAACCATTGGTGCGAGGAGTCCCCAGATATGAAACTGCAGCCCATCGACATCTCAAAAACCGCTTCGGCCGCGTCGATTGTCTTCGACGCCCTGCGCAAAGCGATTGTCGAAGGGGAGCTGGAAGAAGGGGCGCCGCTGCGCCAGGATGAAATCGCGCGGCTTTTCAACACCAGCCGCATTCCCGTAAGGGAGGCGATTTCCCGGCTTGAAGAAAAGGGGTTGGTTACCTCGCAACGGTTCAAAGGCGCGGTTGTCGCCGGCCTGGACATCGAAGAGTTGCGTGAAATTTTCGAGTATCGCGCCCTGATCGAACCCGAGGTGATCCGCCGCGCCGTGCCGCGTATGACGACAGATACGTTGGACGAGGCCAAGACCTTCTTTCACAAATTACACACCGCCAGCGATCCGGTGTCCTGGGGCGACCTGAACCGTGCGTTTCACGAGCGTCTCTATCGTGCGTCCGGGCTTCCCTATCACGAAGCCGCCATCGACAAGGCAATGGACCGGGTTGATCGCTATCTGCGCGCGGCGCTTATCCGGTCCGGCAACGTGAACAAATCCAACGCCGAACATCTGGCGATCTGGCAGGCCTGCGCCGATGGCGACGCGGACCTGGCCGCGGACCTGACCAGAAATCACATCATGCAGTCCTGCACCGGGCTGATGCAGAACATGACCGATCAGAGCGCAGGCCCGGCGCGCCCCGCACCCTAGCGCGCAGCGCCCAGTTCGTTGGCCCAGGGCGGATTTGCTCCGGCACGCGAAACGGTGACCGCGGCGGCCGCCGCGCCATAGGACAACGCGTCTTGCATCGTTTCGGCCGTGACGCTGCGCAGGCCGGATTTGGTCAGCACGCCCAGCGCATCCAGCTTGGCCAGAACACCAGCGTTGAACGTATCGCCGGCCCCGACCGTGTCGACCACGGTTGTGGGACGGGCGGGAACCGAAACCTGAACGCCGCCAGGCAGGATGGCAGTCGCCCCTTCGGCACCGCGCGTGACCAGGACAATCGCCGGTCCATCCGCCTGCAACGCGGCTGCCTGGGCTTCCAGACCGTCCTGGTTTGGCTTAATCCAAGCCAGATCCTCGTCCGAAACCTTGGCAATATCCGCCTGCGCCAGCATCGACATCAACCTGTCGCGGTACCGGGCCACATCAGGTGCGAACCCGGGGCGGATGTTGGGGTCGATCATGACAGCGCGCTGAGGGCCCGCCTGCGCCAAAAGGGACGCATAGGTCTCTGCACAAGGCTCACACGCGAGGCTGATCCCGCCAAAGAACAGGGCCGTGACCTGCGCGTCAACCGCTGGCAGCATGTCCGGGGCGAGCATCCGCCCGGCGGTGTTCTCATCATAAAACGCGTATGTCGCATGGCCGTTTTCCAGCGTCACGAACGCCAGCGTCGTCGGCCGGGCAGAGCGCAAAAGATACTTTCGGCCCACGCCGCTCTTTTCAAGAGACGCCTCCAGCTGCCGTCCGAACAGGTCCGTTGAAACACCGCTCAGGAGGGACACCTCGCGCCCCAACCGCCCCAGAGCGATCGCGGTATTAAACACAGCCCCGCCAGAATGCGGAACAAAAGCCGCCTCCCCGTTTGCGGTTTCATTGGGGATCATGTCGATCAGCGCTTCGCCGCAACATAGGATCATGGCGTTATCCTGCCCTTCGTTTTGCATCGTGCCCGCATGCCGGGCCTGGGTCGCAAGGGCATTTTATCGCCCTCACGATGCGGGCGCTAACATTTTTCAACTTCTCTGACAAATTATTCCGACACCCGCCTCCGCAATGGCCAACCTCCGGAAGGCCCGACCATTGCCGGGGCGGGACATCCGGACCGCGATCACCTCTCAGGCGGCGCGGACGGCGGCACTCCCAGCCTGTGCTGTGCCGTGCAGTCGAAAATCCGCCACAAGCCCCGCCAAATCGCTCGCATGGGCGGCAATACCGCCAGAGGCCATGCGGGTCGTTTCCGCAACCGCGGTATTCTGGCTTGCAAGGCTGTTGAGAACTCCCATCGCTTCGCTCAGGCTATGCAGGGCCGAGATCTGCGCCTCGGATGTGCGCGAAATCCGTGTCAGGACATCGTCGACATTGGTTATCTCTTCAGAAATTTCACCCAACGCATGACCCGTCCGATCCACAAGAGACACGCCATCTTCGACCTGGCGTCCGCTTTCCTCAATCAACACCTTGATTTCCAGCGCGGCGGCACTGGACCGCTGTGCCAGGGCCCGCACTTCTGAAGCGACGACAGCAAACCCCCGTCCGGCCTCGCCTGCGCGCGCCGCTTCGACGCCGGCATTCAGCGCCAGTAGATTGGTCTGAAAAGAGATGTCATCAATCAGGGAAATGATATTGGCAATTTTCTCCGAGGACTCTTTGATCCGGCCCATCGCACTGACGGCTTCGCGCACCACTTTCGCAGAGCCGTTGGCGCGCTCGCGAGCGTTGCCTGCCATCCCTGCAGCGGAGCGGACATCCTGGCCGAATTCGTCGAACTCTTCGGCCAGACGTTCAACCCGTCCGGTTGTCTCCTGAATGGTGCTGACTTGTTCTGTTGTGCGTCCCGCCAGGTCCAACGCCGACGATTTCATGTCCGCGGAGGAACGATCCAGGTCCTCAACCGTGCGGGCGATCAAGGCGAGGACCCCGCGCAGACGCTCAGAGGCCGAATTGAAATCGCTGCGGATTTTATCGTATTCGGGGTCGAGCGGGTCGTCGAAATGGCAGGTCAGATCCGCCTCGGCCAGGGCTGCCAAACCTTCGGTCACCAAATCGACCACCCTCCCGTGTTTGGCATTCAGCAGGGCTTCATCGCTTTCTTTCAACTCTTCCGCGGCGCGTCGCATGGCGAGCGTTTCCTGTTTGAACGTGTAAATCACCCGGGCCATGCGGCTGATCTCGTCGCGGCCTTCTATGCCTTTGATGAACAGGTCAAATTGACCTTTTGCAAAGCCGTCAACAACCTTGGTCAACCGATTGATGCGGAAAATCATCCACTCGAAGGTCCCGATCGCGAAGAGCGTGACAGCAACCGAAGCGATAATCCCAATTGCCAGAAGTTCACGGTAGGTCTGTTTCACATCCGCCAGAACTTCGACCTTCAAAGCCTCAATATCGGCCCCCAACGACAGCTCGCGTTGCCGCAGGAGATTGATCCAGTCGCTTGAAATTTTGAACCATTCAGGAGCCGTCAGCCCTCCGAAGTCACCGGTTTCGTAGCCTGCAATTATGCGCTGCCGTGCCGCAGATATCGCCTGATACTCCGGTTCGCTTTCCAGCGAGGCCTTCCAGCCCGGGCCGTCAATCAGGTTCGTGGCCTCAATCAGCAGCGCCTGTTGCCCGCCTCCGAGCGATACAAACCGGTCGTGCACCGCAAGGCTGAACCCGCCCCCCAGCCCGGTCGCCCCCATGGCACGCTCCAGCCCGGCACGCTCTTTCGCCCCGCCCACCATCGTTCGCGCCAGGAGCAATGCCCGCTGCAACGTCAAGGCATCAGCAGCGCGTTTTGCCTCCGCGACCTCAGACACGAATTCCGGACGCGCCAAATCCAGCAACATGTTGATCGTGCCAGTATAGAACGCGGCCATTTGCGGCACGGTGAGGTCAAACGCATCAACGGAAACACGGATATCTGACAGTTGCTGCAGCCGCGCCTGCGTTGCCTCGTAGAGCTGTACATCCCGCCCACGAAGCATCTCTGCATTGGCCTGGACATGGCCCAATGCCGTCTCTGTATCACGTCGCTGCAGGTCCAGTTCCGCCGGAAAATTCTTCCCCGCGGAGGCAATGAAGCCCGCCGAATAGCCGCGTTCTTTCTGCAATTCATGGACGAGAGAATTCAAAATATTGGCCCCCGCAATGGTTGCGGTGGCGCTTTCTGTTGCGATCACGCTCTCCCGTTGAGTTTCAAGTTCACGCGAAACGAAAAAAGCGGCCAAAGCCAACAATGGCCCGATCACAAGACACATAACGATCCGAAGACGCATTTGATAACCCAACATGCTGCTTGACCAGCTCCACGTTCCTTCTGAAGAGTTAAGAAACGATAGGCCCAGCGTGACGTGCCCGATAAATCTCAGGCTCACCGCAGGGACATTCGGACAAAGACCGGGTTTCGCCCAAAAACAGAGCAAATGACCTGCTATACCAGGCATTGCGGGCGACCGATTGTCGCGCGACACGCACGCGCAGCCCGGGTTTGATACATTGCTTTTAAATTCTCTTGAGATAGCTCTGGGGGAGTAAAACGACCTCAGGAGACATGCGATGCTGGATGGAACCACGGCAGAAACCCTCGCCCGGATTCAATTCGCCTTTACGGTTTCCTTTCACATCATCTTTCCCGCGTTTTCTATCGGTCTGGCCAGTTTTCTGGCGGTGCTCAATGCGCTTTGGCTGCGTCACCGCGATCCGACGTATCTTGCGCTCTTCAACTATTGGAAAAAGATCTTTGCCGTCGCCTTTGGCATGGGGGTCGTTTCCGGCATTGTCATGTCCTACCAGTTTGGCACCAATTGGTCGGTCTTTTCCGACAAAGCCGGACCTGTCATTGGCCCCTTGATGGCCTATGAGGTGCTTTCGGCCTTTTTCCTCGAAGCCGGCTTTCTTGGCATCATGCTGTTTGGCCGCGACCGCGTGGGCGACAGGCTCCATATGTTTGCGACAGCCATGGTGGCCTTTGGCACGCTGATGTCTGCGACCTGGATTCTCAGCGTCAACAGCTGGATGCACACCCCTGCAGGCTACGCCATCGCCAGCAATGGCCAGTTCATCCCCGAGGATTGGTGGCAGATCGTTTTCAACCCCTCGTTTCCGTTCCGCCTTGTGCATATGGTGTTGGCTGCATTCCTCACCACCGCCTTTGTGGTCGCCGCCGTGGGGGCGTTGCACCTGCTGCGTGATCGCAGCGATAAAGAAGCGCGGCGGATGTTCTCCATGGCGATGTGGATGGCGTTGATCGTCACGCCGATCCAGATCTTTGCCGGCGACGCGCATGGGCTCAACACGCTGGAGCATCAGCCGGTCAAAGTCATGGCCATGGAAGGTCACTATGACAGCTACCCGGATGGTGCGCCGCTGATCCTGTTTGGCATTCCCAACCCGGCAGAAAAGCGCGTCGACTATGCCATCGAGATACCCAAGCTGTCCTCCCTGATCCTGAAACACGATCTGAACGCACCGCTCGATGGGCTGGACACCGTGCCGGACGCGGACGAGCCACCGGTCGCCATTGTCTTCTTCAGCTTTCGCGTGATGGTCGGTCTTGGCTTTGCGATGCTGGCCGTCGGGCTCTGGAGCGGTGTCGCGCGGCTGCGTCGCCAGCTTTATGACAGTCTCTGGCTTCACCGGATCTGTCTGGCGATGGGGCCCTCGGGTTTCATTGCGGTGCTTGCCGGCTGGATCACCACCGAGGTCGGTCGCCAGCCCTATACGGTCTATGGCCTGCTGCGCACATCGGACAGCCTCGCCCCGGTCGAGGCACCGGCTGTCGCGGCCTCGCTCGTCGCTTTTGTGCTGGTGTACTTCGCCGTCTTTGGGGCCGGAACGGCGTATATTCTGGCAATGATGAACAAACGGCCGGCCACACCGCGGCTTGGCCTGCGCGATGCTCCGGTACCGGCTGTGGGCGTCGTGCCGCCACGCATACTCGAAGCCAACAACGACACCCCCAGGACCTGAGGACATGGCAATGGAATTCGATCTTGCATTCATCTGGGCGGGTCTGATCGCCTTTTCGGTGCTGACTTACGTGATCCTCGATGGCTTTGACCTGGGACTGGGCATCCTGTTTCCCTTTGCCAAATCGAACCAGGAAAGAGACCTGATGATGAACTCGGTTGCGCCGGTTTGGGATGGCAACGAGACCTGGCTGGTGCTGGGTGGCGGCGGGCTGTTCGCAGTGTTTCCGCTGGCCTATGCGGTAATCATGCCGGCCCTCTATGTTCCGATCACCGTGATGCTGCTGGCGCTGGTCTTTCGCGGCGTGTCCTTTGAATACCGCTGGCGTGCGCAAAGGTACAAATGGGTGTGGGATTTCACCTTTTTTGGCGGCTCGCTGCTGGCCGCCTTGTGTCAGGGGATCGCCCTTGGCGCCCTGGTGCAGGGGATCGAAGTCGAGGGGCGCGCCTATGCGGGCGGTTGGTTCGACTGGCTCAGCCCCTTCTCGCTGCTGACGGGGGGCGCGGTGGCCGTTGGCTATGCCCTGCTCGGGGCGTGTTGGTTGATCATGAAGACCGAAGACGACATTCACCACCATATGAGGCGCCTTGCCAAACCCCTTGCGATCGCCACGCTGGCCCTGATTGGCGTTGTCAGCCTGTGGACCCCCTTCCTCGACCCGGTCTATTTCTCGCGCTGGTTCAATCTGCCCGGAAGCCTTTGGACATTCTGCGTCCCGGCGATGATGGCGGCCTTGATATGGGCCTTGTTTTCCGGTCTGTCAGGCCCGTCCGATCGCCAGCCGTTTTTTGCCGCGCTGGGGATATTTGTCGTCAGTTTCATTGGCCTTGGCATCAGTTTTTACCCCATGATGGTGCCCCCCTCGCTGACCATCTGGGCCGTCGCGGCACCGGACAAAAGCCTCGGCTTTGCCCTGGTCGGGGCCATCGTGCTGATACCGTTGATCCTGGCCTATACAGCCTATGCCTATTGGGTATTTCGCGGCAAACTCGACCCCGACAACGGCTACCACTGATGCGCCGCTGGCTTTGGTTCATCGGCCTTTGGTGTGTCAGCGTGGCGCTTCTTGCACTGGTCGCATTCGGGCTTCGCTTGCTGCTGATCCCCTAGGGCGCTGCCGTGCTGCCGCCAGCGTAAAGTTACCATCATTCTCGCCGCGCTGAACCCGCGTCAGCTTGCAATTTGGCCCGAAATCTGGCCCGCTCGGCTGAGGGAAGTTCTTTCGTTCGCCAAACCGCTCCAGCCGCGCAAGTGACGTTGCGGCAGCCGTTCGTGCACTAACAGCTTCTTCCATCAGCGAAAAACTGCACGATTTTGTCTCCTTCCCGTTCTTTGACGAAAAAGTCCTTTCCTGCCTCTCGTCGCGAAGGCACAATATTGGATACAATAACCAAAGATAACATAGGGAGTCCCATGAAACACCGTTCACTTCTCATCCCCGCCCTTCTCTCCGGCACGTTGCTCAGCTCCGTACAGGCTGCAACAGTTCCAGACAGCGCAACACTGGCAGACGATCAGACCTTTACCTATCGCGTCATGGATGAATTTTCCTCCTTTGATCCGCAGGTGGTCGAAGGTGTCGTTGGCGCCGAAGTCGTGCGCGACATGTTCGAAGGCCTCTACAATCAGGACGCGGAAGGCAAGAACGTCCCCGGGGTCGCCCTGAGCCACACCGTCAGCGACGACAACATGACCTATACGTTCACCCTGCGCGACAACGCCAAATGGTCCGACGGCAAACCCGTCACCGCCGGCGATTTCGTCTATGCATGGCAGCGTGCCGTCGATCCGGAGCTGGCCTCTCCATATGCTTGGTACATGGAGCTTATGTCGATCGAGAATGCCTCCGCCATCATCGCGGGCGACAAGCCAAACACCGATCTGGGCGTCTCCGCCCCGGACGATCACACGCTGGTTGTACAGCTCAGCCAGCCGCTGCCCTATTTTGACAAGATGGTCAGCCATGCGACCACCTTTCCCGCCCCGAAATGGGCCATCGACGCCCATGGCAAGGAATGGACCCGCCCGGAAAACATCGTCTCCAACGGGGCCTATGTGCTGACCGAACATGTGCTCAAGGAACGTTCCGTGCGCAAGCGCAATCCGATGTATTGGGACAATGACAACACCGTCATCGAAAAGGTGGTGACCCTCAATATCGGCGACGAGGCGCAGGGTCTGACCCGTTACCGCGCGGGCGAGGTCGACAAGACCGAGATCCCCGCCGGCCAGTATCCGACCCTGAAGGATGAATTCCCCGACGAAGCCTATGCGTTGCCACGTCTGTGCAACTATTACTTCACCTTCAACGTCGCCAGCGGCCCCGAGGCGTTCAAGGACGCCCGCGTGCGTCAGGCGCTGTCTTATGCGATTGACCGCAGCGTCATCACCGACGCGGTGCTGCAGGGCGGACAATTCCCCGCCTTCACCTTCACCCCCGGCGCGACCGCGAATTTCGAGGTGCCAGAGGTCGAGTATGCCACCATGACCCAGGCCGAGCGCGACGCCAAAGCCAAGGAGCTGCTCACAGAAGCCGGCTATGGCGAGGGCGGCGAAACCCTGTCGTTCAACTACCTTTACAACACCTCGGAAACCCACCAGCAGGTCGCCATTGTCGCCACCCAGATGTGGAAGCAGAAACTCGGCGTCGATGTGACACTGGAAAACCAGGAATGGAAGGTGTTCCTGGAGACCCGCGGCAACCAGAATTTCGACATGGCGCGCGGGGCCTGGTGTGGCGACTATAACGAGGCCTCGACCTTCCTCGACCTGCTGACCACGCCCTCCGGCTACAATGACGGCAAATACTCCAACGCAAAGGTCGACAGCCTGATGACAGAGGCAAAATCCTCGCAGGACACGACGCCGCTTTATGCCGAGGTGGAGAAGATCCTCGCGGACGAGATGCCCGTGGTTCCGATCTACCACTACTCGACCAACATCATGCTCGACAGCGCCATTCAGGGCTGGCCGATCAACAACGTCGAGCAGACCTGGTATTCCAAAGATCTCTACAAAGTCGCGCAATAACCTCCTTCCGAACATCAACAACCCAATCACCCCGGTCGCCCTTGCGCGGCCGGGGCGACATGAGGCCGTCATATGTTGAATTACACCTTGCGCCGCCTGCTGACGGTGGTGCCCACGCTGCTTGTCCTGATCGTCTTCTCCTTTTACCTGATGCGGCTTGCACCCGGCGGCCCGTTCACCTCTGAACGGCCCCTGCCCCCGGCCGTGATGGCCAACGTTCTGGAACGCTATGGGCTGGACGAACCTCTGCATGTGCAGCTTTTCACCTATATCAAGAACATCGTCCTGCATTTCGATTTCGGCCCGTCCTTCAGCCAGAAGGACCGCGACGTGAACGATGTCATCGCGCAGGGCTTTCCGGTGACCCTGACCTACGGGTTCTGGTCGGCGGTATTCGTTCTGGCCTGCGGCATCCCGTTGGGGATCATTGCGGCGCTGCGGCACAATTCCTTCTGGGACTATTCGATGACCGGACTGGCGATCTTCAGCCAGATCTTCCCGAACTTCGTGCTTGCGCCGATCATGGTGCTTTTATTCACCCTGTCCTGGGGGCTGCTGCCGGGCGGCGGCTGGAATGGCGGCCAGTGGGAATATATCATCATGCCCGCCGTCGCGCTCGGCACCTCCTATATGGCTGGGGTGGCACGGCTGACGCGCGGTTCGTTCCTCGAGGTCATGAGCTCTCCGTTCATCCGCACCGCCCGCGCCAAGGGCCTGCCGGAACGCACCATCATCATTCGCCACGCGCTGAAGCCGGCGCTGTTGCCGACGCTGACCTACATGGGACCGGTCTTTGTCTATATGATCACCGGCTCCGTCTTTATCGACGTGTTCTTTTCCACCGGCGGCATCGGTCAGGATTTCATCGACGGGGCCTATAGCCGCGACTACTCGATGCTGCTGGGCCTCACGATCCTCTACAGCCTCTTGACCTTTACCCTGAACCTCCTCCTCGACCTCGCCTATGCCTGGATCGACCCCAAAGTCCGGAGCAAGCTGTGAGCATTGCAAAGAAACAGATGAACGCCGCCCCTTACGCCGAGGCCGCGGCAGCAGACATGGTCACCTCGCGCTCTTTCTGGGCCGATGCCCGGGGGCGTTTTTTGAAAAACCGCATGGCGGTGGTGTCGGTCTTGATGCTGGTGCTCCTGGTGCTGTTTGCCATCTTCGGCCACACCATTGCGCGCTGGAGCTATGAGGAAATCGACTGGACCATCCTCGGCAAGGTCAAGACCGAAGGCGGGCCAACCCTGGCCAACGGGCATTTCTTCGGCGTCGACGAACTGGGTCGTGATCTTTATGCCCGCGTGGTTCAGGGCAGCCGCACGTCCCTGCTGGTCGGATTCGTTGCCGGCACCGCCTCTGTGCTCCTCGGGTCCGTGATCGGCGCGTCGGCCGGCTATTTCGGGGGGCGGTTCGACCAGCTGGTGATGGGCGCCTATACGATCTGGATTTCGATCCCCTACATCATCTTCTTTGTCGTCTGGAAGGCCTTTTTCGGGCGGTCGCTGACACAGATGATCCTGGTCATCGTGCTGGTCAACTGGACCGCGGGCCTGCTGATCGTGCGCGGACAGGTGATGATGCTGAAGAACCGCGAATTCGTCGATGCCGCGCGGATGCTCGGCATGAGCGATTTCACCATTATTTTCAAACACCTGATGCCCAATATCCTTTGGGTCATCGTGATCTATACCTCGATCGTCATCCCCGAAATCATCATGATGGAAAGCCTGGTGTCCTTCCTCGGCGTCGGCATTCAGGAACCCAACACCTCCTGGGGGGCGCTGATCTCCGAGGGTGCCCGCACGATGACCTTTGGCACCCTCTGGCAACTGGCCTTTCCGGCCGCGTTCTTCGTGGTCGCCCAGGTGTCTCTCTATTACATCGGCGACGGTCTCCGTGACGCCCTAGACCCGAAGGACCGCTGATCCATGAGCCTCCTGTCGATCCGCAACCTGAACATCCGATTTCGCACCGGCGACGACTATGTCCACGCCGTCAATGATGTCAGTTTTGACATCGCCAAGGGCCAGAAGCTCGCCGTGGTGGGAGAGTCCGGCTCTGGCAAATCCCAGATCGCCATGGCGATCATGGGGTTGCTGGCACCCAATGCCGAGGCCAGCGGCGAGGTGCTCTACGAGGGCCAGAACCTGTTGGCCCTGTCGCAGTCACAACTGAACCGGATCCGCGCGCGAGACATTTCAATCATCTTCCAGGACCCGATGAGCTCGCTCAATCCCTATATGCGCATCGAGCGGCAGCTTGGCGAGGTGGTGGTGCAGCACGAAGGCCTCAGCCGTCGCGACGCCCGCAAACGCGCGCTAGAGGTGATGGAGGCGGTCCAGATCCCGGACGCCAGGAACCGCCTGACCGCCTATCCGCATGAGTTCTCCGGCGGCATGCGCCAGCGGATCGTCATTGCCATGGCCCTGATCTGCAAACCGAAACTGATCCTTGCGGACGAACCGACAACGGCGCTTGATGTGACCGTACAGGCGCAGATCATGACCCTGTTGGACGACATCCAGCGCGATCTCAATACCGCCGTGATGCTGATCACCCACGATCTCGGCGTGGTTGCCGGGTTCTGCGAGGACACGTTGGTGCTCTATGGGGGCCGGGTGATGGAAGAAGCGCCGACGCTGGATCTCTTTGATGGCCCCGGCCATCCCTACACGCGTGGGTTGCTGCGCGCGGTGCCCAATATCAGCGACGCAACCGCAACCCTTGCAGCGATCCCCGGCAGCCCGCCCAACCAGACCCGCCCGCCTGTGGCCTGCCCCTTTGCACCGCGCTGCGTGGATGTGCGCGACGCCTGCCTTGAGGCCCTGCCAGACCTGACCGGCAGCCGCCAGAAACGCGCCTGCATCCGCCCCGTAGAGGAGCTGACATGACCGCCCCCATCCTTTCTGTCAAAGATCTCAAGGTGACCTTCGCCATCCATCAGGGCAAACGCTGGCCCTGGTCGCCTGCCCGATCGCTGCATGCGGTGAACGGTGTCAGCTTCGACCTGTCCCAGGGCAAAACGCTTGGCATCGTGGGCGAATCCGGCTGCGGAAAATCCACGCTGATCCGTGCGATTGCCGGGCTTGTGCCGCCGTCCGAAGGGCAGGTCTGGCTGGACGGGGCGGCCATTGACTACAACAACCGGCGCGACATGCAGACGCTGCGCAGGCGCATGCAGATGATCTTTCAGGACCCCATCGCGTCGCTCAATCCGCGCATGACCATCCGCGACATCGTGGCCGAGCCGCTGATCTATTTCCGCCCGGAGATGTCCGCCGCCGACCGCAGAAATGCCACGCGAGACATGCTCGACCGTGTCGGGATACCCGAGCGGAATTTCAATCGGTTCCCGCATGAATTCTCCGGCGGTCAATGCCAGCGTATCGGCATCGCGCGGGCGCTTGTTTCCGCACCGCAAATTCTGCTCTGCGACGAGCCGGTATCGGCGCTGGATGTGTCGACCCAGGCCCAGGTCATCAACTTGCTCAAGGATCTACAGGCGGAAATGGGGCTGACGCTTGTTTTTGTGGCCCATGACCTTGGGGTGATCCGCCATATCTCGGATGATGTGCTGGTGATGTATATGGGGGGCGTGATGGAAAAAGCCCCGGCGTCCCATGTGGTCGATGCCCCCCGCCACCCCTACAGCCAGGCGCTGCTGTCGGCGGTGCCGGTTCCGGATCCGCGCGTCAAAACCACGCCGCAGGTGTTGAATGGCGACTTGCCGAGCCCGATAGACCTTCCGCCAGGGTGCCTGTTTCAATCGCGCTGCCCCAAACGGATCGACGCCTGTCGCAACGTGCGCCCGGCGCTGTTGGGCTCCGCGAACAGACAGGTTGCCTGCCTGCTGGAGGACGTCTGACAACAACGAACCACAGGCCCCTGGCTTCGGACCAAAGCGATCACAGGGGCCTGACAGCGTCAGAAAGCTAAAATTCGCCCTAATTCCGCCCTGAACCTTAACGGATTTTTTTCAGCCTCGGGGCAACAGTGGCACGCAGGTATCCCTGCAGGTGACATGGCCGCATGTCACTGCTTCGTGCGGCCATTTTGCGGAATTAGGCGTTTATGTCAGTTAAGAATCCTCTGGAGAAAGACGCAACAGACACGGCTTTCGAGAACAGTGAAACCTCGCCTGCTGCCGTCGATTTTGGCGACCTTTTTCACGATCCCTGGGATCCCGACTATATCCCGGAAGAGGAAGAAGAGGAAACCGACGAGGAAGACGAAGAAGACGGCCTGATTGCCAACGCCCTGAACGGCCTTGGTCTTGGCAACGGCAACGGCAACGCATACGGCCTGGCCAACGGGAACGGAAATGGCAACGGCCTGTTCAAACTCGTGTTTGGCAACGACACCGATGACACGATCATCGCGTCCGACGACGACAATGCGATCCTCGGCGGGCGTGGCCACGACCATATTACCGGCGGATCTGGCAACGACACGCTGTTTGGCGACGAAAGCGGCTCTGACGGGGACGATGCCACACCGCTGGTCCTTGATATCAACAACCTGGTCAGCCAGACCTATGACAGTTGGAGCGCGCAAGCGGGCGACTCCGCTATTTACAAGGACGTTGCCTTTCTTGAGGACGGCACTTCGGTCTGGGGTCGCCTTGTTCTGGTCAGCACGTCTGATCCCAAAATGTTCGTTGATCTTTCAGGCACTCGTGGCGGGGAAATAACCCTGAATGGACGCGGAACCGGCGACACCGCCGAATTCCGGTTGGAGTTCTTCGACCCGACGACCGGAGAAGCGGTCTCGATCAACTCCACCGCAACCTTCAACGACCTTGATCGGAACAACAATGTTGAGGATGTCGAATCCGTGTCGCTCGACACCGATCAATACACCGGTTTTGGCACCTCCAGCGATTCATCCCTCGACGTAACCAACGATGGCAGCACCGTCCGCGCGGCGGGCACTGAACACAATGATTATGATGATCAGGATGCCTGGTTCTCGGCAGAGTTCGAAGGGCGCACCTCTATCGAATTCACGTTGGAGTCACGGGATTCCACCTCGGGTTTCACCCTTTCAGGCGATCTGATCGAAGACGCTGTGTTTACACCGATAGACGAAGGCGCCGACACGCTCATTGGTGGGCTCGGCTCCGATGTCATCTACGGTCAGGGCGGCAACGATGTCCTCGACGGGGGCGAAGGCGATGACAGTGTCGATGGCGGCGAGGGGGATGACATCATCACCGGCGGCACCGGCAATGACACGCTGATCGGCGGATTGGGCGGCGACACCTTGTCGGGGGGGGACGGGGACGACCTCATCGACGGGGGCGAAGGCGACGACTATCTAAGTACCGGCCTCGGCAATGACACCTTGCTCGGCGGCGAAGGCAACGACACGCTGCACAACTCGGCCGGCGATGACAGCCTCGTCGGCGGCACCGGCGACGACAGCATCGTCGCGACCGAAGGCAACGACACTCTTGAGGGGGGCGATGGCAACGACACCATGTACGCCGGTGTCGATGACGACAGCCTTGTCGGTGGCACCGGCGACGACAGCATGTACGGAGAAGCCGGACATGACTACCTCTCCGGCGGCACCGGCCTGGATTACATGGACGGCGGAACCGGCGATGACAACATGGACGGTGGCGCCGGGGCCGATAGCATGTTCGGCGGCGATGGCTTCGACACGCTTGTAGGTGCCGAAGGCAACGATACCATGTATGCCGGCATCGACAACGACAGTCTGGTCGGTGGCGCCGGAAATGACAGCATGTTCGGCGAGGATGGTCAGGACTATTTGTCGGGCGGCGACGGGCTGGACTACATGGACGGTGGTACCGGCGACGACACCATGGATGGCGGGACGGGCGCTGACACCATGGTCGGCGGCGATGGCAACGACAGCATCACCGGCGGCCTCGGTGCGGATTCGATCACCGGCGGGGTCGGCAATGATACCATCGACGGCGGCGATGATGATGACACCATCGCAGGCGGCGACGGCGACGACCTGATCTATGGCGGCAAGGGCAATGACTATCTGACCACCGGCATCGGCAACGACACCCTCTACGGCGGCGAAGGCGACGATACGCTCCACAACTCCAGCGGCGACGACAGCCTGGTCGGCGGCACCGGCAACGACAGCATCGTGGCCACCGACGGTTACGACACGCTCGAAGGCGGCGACGGCTCCGACACCATGTATGGGGGCAACGACGGCGACCGGCTTGTCGGTGGCGAGGGCGACGACGAAATGTACGGCGAGGCCGACGCCGATACCTTTATCATCGAGGACAATTTCGGCAACGACACCATCGTTGGCGGTGAGGCCGGCGATGATCAGGATATCATCGACCTCTCGGCAATGACCGGCCCGGTAACGGTGACCTATACCGGCGATGAAAGCGGCTTTATCACCGACGGCACCGATACGATCCAGTTCTCGGAAATCGAGGAAATGGTCCTGACGGATCAGGATGATGTCGTGGATGCACGCGCCGACAGCGCTGGCACCACCATCAACGCTGGCGCCGGCAACGACACGCTGGCGGGCGGAAGCGGCGACGACAGCTTCACCGGCGGCGATGGCGATGATGAGTTTGTCCTGACGGATTCAGGTGGCGCGGACCGGATCACCGACTTCGACCTCAGCGATGACGATTCCGACGGCTACTTCAACGATCAGCTGGATGTGTCTGAATTGACCGGCGGCTCCGGCCCTGGCGGGTCGGTGCAGACGCTGGACGTCACCACCAGCGATGATGGGTTTGGAAATGCGCTTCTCACTTTTCCCGGTGGCGAACAATTGGTGCTGGAAGGCGTTGACCCCAGCCAGATGTCGACCCATGCGCAGCTGTTTTCTGCCGGCATCCCCTGCTTCACCCCCGGTGCCCTGATCCGAACCGCATCGGGCGTCCGCCCGGTGGAACAGATCCGCGTCGGGGATCTGATCCAGACGGCTGACAACGGGCTGAAACCCGTGGTCTGGATCGGTCGCCGCCTGCTGTCGGCCGCAGATCTGGTCAAGCACCCGCATCTGTGCCCGATTTTGGTGCGCCCCGGTGGTTTGATCCGCAATACGCGGCCGCTTCGGGTCTCGCCACAGCATCGTTTCATCGTCGCGCCGGACATGACATCTGCACCGCAACAGGCCGCCGAACCCTTCTTGCGCGCGCGCCTTCTGGCGGAGCTGGATCCGGCCCATGTGCAGGTCGACCCAAGCGGCGCCCCCCTGTGCTACATCCACATCCTGACCGAAGATCACCAGGTGATTTTCGCCGAAGACTGCGCCACCGAAACGTTCTGGCCCGGGCCGGATGCCTTGCGCGGGCTCAGCCCCGAGGATGGCCGCGAACTGTTCACACTCTTTCCAGAGCTGGCCGCCGCTGTGGACTTTTACGGGGCTGCCGGGCGCAAGCTTGTCTCCCGGACCTATGGTGGCCTGGCCCGCATGGACCTCAGACGACGCGACCTGCGAGAGGCACCGCCAAAGCGTCCGAACGTCCGACACAGCGCCTGACCTGGGGCGGCGGTCCACTCGCCGCCAGGCCCCGGACGATCCTGGCGGCGCCGACCCTGGTCCGCCTTAGTCGACGGCACCTTGCAGGATGGCGCTGATCTTTTCCACCACGCGGCCCGCATCGGACTGACCGCTGGCCGCCTGCGCGGCGACCCAATCGGCCTGAACCTCATGGTATCGGGTCGCGACCGAAAAGGCTTCGACCTCCGCCGGGGTCAGCCGTCGCACCACCGCACCGCGGTCTTCCAGGGCTTGCAACTGGGCCTCGAAGCTGCGGTCCATCTCCGCCCCCAACGCGGCATATGCGGTTTCTGCGGCCCGCTGAATGGCGTTTTTGTCCTCCTGCGCCAACCCGTTCCACGTATCGCGGTTCATCACCACGGGGTAGAGGTGCCCCAGCCAGAGGTCATTGGAGACCAGAACATGCGGGGCCTGTTCGTAGACCTTCAGATTATATCCGCTGTCGACATTGACCATCAGCCCGTCAAGCGTGCGGGCCGCAAAAGCATCGTAGACCTCCTGGCCCCAGGGGATCCGCACCGCCTCCGCGCCAGCGTGGCCCAGGAAATCAAGATGCCAGAAGCTCGCCGATCGCCAGGTGGTCCCACCGATGTCCTCCAGCGATTCCAGCGGCGCCACGCTGTAAAAGGCCACCGGAAACCCCGTGCCCAGAAAAATCGGAACGACATTGTTGTCCGCAAATTCAGCAGTCAATTCCGGCACTTCGGCATAAACCTGGCGGAAGAAAGAGACCTGATCGGCTGCGGAAGGGCCCACTGGGAAGCTTTTGAATATCTGATGCAGCGGCAATGCCTCCGCAGTGTATTCCGGAACGGCGGTGGCCATGTCAGCAATCTCGCCTGTGCTGACCGTGTCCAAAGCATAATAGGGGGCGGCGAGTTCCCCATCCCAATGGTCGTCAATCTTCAGCCGTCCATTTGATTCCGTTTCAATCGCCGGAAAAAACACATCCTTCAAGAACTGCGTACGCATCTGATCCGCTGGCTGATGGTCAGAGTATCTCAGGACAGTTTCGGCGGATGCCGCAGCAGGCAACAGGAAGGCGGCGAACAGAGCGGCTGGAAACGTCTTCGGCATGTGGTATCTCCTACGATGCATTGGGTAAACTTGACCTCCCCGCCGGACAAAACAGTCTTTCCTGTCAGCGAGGAGATCGGGGCATTCGTCATCGTTATGGACAGGCGGTGTCGCAGAGATATGCCCGGAACGGGTGAAATTGTATCAAACTGTCGCATCAACGCCCCCAGTCCGGCAGGGTCGAGACACTTTGATACAGTTCAACACGATGCATAAGAACCGACGATGGACTATGGTGACCGGATGCAACCGCAGGGACTGTCATGCCGGACCAGATACATATCGTCATTGTCGATGATCACAGCGACATTCGCGATCTCGTCGGCGCCTACTTGTCTCAGCATGGGTACCGGGTCAGCCTGGCCGACGGCGGCCCTGCCCTGCGCCAGATCCTGGACCGCAGCCTGCCGGATCTGGTCATTCTCGACATCATGATGCCGGGCGAAGACGGGCTGGAGATTTGCCGGTCCTTGCGGGCCGAGACGCAACTGCCAATCATTTTCCTGACAGCCGTGGCTGACGATACCGAACGGATCATCGGGCTGGAACTTGGGGCCGACGACTATGTCACCAAACCCTTCAACCCGCGCGAACTGTTGGCCCGGGTCAGGGCCGTTTTGCGGCGTGCGCCTGACACACCGCGAAAGAGCGGCAAACGCGAGACGGTCCGCTTTGACCAATGGACGCTGGATCTCGGTCGGCGCGAACTGACCAACGCCGATGGGCTGGGCGTCGCGCTGAGCACGGCGGAGTTCAGGCTCCTCAACGTGTTCCTCGATCACCCGCAGCGCGTTCTGACCCGTGACCAATTGCTTGACCTCACCGTTGGCCGCACCGCAGAACCATTTGACCGCAGTATTGACAATCAGATCAGCCGATTGCGCAAAAAGATCGAGACCGACCCCAAAACGCCAAGGCTGATCCAGACCCATTGGGGCGGCGGCTACAGTCTGTCCGCCGAAGTCACCGCCAAATGACCGCCTGGTGGCGACGCAGCCTTGGCGGGCAGATTGTCAGTCTGATGCTTGTGGCACTGCTGGCAGGACAGGCCATGGGGTTCGCGCTGTCCTGGAACAGCCGGAACACAGCGTTGAAAACCGCCGCGCAGAGCGAATTCATCAGCCGGACCGCAACGCTGGCCGAGGTGATTGAGACAATGCCCGACGATCTGCGACGGGATGTTCTTCTGGCCAGCGCCACGACCTCGACACGGTTCTGGGCATCGTCGGCAGACCCAAGGCCAGAGGGGCGCAACTGGTACGCCGGCGCGCGCGCCTACCTGCTGGAACCGCTGTCCGACATCGTGAACGACCGATCGCCCCCCGAAACGCGCCTCGCCGACGGACGTCAGGCAGAGGTGGTCCGCAACAAGGCCTTCGCCGGCTGGTCACCGCTGGCGTCACCGCTCTGGACCTATCAGACCCCCGCAAGCGTGCTTCCGTTCGAAGGCCAGATTGGCATGGGGCTGGCGGTTCCGTTGCCCGATGGCTTCTGGCTGAATGCGGTCTTTTACAAGCCCCGCCAGACCGATGCTGGCATGGTGCAATCGTTGATCTCGACCTTCGTCACCGCAATTGTGCTCTGTCTTTTCGGGCTTATCTCGGCGCGGCTGATTGCGCGCCCCCTGCGCGCGCTGACCGAGGCGGCCGAGGCGCTGGGACGCGGCGAACCCTTGCCCGCCCGGCCCGAAAGCGGGCCGGAAGATATCCGAAACCTGCATGTCGCTTTCAACCGGATGCAGGAGCGGCTGCACCGCTTCGTCGCGGATCGCACCCGCATGCTGGCGGCGATCGGACATGATCTGCGCACCCCGCTGACGACCCTGAGATTGCGGGTCGAGCTGCTGCCAGACACGGATCTTCGGGACAAGATGATTGCGACGCTGGACGAAATGCACCGGATGACAGAAGCAACGCTGTTGTTCGCCAAGGGCGAAGCCGCCACCGAACCCACCCGCAATATTGAACTTAGCGCTCTTCTGGAAAGCCTTTGCGATGATCTGGCGGAAACCGGATTTGATGTCGCCTTCATCGAGGCCGACAAGATAACCTTTCGCTGCAGGCCGGACGCGATCCGGCGATGCGTTCGAAACCTGGTCGAAAACGCGGTGCGCTACGCCAACAAGGCCACTGTCAGCGTCGTCGCCACCGCGCAAAGCGTCGAAATCAGGGTTGATGATCACGGACCCGGTATTCCCGAAGACGAGATGCAACAGGTCTTTGCACCCTTCTATCGGCTGGATCGTTCAAGAAACGCCCAGACGGGCGGGGTCGGACTGGGACTTGCAATCGCACGCGCCATCGCGCAGCAACACGGCGGCGATATCACCCTGTCCTCCAACGCGCCCGGGCTTCATGTCAGTCTTGTCCTGCCCCGCGCCTGATCCGCCATTTCCGACTTTGCGCCCGCCCGTTTATGCGCCTTTTTCCACCTCCTGAACGACGGACAGCAAAAGCCGACACCGCAGAAACCCAAGGTCAGAAAAAGAAAAAGGCCGCCCAAGGCGACCCATTCAAAGCCAACAAACGATATGATGGCGGAGACGATGGGATTCGAACCCACGAGACCCTTCCGGGCCTACTCCCTTAGCAGGGGAGCGCCTTCGACCACTCGGCCACGTCTCCGCTGACCCGTATATTGTCGCGACTCCTGAGAGACAAGGCGTTTTTTCAATTTTCCTTCGACGCTCTTGATTGCAACCCGCGCGGCCCCATCGCACCTGCGCCCCGGGGCGGTGTCGGCTCTGGCGGCCTGCGTGTTGAACGGCCGCACTCAAGCAGCTAGGCTTTGGTGATTGAAACAGCGTCCGGCACGGCGAAAAGGGGCAGCACTGGCATTTCAGGCCTCTCCTCTTGCCAGGCATCGGCCAAAATTATCAGGAGTTATTCAATGATCGCAGGCACTCAGGTTACGCTTGAAACATTCAGTCCGACCCTTGACTTTCCCTTGACCCACCCGGAAACAGCAACGGTTTCCTTTAGTTCCATCGAATTTTCCGACGTCTCCGATTTTGATATTGCCAATGATGGTGTGAACATCGTTCCGGTTCAGTTTGATGTCCAACCCGGTCGGATCCATATTGAACTGCTTGAAAATGGCTACTTCGGGAATGTGGACGACGATGCGTTCAACGGGCATCTGTTGACGTTTGACGGGCTGGCGTCACAGGGCCTCAGCATTCGCGGGGCAGAGGTGGTCGGTGCCAGCAATACCCTTGGCCTTCCAGGCGATTTTGTCACCACCTCCGCAAACACGGTGCAGATCAATTTTGACGGCCTGCCCTTCTCATTCGGAGATCAGGCGGAAATTCAGCTGGATTTCAACAGTCGTGGCAGCGCAGGCGCCGATCAGCTGGCGGGCGAGGCCGGGCGCGACCGATTGCTTGGGCGCGGCGGGGCTGATGTGCTTGACGGCGCCGCCGGGCGGGACGTTCTGAAGGGCGGCAGGGGCGCGGACACGCTTGCGGGCGGGGCCGACAATGATCGGCTGTTTGGCAACGGTGGCGATGATGTTTTTGTGCTGGAGCTGGCGGGTGGCAAGGATCGGGTGTTCGATTTTTCGGCCGGCGACCAAATTGCAATCAACACATCAGCGCAGTCCGTCGATGACCTCCATATCATCCAGAAAGACGGCAGGCTGATCATCCGCGACGACGGGGCCTCCCTCGTGCTTCTTGAAACCAATGTTCTGGATCTTCATGACGAGGTCTTTCTCTTCTGAGACCCCGCGCCACACCGGAAAGAGCACATTCCCGGTGTGGCCCACCCAAAGGGCAGCTGTGGCTGGCCTGCCTCAGGGCAGCAGCGACAACCGCTTGAGGAACAGCGCCTTTACCGCCTCCGCATCAACGTCCATCGCGACATGCGTCTTGCCACGACTGTCATCTGTTTCCAGCGTCGCGCCCGAGCGATCCGGATCAACCGCCACGGTGACGGGCACCGCACGGGTCTGGAACAGCTCCGGATGGGTGCAGGCGATCACCGCAGCCGGATCATGCAGCGAGCAGCCGTTGAGGTTCGCAACCTCCTGATAGAACTTGATATAGAAGACACTCATCTGTTTCAGCATGCCCCCCAGATCGGGCGAGCGCTCTTTGATCTTGTCAAAATCGGCTGGCGTACAAAGGATCTTCAGCGTCACATCCAGCCCGACCATGGTGACCTTGCCCGCCGCCGCTGCAAAGACCACCTCCGCCGCATGCGGATCGTGATAGATATTCGCTTCGGCATGGGGGGTAATATTGCCACCGGCCTCCAGCGAGCCGCCCATGATGACGATACGCTTGCAGTTCTTCACAAACGCCGGATCGCGCTGGATCGCCAGGGCGATATTGGTCAGGGGGCCGATGGGGCAGACCACCAGTTCTCCCTTGTGGGCGCGCGCCATACGGATCAGGAAATCCGCCGCGTCTTCGTCGAGCGCCTTCCCCTTCGGGCTGGCCGCCGGAATATCACCGAACCCTTCGTCGCCATGCACATGCGCAGAGGGTTCGAACGGCGGCAAAACCAGCGGCTTTGGCGCGCCTTCCGCCACCGGCAAGTCCAGATCCGCAGCTTCCAGCAGGCGCAGCGCATTGCGGGTTGCCATCTTGGTGGTGACATTGCCGAAAATCGTCGTCAGCCCCAAAAGCTCGATGTCCGGGGCGGCGGCGGCGTAAAAGATCGCCATGGCATCGTCGATGCCGGGGTCCGTGTCGATGATGAGTTTTGTTGTCATTTTTATACCTCCGACGGGTTAATCGACTGGGTGTAGCATTGGTACAAAGCCCAGCTCAAGCCCGACCCTCACCAGATGGCCACACCCCCCACCGGTCAAGGCAAAGCCCGCCTTCGCAGGAAGACGGGCCAATGCTGTGCGGATCGCTGTGATGTCCGGAAGTGATGTCCGGCAGGCGCAGGTCAGGTGTTGAACAGGAAATGCAACACGTCGCCGTCCTTGATGATGTAGCCCTTGCCCTCGGCGCGCATCTTGCCGGCTTCCTTGGCGCCGGTTTCGCCGCCACTGGCAACAAAATCGTCATAGGCGATGGTTTCGGCCCGGATGAACCCTTTTTCAAAGTCGCCATGGATCACACCGGCCGCCTGCGGCGCGGCGGTGCCCTGACGGATGGTCCAGGCGCGCGCTTCTTTTGGTCCGACTGTGAAATAGGTTTCCAGGTGCAGCAAGTCGTAGCCAGCGCGGATGAGACGGTCGAGACCAGCCTCTTCCAGCCCCATTTCCTCAAGGAACATCTGCGCCTCATCCGCCTCAAGCTGGCTGATTTCCTCTTCGATCTGGGCCGAGATGATCACATGGCTGTTGCCCTGCGCTGCGGCCATCTCTGCCACTTTGGCGGAATGGGCATTGCCTTCGACGCTTTCGCTTTCGCCGACGTTGCAGACAAACAGCACCGGTTTGGTGGTCAGCAGCTGCAGCATTTTCCAGGCTTTTTCGTCGTCGGCATCGACCTCGACCAGGCGGGCGGGCTTGCCGTCTTCCAGCATCGCCTGCGCGGCGGCCAGCAGGCGGTCCTGCTGCTGGGCTTCCTTGTCGTTGCCCTTCAGCTTGCGCACCAGATTGGCGCGGCGTTTCTCGATGCTTTCCAGATCGGACAGCATCAGCTCTGTCTCGATGGTCTCCGCATCGGCAACCGGATCAACGCGGCCCTCGACATGGGTGACATCGCCGTCCTCGAAACAGCGCAGGACATGGGCGATGGCGTCCACTTCGCGGATATTGGCCAGGAACTGATTGCCCAGCCCTTCCCCTTGCGAGGCGCCCTTTACCAGACCGGCGATATCAACAAACGTCATCCGGGTGGGAATGATCTGTTTTGATTTCGCGATAGCGGCCAGTTTCTCAAGGCGCGCGTCCGGGACGCCGACCTCGCCCACGTTGGGCTCGATCGTACAGAACGGGAAATTGGCCGCCTGCGCGGAGGCGGTTTTGGTCAGTGCGTTGAACAGGGTCGACTTGCCGACGTTCGGCAGACCCACGATTCCCATTTTAAAGCCCATTCCGGTCTCCTGATCCCATTTGGCTGCCAGCTTCTAGGCCTATGCGCCGCCCTGCGCAAGCGCACAGGGCGGTCACGGCACAGTCACCGGCCAATCACGGCTGCGGGGGATGGAGTTGAAATGGAACAATCCCGCCCCTTTCTTGTTGGTTCATACAATTGTCGGGTCGGAAACATGTCACGATCTGCAAGCCGATAAGAGGATCATATGCGCAAATTAGCCTATGTCGCGGCGCTCGTGCCGACGTTTTTGATTTCCGCTCCACTCCAGGCGCAAGAGGTGGTGACCGGCATCGGTTACAGCGATTTTCACAATTCCGCTGCTGACAGCGGTGGGTTCCTGTCAGCCGACTATCTGGGCGCCCGCGACTGGGACCTGCTGGGGTTTGAAACCGGCGCCGGGCTGACCGTGCAGCTGCATGAAGAGGGCGATGTCTTCCTCGGGGTCGGCCTGCAGGGGCAGCGCGCCTTGCGAAACGACTGGTTCATCGAGGCAAGCATCATGCCCGGCCTGTTCGAGGAAGGCCTGCCCGCCAACGACCTCGGCTCGACCTTCGAAATCCGCTCGCTTGTGGGGATCGGACGTGTATTGCCCAATGGCAACCGCGTGTCCCTGGCCCTCAGTCATATCTCCAACGCCTCGGTGGGGGACCGCAATCCCGGTCTCAACGCGCTCAGCTTTCGCCTGCATGTCCCGCTGTCGCGCGGCAAAAAGGGCTGAGTTTCGGGCTTATCGGGCCCGAGGCCGTTGTCGGGATTGATTTTGCCGGGAAGTTTCGGCACATCAATCTCAACAACAGAGATCTCAGAAGGCCCGCCATGACCCGCCCCACCACACGTATCGACGCCAAGTTTGCCGAACTCGCTGCCGCGGGCAAAAAAGCCTTTGTCACCTATGTGATGGCCGGTGATCCCGACTACGACACCTCGCTGGAGATCGTCAAGGGACTGCCGGGCGCGGGGGTCGACGTGATCGAACTGGGCCTGCCCTTCACCGACCCGATGGCGGACGGGCCCACCATCCAGCTGGCCGGACAACGCGCGTTGGAAGCCGGGATGACCCTAGAGCGCACCCTGCAAATGGTGCGCGATTTTCGCGCCGGGGACTCCACCACGCCGATCGTGCTGATGGGCTATTACAATCCCATCTATGCGCGCGGCGTTGATCGTTTCCTCGCCGAAGCCAAGGACGCCGGGATCGACGGCCTCATCGTGGTGGATCTGCCGCCGGAAGAAGATTCCGAACTCTGCCTGCCTGCGCAGGCCGCCGGTCTGAACTTTATTCGCCTCGCGACCCCCACCACGGATGACGCCCGCCTGCCCCGCGTGATGCAGAACACCTCCGGGTTTGTCTATTACGTCTCGATCACAGGGATCACCGGTGCGGCCGAGGCCGAAGCCTCCGATGTCGGTCCCGAGGTCGCCCGGATCAAGGCGGCGACAGACCTGCCGGTCATCGTCGGATTTGGCATCAAGACACCCGAGCGGGCCCAGACCATCGCCGCCATTTCGGATGGGGCCGTTGTCGGCAGCGCCATCGTCGCAGAGATCGGCGCGGGCAAACCGGTGTCCGAGGTTCTGGCCTTTGTCAAATCGCTGGCCGACGGCGCCCACGCGGGATGAACACCGCCCCGGTGGCAGGTCAAGCGGCGCGGCGCCTTGACGGGGGCGCGCCGCTCAGGCGTCGCGCGCTGCCGCCTCAGACAGGGCCTTGGCCATCGCCTGCAACAAAAGCGTCTTGCGGATCGGCTTGGCGACATGCCCGGACATGCCCTGTGCCAGATAGGTCTTCACCTGATGCACCAAGGCATTGGCTGACACCGCGAGAATAGGCACCGGACCACGGCCCTCGCGGGCTTCGCCGGCGCGAATTCCAGCGGTGGCAGCGACCCCGTCCATCACGGGCATGTTCACATCCATCAGCACCAGGTCGGGCTTCGCATTCAGGCAGGCTTCGACTGCTTCTTCGCCGTCTTCGACCCAGATCAGCTCCAGATCGTAGCTTTTGAGCATATGGTGCAGAACCATGCGGTTGGTCCGGTTGTCCTCCGCAATCAACACCCGCCAGCGCCGCTGCGCCAGGATCGCGCAATCTGCCTGGTCGGTCGTTTCCTGGTTTTCGGGTGTCGGAGCGGCGCGCGTCACCTGAAAGGTCGCCCGGAATTCGCTGCCTTCGCCCGCGGCGCTGGTGCAGGACAGATCGCCGCCCATGCGCTGGCAGATCTGGCGCGAAATCGCCAGACCCAGCCCGGTGCCACCATGATTGCGATGTACGCTGGCATCCGCCTGCATATAAGGCTGGAACAGGCGTCCGACCTGCTCCGGCTTCAGACCGATCCCAGTGTCGCGGACGGTCACGGTCAGGGTCAGCATGCCGTCTTTTTCCGCTCGCAGATGCGAGGTCAGCGCGATGGCGCCATGGTTGGTGAACTTGACCGCATTGGACAGCAAATTCGACAGGACCTGCTGGAAACGGGTCGGATCGATATTCACCCAGACCCCACCCAGCGACAGGCCGCCGCCACAAAGCTTGGTAAAGTTCAGCCCCTTTTCCGCGATACGCGGCTCGAACTGGCGACAGACCGCCTCCATCAGCGAGACGACATCGGTGGGCAGCCGCTCCAGCTCCAGCTTGCCCTCCTCGATCTTTGACAGATCCAGAATATCATCGACGATGTTCAGCAAAAGCCGCCCGCTGTCCCGCATCACCGACAGGATTTGCTCCTGCACCTCGTTCAGCTGTGTATCCGCAAGAACCGACGCCAGCCCCAGAACCCCGTTCAATGGCGTTCGGATCTCGTGGCTCATGGTGGCCAGGAATTGCGTCTTTGCGGCGTTTTCGCCCTGCGCGGCGTCCCGATCCCGTGCCAGATCAGCGGTGCGCATCTCTACCAGGTGGTCGACGCGGCGGGACAGCGCCACCAGCGATGCATTGGCCTGCTCCAGCGATTGGGTTCTCCGCGCCAGCTCGTCCTCCAGGTCCTGCCGTCGCAGACGTTCGCGCGTCAGTTCGGCCATCACTTCGGCAGGAGCCGGGGTGTCAGCCTCCGGGGCAGTAATGTCATCGGTATGCACTGTCATCGCGCGCCTCGCCGGGCTGCGGAGCGCCGCGCCCGCTCCATCGGGCACCGCGCCATGCGGACGCCAGCCAGAATGCCCCGGGCCGCATCGGTTGTGGATACAACAGTCACGTTGCTTTACCTCCAGATAATGCCGCTTTCCTCGGGCCGCCGCCCGCCCGCGAAAAAACGGGCCCGGCATTCTGTCGTCTCAAATATTCTATCCGGCCCAGATGCTGTGATCGCAGGCCGGATGTAATGAATGCTGCTGGACCGTCCGCCGTGAAAAATCGGCGCGTCCAGCGATAAAGTTCCACAAATTCGTAAATGCAAGATTACGACACCCTTGCTTGTCAGAGCAGTTTTCAATTGGTAAGAAAACATGACCAGTTGAGCCCGCACCAAGGAGCCGCCATGCCCGTAATCACTCATATCGACGACCTGAAGCGTATCTATGTGCGCCGGGTGCCCAAGATGTTTTACGACTACGCCGAGAGCGGCTCCTGGACCGAGCAGACCTTTCGCGAAAACACTTCGGATTTTAACCAGATCCGCCTGCGCCAGCGAGTCGCGGTGGATATGGCCGGGCGCAGCACCGCGTCGCAAATGATCGGTCAGGATGTGGCGATGCCCGTGGCCCTTGCGCCGGTCGGGCTGACAGGCATGCAATGCGCCGATGGTGAGATCAAGGCGGCCCGCGCCGCAGAGGCCTTTGGCGTGCCCTTTACCCTGTCCACCATGTCGATCAACTCGATCGAGGATGTGGCGGAGGCGACGACAAAGCCCTTCTGGTTCCAGCTTTACACCATGAAAGACGAGGACTACGTGCGGCGCCTGATCGAACGGGCCAAGGCGGCGAACTGCTCGGCGCTGGTGATCACGCTGGATCTGCAGATCCTCGGTCAACGCCACAAGGATCTGAAGAACGGCCTCTCCGCGCCGCCAAAGCTGACGCCCAAGACCATCGCCAATCTGATGACAAAATGGGCCTGGGGGATCGAAATGCTGGGCGCAAAGCGGCGCCATTTCGGCAATATCGTCGGTCATGTCGATGGCATCTCGGATGCCTCCTCGCTCGGGGCCTGGACCTCCGAACAATTCGACCTGACGCTCGACTGGAGCAAGATCGCCAAACTGAAAGAGATGTGGGGCGGCAAGGTGATCCTGAAAGGCATCCTCGACGAAGAAGACGCCAAGATGGCCGCCAAGGTCGGCGCCGATGCCATCACCGTGTCAAATCACGGCGGCCGCCAGCTGGATGGCGCCCTGTCCTCCATCCGCATGCTGCCGCGGATCATGGATGCGGTGGGCGGCGATATCGAAGTCCATCTCGACAGCGGGATCCGCTCCGGGCAGGACGTGCTGAAGGCGCTGGCGCTGGGGGCGACCGGCACCATGATCGGGCGCGCCTTCGTCTATGGCCTCGGGGCGATGGGCCAACAGGGCGTCACCCGCGCGCTCGAGGTGATTCACAAGGAACTCGACACCTCGATGGCGCTTTGTGGCGAAAAATCCGTGACCAATCTGGGGCGGCACAACTTGCTGGTGCCCGAAGACTTCACTGGCCGCTGGGCCTGATCACATCAGGCGATGAGCTTGCCTCTGCGGGCGGTGGCCCGCAGAGCCGGAACCAGAACCAGCGTGATCCCCAAGAGCACAACGCCCATCACCGCCAGCGCCAGCCGTAGCCCAAAGGCTTCGGCCATGAAGCCGATGACCGGCGGGCCAACGAAAAACCCACAATAGCCGATCATCACCATCCGGGAAATCGCCGCCGCCCGCAGGCGCGATGGGATCGTCTTGCCGACCCAGGCCAATGCGGTCGGGCCAATGGTGGACACGCCCAGCCCAAGGATTGCAAAGCCCGCGTAGGCCAGCCCCTGCACCGGTGCAAATGCCGCCAGCATCAACCCGGCCGCCGCCAGCGCCGCCGCCAGCTGCATCAGACGGCCCTCGGCCACCCGGCGCACCACCTCCTGACCGGACAGGCGGCCAATCCCCATTGTCAGCCCCAGAATCGCCGGGCCCATCGCCCCCTCGGCGGCATTGGCAGCAAAGGCCCGCTCCAGATACAGCGCCGACCAGTTTTCCGTTGCCTGTTCAGCGGTAAAGGCGATCAGTACGATCAACCCAGCCAGTACGATCATCATCACCGGCAATGTCGCAGGCACCGCGCCGGTGTCTTCTTCGGGCGTCTCCACCGGGACCGGGTCGCGCATGCCGAGGGTCATCAGCAAGGTCACGACGAGGATGCCCGCGAAACACCAGACAGGCGGCACCCCTGCCTCCCGCACCAGCCCAGCGACCAGCGCCGCCAGCGCGTAGGCCAGGGAAAACAGCCCGTGATTGAGGTTCATCAACGACCGGCCACTGCGGGCCTCCAGCCCGCTGAGACGCGCGTTCATCACCACATCAAGCAGCCCCGCAGCGCCGGATGCGAGGAACATCGCCCCCGCAAAGGTCAGCCAGCTGTGCGACAGCCCCGGCAGCAAAAAGCCGACCGCGACCATCATCGCGCAGACCACCAGCGCCGCACTGCCCAGCAGCCGGTCCGCCCGTGGCGCCAGCCACATCGCCGCCACGGCCCCTGCCGCCCCGACCAGCAAGGCCAGCCCGAACTCGGCATCGCCCAGCCCCGCCTGCCGCTTCAACTGCGGCGCGTAAGCGGCAAAAGCGCCGACACAAAACCCCATGACCGCGAAGGCCCGCCCATGCACCGCGCTGGTGCGCATATCCGTGAAAAATTCCATGGCGCGAGTTTGCACAGTGCGCGCAGCGCCACAATCGCGAAATTCCACTCCGGGGCGACTGGTCCAAAACAATGGCTGGCGCTATTTCGAAATGATGCTGATCTTCACGTCTCAGGCCCTTGCGTATGTTGCGGTCCCCAAAACCGGGACCACCGCCATTCAGCTTGCCTTGCGGCCGCATGCGGACATCGTCTTCAAGAAGGCCCAGAAACATCTCACAGCGCGGCGGTTTCACCGGCGCATCCGCCCTTTTGTGCACGAGACCTTTGGCATCCGGCTCGAAAGCTTTGCGATGCTGCGCGACCCCGAGGATCACTTGCGCAGCTGGTACAAATACCGCACCCGTGACGAGATCCGCGACAAGCCGGAATTTGCCGGCCATCTCAGCTTTGACGCCTTTGTCAACGCGGTCCTCTCGGACGATCCCCCGGCCTGCGCCCAGATCGGCAGCCAGATGGCGATGCTGACCGGTCGCGGTGGCCGAATTCTGGTGGACCATCTGATCGCCTATGAACGCTGGGACCAGCTGGAAACCTTTCTGGTCGACCGGTTTCAGCAGCGAATCACCTTTGAGCCGCAGAATGTCTCTCCCTTTGTGACCGCCGAGCTGGAGCCGCGCACACGCGCCCGCCTCCAGGCCGCCCGCCGCGCCGAAGTCGACCTTCATGCCCGGCTGATGGATGCAGAGGGGAAACTGGCCCCGCGCACCGGACAGGCGCCGCTTTAGGGCTTTTCAAAGCGGTGCAATCTGGCTAAGAGGGCGGCTTCACGCGGGGTGACAGCCTTGGAGGCACCCCCACCTATATATGGAGAATTACTATGGCGAATGAGATTCCTGATCTCGAGTGCCTGGAACGTGCGGGGACGGGCAAGGGCGCCGCTCGCGCAGCACGCCGTGAAGGCATGGTTCCTGGTGTTGTGTTTGGTGGCGACGTTGATCCGCTGTCCGTTCAGATCCCTTTCAACAAGCTGCTGAAGCTGCTGAAAGCCGGCCGTTTCAAGTCGACGCTGTTCAACCTCAAGGTTGAAGGCCACGACGACGTGCGCGTGATCTGCCGCGACGTTCAGCGCGATGTGGTCAAGGACCTGCCGACGCACTTCGACCTGATGCGCCTGCGCCGCACGTCGAAAATCAACCTGTTCATCCCGGTTGAATTCCAGAACGAAGACGAATGCGTCGGCCTCAAGCGTGGCGGCGTTCTGACCGTTGTGCGTCCCGAGGTTGAACTGGTCGTGACCGCTGGTGACATCCCCGAAAAGCTGACTGTCGATCTGACAGGCCGGGCCATCGGCGATACCATCCACATCTCCGACATCACCCTGCCGGAAGGCGCAAAGCCAACCATCGACCGTGATTTCGTCATCGGCAACATCTCCGCACCGTCCGGCCTCAAGGCCTCCGACGATGCCGAAGACGAGGCCGAAGGCGAAGCAGAGGCCGCTGAAGAATAAGATCGCCACCCCACGCGGGTTGCTGATTTTTCCAAACGGGCTCCTTGCGGGGCCCGTTTTCTTTTGCCTCGACGCGTTTGGCCCACACTGGATTTCCAGCGCAAAAGCGGGCATCACTGCCCCAACAGCAACCAGGAGAACGGTCTATGAAACTCCTTGTCGGCCTCGGCAATCCCGGCGCGAAATATGCGGGCAACCGCCACAACATCGGCTTCATGGCGCTGGACCAGATCGCAGCCGATCACGGGTTTTCGCCCTGGAAGTCCAAGTTTCAGGCCCAGATGAGCGAAGGCCTCCTCGGCGGCGAAAAATCTGTGCTGCTGAAGCCCCAGACCTTCATGAACAACTCCGGGCAATCGGTGGGCGAAGCGCTGCGGTTCTTCAAGCTCGCCCCGGCAGATGTCGTGGTTTTCCATGATGAACTGGATCTGGCGCCGGGCAAATGCCGGGTCAAACAGGGCGGCGGTCATGCCGGTCACAACGGGTTGCGCTCCATCCACGCCCATATCGGCGCCGACTATGGCCGCGTGCGCCTCGGCGTCGGCCACCCCGGCCACAAGGATGCGGTGGCGGGCTACGTGCTGCATGATTTCCCCAAGTCGGATCAGGGCTGGCTCGACGATCTCCTGCGTGGCCTGTCGGACGGCGCGGCCGAGCTGGGGCGCGGCGACAGCGGCAAGTTCATGAACGCGGTCGCGCTGCGCGTGGCCCCGCCCCGCAGCTCCACCGGCAGTGGCAGTGGCAGCGCGGGCTCCGGCGCCGGCAAAGCCACGAAACAGCCGCGTGCGGGGGCCAGACCCGCATCCGCCAAACCCGCATCGCCAGAGGCCCCCGCCACCGCCGAACAGCCAGGCGCGGAGGCCGATCCCACGCGCAGCCCGATGCAAAAGCTCCTCGACAAATTCCGCTAGACCTGCGTGGAGCCCCGGCTGCCCGGGGCGCGCACCGCGCCTGCTCGCGCAAACGTGATGACCACAACGCAGCGACAACTCCGGGACACTGGCAACAGACGCGCTATTCTCGAAGAAGAGCCCGCAAAACCGCGGATGAATTTTGCCAGCCAGAACGGAGAGAGTGATGATGGAAAAGGAAGCGGCCGTAAACGTGATGGGCGGCGCGCTGGCAGCCTGCTCGAATGACCCGAAGACAGGGTTTTTCCGCGATGGCCACTGCAATACCTGTGCCGAGGATCACGGCAGCCATACGGTCTGCGCCATCATGACGGTCGAATTCCTCGCCTATTCAAAATACGTCGGCAACGACCTGTCCACGCCCTTGCCTGCGTTTTTCTTTCCAGGGCTGAAAGCCGGTGATCGCTGGTGCCTCTGCGCGACGCGGTTTCTCCAGGCCGCCGAAGAGGGCTGCGGCCCCGGCGTCGATCTGGAGGCCACCCACCGCCGGGCGCTGGAGGTGGTGCCGATCAAGGTCCTCCAGGCCCATGCGGCGCCTGCCTCCACCTGACATCTGCCCTGCGGCAGCGGGCAGGGCATAGAGGGCTTATAGGGGTAGCAGTGCGGTCAGAAGCTGGGGTGTGTGCGGAACGCGGCGCACAGGGCCAACCTCCCCTCCTCCTCCCCCCGGAAACGACAAAAGGCGCAGCTTGCTGAAGCTGCGCCTTCTCTTGATCTTGTGTCGTGACCCGGAAGCAGGCTGCGCTCATCGCCCCTATTCGTCGAGATCGCGCCCCTCTTCGGTGTCGGACATGTCGAACCCGAGATGGCGCGCCACGGTAAAGATGTCCTTGTCGCCGCGCCCACACATATTCATCACGATGATATGGTCCTTGGGCAGCTCTGGTGCGATCTTCATCACATGGGCCAGCGCATGGCTCGGCTCCAGCGCCGGGATGATCCCCTCCAGCGCGCAGGACAGCTGGAAGGCCTCCAGCGCTTCCTTGTCGGTGATGGAGACATATTGCGCCCGCTTCGTCTCATGCAGCCAGGCATGCTCGGGGCCGATGCCCGGATAATCCAGTCCGGCCGAGATCGAAAACCCTTCGAGGATCTGCCCGTCTTCGTCCTGCAGCAGGTAGGTCCGGTTGCCATGCAGCACCCCCGGTCGCCCACCGGTGAGAGAGGCGCAATGCTCCATCTTCTCGTCCACGCCCTTGCCGCCGGCCTCGACACCGATGATGTTGACGCTGGGATCATCCAGGAAGGGATGGAACAGGCCCATCGCGTTGGAGCCCCCACCGATGGCCGCGATCAGCGTATCGGGCAGACGGCCCTCACCCTCTTGTTCGGCCAGCTGCCAGCGCACTTCCTTGCCGATGATCGACTGAAAATCGCGCACCATCGCCGGATAGGGATGCGGCCCCGCCACGGTGCCGATGCAATAAAACGTATCGCGCACATTGGTCACCCAGTCGCGCAGAGCATCGTTCATCGCGTCCTTCAGCGTGCCCCGGCCCGAGGTCACCGGAATGACCTCCGCCCCCAGAAGGCGCATGCGGAACACGTTGGGGGCCTGACGGCGCACATCATGCGCCCCCATGTAAACCACGCATTTCAAACCGAATTTGGCGCAGACCGTGGCGGTAGCGACCCCGTGCTGGCCAGCGCCGGTTTCGGCAATGATCCGGGTCTTGCCCATGCGGCGCGCCAGCAGGATCTGCCCCAGCACGTTGTTGACCTTATGGGCCCCGGTATGGTTCAGCTCGTCCCGTTTCAGATAGATCTTCGCCCCGCCGAGGTGATCGGTCAGCCGTTCGGCAAAATAGAGCGGGCTGGGCCGACCAACGTAGTGTTTCCACAGGTCATCCATTTCGGCCCAGAAATCAGGGTCCACCTTGGCGCGTTCGTATTCTTCTTCCAGGCTCAGGATCAGCGGCATCAGCGTTTCGCTGACAAAGCGGCCGCCGAAGATGCCGAACCGCCCCTGTTCGTCGGGTCCGTTCATGAAGCTGTTGATGAGATCATCGGCCATTGGTGTCTCCGTCTGTTCTATCGGCTGGGTCTAAATCGCATTTAGAGCAAGAGAAACAGGTTTCTGGGCAATTTCCCGATCCCGCCGGAAAAATCCCGTTTCAGGCCCGTTTCAGGCCCGTCTTGTCAGCGATGGTTGGGAAAACGCATGTCCCCACCGACCGGACGGCGCAGGTCGGACCAGAGGCAGTGCCGACGCGCGGGCGGGGACAGGGCCGGCGGGGCAAAGGGCGCAGCCGCGGGCGCGCCCTAGACGCCCTGTGCAGCGGCGACAAAGGCGCGCATCAGATCCGCGTCCTTGACGGCCGGGGCGCGTTCCACCCCAGAGGCCACATCGACCTGGCGCGCACCCGTCTTGCGGATCGCCTCGGCCACGTTTTCAGCGGTCAGACCGCCGGCCAGCATCCAGGGCACCTGCCAGTATTTCTTGGCCGCAAGCAGCTGCCAGTCGAAGGGCACCCCATTGCCACCAGGCAGGTCCGCGCCCTTGGGGGCCTTGGCGTCGATCATGATCTGGTCCGCGACCTGGGAATAGAGGTCGATCGGCGCGAGATCGCCGGCTTCCGCGACCCCGATGACCTTCATCACCGGCAGGCCATAGCGCGCCTTCACCTCGGCCACACGTTCGATGCTTTCCTGACCATGCAGCTGGATCATATCCAAAGGCACCGAACCGGTGATCGCATCCAGCTCCGCATCGGTCGGGTTCACCACCAGACCGACCTTGGCCAGCCCCACCGGCGCGCCAGCGGCCAGCATCGCGGCCTGGGCGATGGTGACGGAACGCGCCGATTTGGGAAAGAAGTTCAGCCCCACATAGGCCGCACCCGCCGCGGCAGCCGCGTCGATGTCCTCAGGGGTTTTCATCCCGCAGATCTTGGCTCGGATGTCTGCCATGGTCAGGGTGCATCTTCCAGCAGCGCCAGAACCTCGTCCTTGCCCTCGTGCTTTTGGCGTTTGAGTTTCTTGACCTCGCGCGAAAGCTTCTTGACCTCGCCCTGGCGCAGACGCGCCTCGCGGCGATGCTTGTGTTCGCGCAGGTATTCCAGCACGTAACCCAGCGCCAACCCAACCGCGATGCCGCCCAGCACAACCACAAAAAGCGGTAGCGATACGCTGAGGTTAAAACGCGCCAGTTCTGCCAGCGCCTCCGGCATCAGTTTCAGTTCGACAAGGCTGCGGTTCGCCAGACAGACCGACACCAGAACAACGGCCAATATGCCCCAGATTGCATAGCGAATGTAACGCATTACTCTTTTCCGTTCAGACGATCCCTGAGCAGCTTGCCCGTTTTGAAGAAGGGGACGTGCTTTTCTTCGACATGGACCGTTTCACCGGTGCGCGGGTTGCGCCCGACACGCGAATCGCGCTTCTTCACCGAGAAAGCCCCAAATCCGCGCAGCTCAACGCGGTCACCGCGCGACATCGCGTCCGTGACCTCCTCAAACACCGTATTCACGATCCGCTCCACGTCTCGCTGATACAGGTGGGGGTTCTCGTCTGCAATCTTTTGGATCAGTTCCGAACGGATCATATAGTGGCCCTCCCAAAGCTCGTGTCTGACACATAGGGTAGCGTAACTATAGGAAGAAAGTTGTTCTGCGAAAACAGGTTAGACAGTCACTCTCGGCTGAATTTCGCACGTCTTGGTGGAATTGGGCAAAGATCACACAGCATTTCCGGGTCCAATGCCCCCAACCCGCCCAAGTTTCAGGCATCCGCGCGGTGATTGCCGCAGGCGCGAAGTCATTGATTCGGGGGGCGGAATTGGGCTGGTCCCGGAGGCGTCGGCCCTACGCCCCGCAGCGGGCCGTAAACCGGGTGCCCCGCGTCGGCGAATAGGGCTGGCCGCCAAAGCGCGTCAGCGACAGCGATTTGCTTTGACAGGCGCGCTCGACCTCGCCGCGCACATCGCCTTCGGACCAGCCCGGTCCATAGCGCCCGGTGACCTCATACCCCTTGCCCTGCCGCGACAGGTTCATATCCATGAAACGCGGATCAACTGCGCCGCCACTACAGGCGGCGACAGACAGCATCGCCAGGATCGGGGTGGCATGACAAAAACAGCGAAGACGCATGGCGGGCTCCTGTAGACTGTAAACGGGCAAGCGGGCGGGCAGCCTCCGCCACTGGCGGGTCGGCGCCCTGAGGCGGTGATCTGGGTGCCGCAGGTGTAGCGGATCCTCCTCAGGCCGTCGCCCCTCGCGTGTCAGGAACGTAAACAGAGGGTCAAGACGGCCACCTGGGCCTTCGCGTCACCGGGGCGGCATTCCCCCTCTTGTGCTCCTTTCGCCCACCCGTATATGTTACGGTATAACATAACTTATCAGGAAAGCATCCATGACCCCCCTCCACCGTACCCTCCTCGTCCTTCTGACCTCGACCGCCCTTGGCCTGGCGACGCCGCTCCTGGCGGCCTCCGGCGACGATCACAAACATGACGGCGCGCATGACCATGCCGAAACCGAGACTAAGGCCCACGACGACCAAATCCAGAAAGGGTATTTTGACGACAGCCAGATCCAGCACCGGACCCTCAGCGACTGGGCCGGGGATTGGCAGTCTGTCTATCCCTATCTTGCCGATGGCACGCTGGATCCGGTGATGGCAAAGAAGGCCGAAAACGGCGACAAGAGCGCCGAAGAATACCGTGCCTATTATGAAACCGGCTATGCCACCGATGTGGATGCGATCCGTATTGATGGCGATCAGTTGACTTTTGTCGCCAACGGGGCGGAAACCACCGCCACCTACGCGCCGGATGGCTACGAGGTGCTGACCTACAAAAAAGGCAACCGGGGGGTCCGCTATATCTACAGGAAAACCGCTGGCGACGCGCAGGCTCCGGGTTTCATCCAGTTCAGCGACCACCGCATCGCGCCCGAAACCGTCGGCCACTATCATCTGTATTGGGGCGATGATCGCGCCGAGGTGCTGAAAGAGCTCAGCAATTGGCCGACCTATTTCCCGGCTGGCCTCAGCGGCGCAGATATCCTGCACGAGCAACTCGCCCACTGACACGTCAACGTGGCGCTGCCAAGCGCAGCACATAAAAAAGCCCCGCAGGATCGCGCCTGCGGGGCTTCGTCATGTCAGGCTGAAAGCGAAATTACTCGCTCTTCAGTGCCGCGCCAAGGATATCGCCGAGGGACGCGCCGGAGTCGGAGGAGCCATACTGTTCGACGGCCTCTTTCTCTTCTGCGATCTCGCGTGCCTTGATCGACAGACCCAGACGGCGGGTCTTGGAGTCGATGTTGGTGACGCGCACGTCGATCTTGTCGCCGACGGAGAAACGCTCGGGGCGCTGGTCCGCACGGTCACGGGACAGGTCGGAGCGGCGGATGAAGGATTTCATGCCTTCATATTCCACTTCGACGCCACCGTCTTCGATCGCGGTCACGTTCACGGTCACGATGGAGCCACGCTTCACGCCGCCAACGGCGTCTGCGAACTTGTCACCGCCCAGGGCCTTGATGGAGAGCGAGATGCGCTCCTTCTCGACATCCACTTCGGAGACAACGGCCGAAACCATGTCGCCCTTGCGGTAGTTCTGGATGGCTTCTTCGCCGCGCTCGTCCCAGGACAGGTCGGAGAGGTGAACCATGCCGTCGATGTCGCCTTCGAGGCCGATGAACAGACCGAATTCGGTGATGTTCTTGACTTCGCCTTCGACTTCGGTGCCCTCGGGGTGGGTCTCGGAGAAGACTTCCCACGGGTTGCGCATGGTCTGCTTCAGACCAAGGGAAACGCGACGCTTGGCGCCGTCGATTTCCAGCACCATGACGTCCACTTCCTGCGAGGTGGAGACGATCTTGCCGGGGTGCACGTTCTTCTTGGTCCAGGACATCTCGGAGACGTGGACCAGACCTTCGACACCGGGCTCCAGCTCAACAAAGGCACCGTAATCGGTGATGTTGGTGACGCGACCCTTGTGCACGGAGGTCAGCGGGTACTTGGCGCCAACCAGATCCCACGGATCGTCCTGCAGCTGTTTCATGCCGAGGGAGATACGGTGAGTCTCTTTGTTGATCTTGATCACCTGAACCTTGACTGTCTCGCCGATGGCGAGGATCTCGGAGGGGTGATTCACTCGGCGCCATGCCATGTCGGTGACGTGCAGCAGCCCGTCAACACCGCCGAGGTCAACAAACGCACCGTATTCGGTGATGTTCTTGACCACACCCTCGACAGCCTGGCCTTCGGTCAGGTTGCCGATGACTTCGGCACGCTGCTCGGCGCGGGACTCTTCGAGGATCGCACGGCGGGACACAACGATGTTGCCACGACGACGGTCCATTTTCAGGATCTGGAACGGCTGCTTCAGACCCATCAGCGGGCCTGCGTCGCGCACGGGGCGGACGTCGACTTGCGAACCGGGCAAGAAGGCCACGGCACCGCCGAGATCAACCGTAAAGCCGCCTTTGACGCGGCCGAAGATCGCGCCTTCGACGCGCTGATCGTCTGCGTAGGCTTTTTCCAGGCGGTCCCATGCTTCTTCGCGGCGCGCCATCTCGCGGGAGATGACAGCTTCGCCACGGGCGTTTTCAGCCGCGCGCAGGTACACTTCGACTTCGTCACCAACGGTAACTTCAGCCGCTTCACCAGGATTTGCGAATTCTTTGAGCTCGACTCGGCCTTCCATTTTGTAGCCGACGTCGATGATGGCCTGACCCGCTTCAATCGCGATGATCTTGCCTTTAACTACGGAACCCTCTTCGGGGGTGTCCATTTCGAAGCTTTCTTGCAGGAGGGCTTCGAATTCCTCCATCGATGTTGTTTGAGCCATGTGGTCTCAGGTTTCCTTTACAAATCGGTTTTTCTGGCCATGCGGTTGTCTCCGCCGGTCTACGTGGGTTGGTCAGCAGGAGCAAAGCGCGATCAGGCCGAGCACAAACAAACACAAAGGGCCGAGGTATGCCCCGACCCTGCTCAGTCCGTCCTTGTGCGTTTTCGCATCTCTGTTGACATGGCGGCTTATAGGCGGTTTTGGCCTTGCTGACAAGGGGGCATGGGCCATGGGGCGCGGATAGAGGTTGGCCACGGAGGTCAGCGATGCAGCAGATGGCACCCGGGCAGAGAATATCCACATTCAGCCGCGCGAACAGCCCCCTGCGCCAGACCATGACCCCGAATCGGCAAGAGCCTGTGCCCGGACAAGGCGGCGGCGTAAAATCGGCCGTCACGAAGGCCCCGCCCGCAGAATTCCCGGCGATGATGCGCAAGCACCCACAGGGATTTCCAGATCCACCTAGCCAATCGCCACGGAGTGACGGGTCATGCCGTCACCGGTTGGTCCTATAGCACTCAAGGCGGCTTGGTCGCATAGCGCCACGGCCCTTAAAAAGACGCGAAAACGGCGCCCCTTTGGGAACGCAGCGATGATATATGGCTCGCCACTCCAGTCGGGCCTGCGGTCGGCGACTAGCCCTGCCGGCGCGCCTCGACAGCGGCGATGGCTACAGCCACCGCCTCCTTGATGCTCAGGCTGCTGGTGTCGATCTCGACTGCGTCATCGGCGGGACGCAGGGGCGCTTCGGTTCTGTTCATATCGCGATCATCGCGCGCCCGAACATCCTCCAGCACCTCTGCCAGCGTGATGACGCTGCCTTTGCCGGTCAGTTCATGGAACCGCCGGGTCGCCCGGACCTCGGCGCTGGCGGTGACATAAAGCTTCACTTCCGCCTCGGGACAAATCACCGTGCCGATGTCGCGCCCGTCCACAACCGCGCCACCGGAGCGACGGGCAAAGGCGCGCTGGAAATCCACCAGCGCAGCGCGCACGTCAGCGATCACCGCAACCTTGGACGCCGCCTGAGCCACCTCGGCGGTGCGCAGGTCATCCCGTCCCAGATCGGCCACATCGAGGGCCAGCGCCGCCTGCACCGGGTCTTCGCCATCTAGCATGCGCGCGCCGACCACACGGTACAACAGGCCGGTGTCGAGGTGGGCAAAGCCGAAATGGTCGGACACCGCCCGGGAAATTGTCCCTTTGCCTGCCGCTGCCGGCCCATCAATTGCAATGGTAAAACCCATGTCGCTCTGTCTTTCCTTGCACGTTAGCACGCAGCCCCGACGCGGGGTCTGTTGGTCTTCGCGCCCAATCTAGGTCTGCAAATTCCGCTTGTCACGCCACCCGTCGCCTGTCGGCGGGCATCAGCGGTTGCTGCGCCCGATATTGGCGCCGAGATCCGCCATCAGCTGTTCGAAAATCGGGAAGGAGGTGGCAATCGGGCTGCCGTCATCGACGGAGACCGGTTCTTGCGCCCCCATGCCCATCACCATGAACGACATCGCGATCCGATGGTCGAGGAAGCTTTCGCAGAGGCCCCCGCCGGGCACCGCGTCGGCACCGCAGCCCTCAACGCTCCACCAGTCCGGCCCCTCCTCCACGGTCACCCCATTGGCCCGCAGCCCGCGTGCCATGGCGTCGATACGGTCGCTTTCCTTGACGCGCAGCTCCTTGACGCCCGCCATCATGGTGGTGCCGGTGGCAAAGGCCGCGACCACCGAAAGCACCGGGTATTCGTCAATCATCGAGGCCGCACGCTCCGGCGGGACAGCGATCCCCTTCATGTCGGGCGAATATCTGGCGCGCAGATCGGCGACCGGTTCGCCACCTTCTTCGCGCGGGTTTTCAAAGGTCAGATCCGCGCCCATATCCTGCAGCGTATAAAACAGGCCCGCCCGCGTCGGGTTGAGGCCGATGCCCGGCACCAGCACGTCCGACCCCGGCGTCACCAGCGCCGCACAGACAGGAAAGGCCGCCGACGAGGGGTCGCGCGGCACCGCGATCACCTGCGGCTTCAACTCCGGCTGCCCTGTGAGGGTGATCACGCGGCCCTCGTCGGTGTCCTCGACGGTGATCTCCGCGCCAAACCCCGCCAGCATCCGTTCGGAGTGGTCGCGGGTCGCTTCGCGTTCGATCACCACGGTTTTGCCCGGCGCGTTGAGACCCGCCAGCAGCACCGCCGATTTCACCTGGGCCGAGGGTACCGGCACGGTGTAGCGCACCGGGACAGGCTCCGCCGCGCCCACGATGGTCATCGGCAGACGCCCGCCTTCACGCCCCACGGCCTGCGCGCCGAACAGGGCCAGCGGGTCGGTGACCCGCGCCATCGGGCGCTTGTTCAGCGACGCATCGCCGGTGAAGGTCGCGGTGATCGGCGAGGTCGCCATGGCCCCCATGATCAACCGCACCCCTGTGCCGGAATTGCCGCAATCAATGACCGACCCGGGTTCGGCAAACCCGCCGACGCCAACCCCGAACACCGACCATTCACCGCCGCCATGGTTGATCACCTCCGCCCCGAAAGCCTGCATCGCCTTGGCCGTGTCCAGCACGTCCTCGCCTTCGAGCAGGCCCGAAATCCGGGTCTCTCCGACAGCCATCGCCCCGAGGATCAGCGCGCGGTGCGAGATGGACTTGTCCCCGGGCACATGCGCTTCGCCCCTGAGCGGGCTGGCGCGGCGGGAGGTCATTGGAATGGGCGTGCCGTGGCCGGACATGGGGGCTTCCTCTCTTCAGTCGGTCGCAAGGCTGTTAGCGCAAGACTGGCCTTACGTCCATCACCAAGCGTCGCGGTTCAGCGGGGGCGTGCGGATGGGCGCGGGTGAACCGCCTGAAGTTTTGCGCGCCGCTGCGCGGCACACGGTGGGGCAGGCCGCGC
>NZ_LPUY01000076.1 GCF_001518015.1 Tritonibacter horizontis
CATCAGCGCGGCGCCGGGCCCAACTGGGCCCTGTGCATTTTTCAAATGCACAGGGAACGGGCGGGAGCCCCCCCGCCCGCCGTTTTATTCAGCGGCCGTTGCGCTGGGATTGTTCGGATGCGCGGTCCAATTTCCATATTCGCCGCTGACCACCTTGCCGGTGCGCGCATCGATCTGGCCAACCGGAACCTCTTCCATCGTGATGCAGCCCTCGATGGGGCAGACATTCACACAGAGGTTGCAGGCCACGCATTCGTCGTCCTTCACGGTAAAGGTCCGATCCGGTGACATCGCAATCGCCTGGTGGGAGGTATCCTCGCAGGCGGCAAAACAGCGGCCACATTTGATGCAATCGTCCTGATTGATCTTCGCCTTGGCCACGTAGTTCAGATCGAGATACTGCCAGTCGGTGACATTCGGCGTCGCCATGCCCCGGAAATCCTCGATCGACGTATAGCCCTTTTCGTCCATCCAGTCGGACAGGCCGGAGATCATCTCCTCAACCACTTTGAAGCCATAGGTCATCGCCGCCGTACAGACCTGTACGTTGCCTGCGCCAAGCGCGATGAACTCCGCCGCGTCGCGCCAGGTGGTGACGCCGCCGATGGCGGAAATCGGCAGGCCGGCGGTCTGCGGGTCGCGGGAAATCTCGGCCACCATGTTCATCGCAATCGGCTTGACCGCGGGGCCGCAATAGCCGCCATGGGTGCCCTTGTCGCCGATCATCGGCTCTGGTGCCATGGCATCCAGATTGACCGAGGTGATCGAATTGATCGTGTTGATCAGCGACACCGCATCGGCCTTGCCCGCATGGGCCGCGCGCGCCGGGTGGCGAATGTCGGTGATGTTCGGCGTCAGCTTCACGATCACAGGTTTGTCGTAATACTGTTTGCACCATTCGGTGACCATCTGGATGTATTCCGGCACCTGCCCGACGGCAGAGCCCATGCCCCGCTCGGCCATGCCATGCGGACAGCCAAAGTTCAGCTCGATCCCGTCGCAGCCGGTTTCGGCAACGCGCGGCAGGATCGCTTTCCAGGCCGCTTCTTCGCAGGGCACCATGATCGAGGCGATCAGCGCCCGGTCCGGATAATCCTTCTTGACGCGGGTCATCTCCTCGAGGTTGACCTCCAGCGGGCGGTCGGTGATCAGCTCGATGTTGTTGAGCCCCAGAAGCCGACGATCCGCGCCCCAGATCGCGCCATACCGCGGCCCGTTGACGTTGACCACCGGCGGCCCTTCGGCACCCAGCGTCTTCCACACCACACCGCCCCAGCCGGCCTCAAAGGCACGGCGGACGTTGTATTCCTTGTCGGTTGGCGGCGCCGAGGCGAGCCAGAACGGGTTCGGCGACTTGATACCGAGAAAGTCTGTTGTCAGATCAGCCATTTGATCTCTCCCTGTTTGCTAACTGTAGAGACCCGCTGTTGCGGCGCCTCACACAGCGGCTTCAGCCCATGAGGCTTGCGTGGATATCCTCGGCCGCGTCGCGACCTTCGGCAACGGCAGTCACGGTCAGGTCTTCGCCACCCGAAGCACAATCGCCCCCGGCCCAGACCCCTGCCACCGACGTGCGGCCGGTCTCGGTGACCTTGATCTTGCCGCCGGCGATGTCGACCGTTTCCGGCGCATCCTCCAGCGTCTGACCAATCGCCTTGTAGACCTGATCGGCCAGCAGGCGCACCGTCTCGCCGGTGCCAGAGACACGGCCGTCGACCACTTCGGTATATTCCAGTTCGATCTCCGCCGCCGTGCCCGCGCCGATGATCTGCTTCGGCATGACGTTGAACATCAGCTTCACCCCTTTGGAGGCCGCGAGATCCTGTTCGAACCGGCTGGCACCCATGGCACCGCGATCCCGACGGTAGGCGATCGTGACGTTTTCCGCGCCCAGAAGCTTTGACTGCACCGCGGCATCCACCGCAGTCATGCCACCGCCGATCACCACCACGTTGCGCCCCACGGGCAGCGCAGTGAGGTCTTCGGCCTGGCGCAGTTCGGCGATAAAATCGACCGCGTCGCGCACCCCGTCCATATCCTCGCCCGCGGCCCGCAGGCTGTTGACACCTGTCAACCCGATGGAGAGGAACACCGCGTCATAATCCGCTTTCAGACCCTCCAGCGTCAGGCCGTTGCCAAACCCCTTGCCATACTCGACCGAGATACCACCGATCTGCATCAGCCACTCGACCTCGCGGGCGGCGAAGTCATTGGTGGATTTATAGGCCGCGATGCCAAATTCATTGAGACCGCCCGCCTTGGGTCGGGCCTCGAACATCACCACGTCATGCCCCTTCATCGCCAGGCGATGCGCCGCAGAAAGCCCGGCAGGGCCGGCGCCAACCACCGCGACCGTCTTGCCGGTGCTGGCGGCGCGGGTGAACGGATGAACCCCTTTCGCCATCAGCTGGTCTGTCGCGTAGCGCTGCAGGCGACCGATCTCCACCGGTTTGCCTTCGGCCACTTCCCGCACGCAAACCTCCTCGCAGAGGGTTTCGGTCGGGCAGACACGGGCGCACATGCCGCCCAGAATGTTCTGGTTCAGGATCGTCTTGGCCGCGCTGTCTGCGTGACCGGCCTGGATTTCCCGAATGAACTGCGGAATGTCGATCGAGGTCGGACAAGCCGTCATGCAGGGCGCATCGTAGCAAAAATAGCAACGATCCGCCGCCACGGCTGCCTCATGTGCATCGTAGGGGGCGTGCAGATCCCCGAAATTCTCGGCAATCTCGGCCGCGGACAAGCGTGCGGGCCGGACTCCGGATGCCTGGTGGCTACTCGCCATTGGGTATCTCCCTCTTGGTGGTCGTCTGGGTGTTGGACAGTCTGATTTCTTGTTTTGTTGAACCTAGAGTGCCACAGGTTGATTTTTTATCAACTGGTAAAATTTTGGACCCTGAGGTTTTTTTCTTGAAATACCCGCAAGATGCCACTCAAAGCATTGAAACAACGTAAAATTAACCTGTGCCTAAAAGAGAAGCAGTCCGGTTGCGCGCGTCTCCGACCGCGCCAGATTGGCACATTTGGCCCGGCCCAGGACGCAAAACGGGGACCTGAGTGCTCTCAGATCCCCGCCAAATCACTGCAAGTCAGGCGCTGCTGCGCCTACTGCATGCCGAGCGCTTCCTTGTACATCTCAAGAACGGCTTCTTCTTCGGCAATGTCGTCAGAATCGCGTTTGCGCAGCGCGATGATCTTGCGCAGCACTTTGGTGTCGTAACCGCGCCCCTTGGCTTCGGCCATCACCTCTTTTTGCTGTTCGGCAATCGCCTTTTTTTCCTCGTCCAGCCGCTCGAAACGCTCAACGAACTGGCGCAGCTCGCCTGCGGTGACACGGTAGTTGTCGCTCTTTTCGTCTTCGGTCATGTCCATGGGGGTGCAGCCTCCGCAATTTGCCTCATTCGTCCGGTTTGCAACCGGTTGAGGCAGAGGGATACAGGGCGACATGCCGCCCCGCAAGGCTCTATAGTGCGGCGGGCCACCCCCGCGCGATGCTTGCACCGGCGCGGCCACTCGGGTAGGCGCTAGCACAGCTTGCCGCCCGCACCGGTCGGGCCGGTGCTGCGACGCTACGCAAGGAGGATCGCGAAATGGAAACCCTGATCTGGGGCGGCGGTGTCATATCGCTTCTGGGGCTGCTGGGCGTGTTGTCCTGCGTCTTTACCGTCTCGCGCGCCAAGCGCAAAAACCTGAGCGACGAGGAGCTTCGCGCAGCCCTGAAATCGGTGCTGCCCAGGAACCTCGGCGCGTTGCTGCTGTCGGTTCTCGGCCTGATGCTGATCATGGTTGGTCTGTTTCTCCGCTGACCGCCGCCGACTGAAGGCGGGGCGCGGGCCAGAGGGGGGTCTGCCCCCGGTGGCCCGAGATCCTGGATCCTGTCTTTTACGGGGGGGGCGGCCGCGTACCAATCGCCGGGGCATGGTGCCGCCCGGGCGATCAGTCTTGGTTCCGGTCCCGTCAGGCCCGCTCCTCCGGGATGTCACCCGGTGTCAAAGCAGGCAGATATCTGCGGACCGTCCAGCGGTCAGACTGGCATATTGTCGAAATGTGTTTCGACCAGTTCGTCATGCAAGACTTCTTCGGTCCGGCGCAGATGCCCGGGCACATGCATGCCCGACGCCCTGATCCGTGTCATCACTTTGGAAAACTCGGGCGCGAAGTCCAGGCGCCCGATCTCGGGTGCGCTGCGGATCTCTTGCTCAAGACGGCAGGCACGTTCCAACAGTTGCTCCGTGGTCATATGGTACTCTCCTCCCCTACTCACCAACAAAGCCCGTCTGAAGACCGGTCACGAGCTTCGTTTCACGGCACCAGTCTACAACAGTCTTAGGTTGCATCAATAACAGGGAGATGAAATTTCAACTTTAAGCGCCTGACCGCCGAAATTGTCAAAAAAATAGGCATGCTGCAACGTAGCGAAATTCAAGGGCTTTTCGCGCAGGTGCAGAAAACTTTGGCTCAGCCGCGTGCAAATTTCTATTTCTGGTTGTGCTGGCGCACTTGACAATTCGGGGTGATTTACAAATATGAATTTACGAATGTGAGTTCTGAACGGCGATACGCCGGAAGACAGAGAAAGATGACGGATGCCACAGGATTGGATTTTGGGACTACTCGGGGGTGCGCTGATTGGCTGCGCGGGAGCGCTCTATCTGCTGGGCGCGGGGCGCATTATGGGGGCCAGTGGAATTGTCGGCGGGCTTGTGGATGGCACCGCCCGCAATACCTGGGCCGAACGGCTGCTGTTTCTGGTCGGCCTTGTCGGCGCGCCTGTATTGGTGACGCAGATATTCGGCCTCAGTCCCGCCACCAACGCCACAGGTCCGGGCGCGGTGCTGATCGCTGCCGGATTGTTGGTCGGGCTGGGCACGCGGCTTGCCAATGGCTGCACTTCGGGCCACGGAGTCTGCGGCATTTCACGCCTGTCCCCGCGCGGCATTGTTGCCAGCCTTTTGTACATCGGCGCGGGCATGGCGACGCTTGCCCTGCTGCGGCAGGCCTGGGGTCTGATCTGATGCTGCGTTTCGGGTTTTCACTGATCTCGGGCGCACTGTTCGGGCTGGGGCTGCTGATTTCAGGCATGACCGACACCAAAAAGGTACAGGGGTTTCTGGACATTCTGGGGGCCTGGGACCCCACCCTTGCCTTTGTGATGGGCGGTGCATTGGTGCCGATGGCCCTCGCCTGGCGCTGGACCAGAGGTCGCGCGCCGCTGGTCGGAGGCGCCTTTCCCGCCCTGCCCGCAGCCCCGTTGGATCGCAACCTGATCCTCGGCTCCCTGCTCTTTGGCATCGGCTGGGCGCTGGCCGGGCTTTGTCCCGGACCGGCGCTGGCCTCGCTCAGCTTTGGCGGCGCTCAGGGCTTGCTTTTTGTGGCCGCCATGGCGCTTGGCATGCGGATTGCGCCTGCGCTGCGCTTGGTTCTGGACCGGCGCGCAGCAAAGGCGTAAAGACAGCGTTATGGATGCACGCACGCTTACCCCCCGCTATTCGGTTTCTCCCCAGATCTCTGTGGAGGATGTTCCCGCAATTGTTGCCGCCGGCTACACCACGGTGATTTGCAATCGCCCGGACAGCGAAGTTCCCCCCAGCCATCAGGCCGCCGCGATTCGGGCTGCGGTCGAAGAGGCGGGCCTGACCTTTCTGGAACTGCCGCTCACCCATCAGACCATGACGCCCGAGAACGTCGCCCTGCAACGCAGCTATTACGACGCGGCGGCGGGTCCAGTTCTGGCCTATTGCGCCTCCGGCACACGGTGTTCGGTGGCCTGGGCACTGGGTCTCGCGGGGGAGGTCGCGGTCAGCGACATCATGACCACCACCCAGAACGCCGGCTATGATCTGTCCGGCCTGCGCCCCACTCTGGAAGAGCTGGCGGCGCAGAAAAGCTGACACGCTGACGCCAAGAGCCGGTTGCGGCCGGCCTGTCCGGCGGCCGCTGCACCATCCTGCCCCGAAGCCCTAGTGCGCCGCCCCCGCGTTTGCGGCGGCGGTACCGATTTCTGCCGGGTTGCAGCTGCTGTGCGTCGGCCTAGGTGCCGGTATTGGGAAAGTCGGAGTTCAGGCCGGCCAATTCCGAAATTTCTGACGCTGTATCGTCGGGATTGAAATCTCCGAAATCATTCTGCGGCAGTTCCGACAGGTCCGGCAGCTCCCCCATGGCACCAAAGTCGCCCATGGGCATATCGCCGCCCTCAAGCCCGCCACCGAGGTCATTGCCAAGGCCACCGCCGAGATCGCTGCCGAGATCACCGCCGAAATCGTTGCCCATCTCGCCGCCAAAGCCGCCGAGACTATCGCCCGGCTCCTGCAGGCCATGGGCCGCGATGGACAGACCCATCGCGTTGTCCTCTGCAGCAGGTGCTGCGCCGCCTTTCCCGAGGCTGTCGGAAAACACGCCTTCTTCGATGGCGAGCATCGCCGTGCGCGGTTCATTCAACCGCACCGCCCGCGCGCCTTTCATCTGGCCGAGCCGCCCCTTGGCCATCGCATTGCCATTGATCGCCACCAGATCGGTTTCATAAAGGTAAGCCTGATCCAGATAGAGCAGTTCGCCCTTTTTCAGGGCAGCAAACTGGCGCAAGGGGATGCGCATCTTGCAGAGAACGGCCGTCAGTTCGGCCCGCATCGACCCAACGCTGGACCCCAGGCGCGGGCCACGCACCTTGTCGGCATCATCAAATTGCTGCACCGAGGGTTCCGGCAGGACCAGGCACATCTCGCCCTGCATCTTGCCACCATCCAGATCGACATTCAGGTTTATCACGCGATAATCATCCGCCTCCATACCGAGGACAAGCGTGCGCACATCCTCGACCTGAGCGCCGAACCTATACCCTTCAAAGATCCGCAGATCGGTTTGATCCTTCAGCAGCGCGGTGACGCGGCCAAACAGCTTTTCCAGAAATTCCGCCACCATCGCCGCATCGGTCGGCGTATAGGTGCGCTCACTCGACGACATGCCGAGGACAGCCCCCATGGTCTGCTGCTGAATGAGAGCGGTCACGGTCGCGGCATCCAGTGTGGCGGCACCAATCCGCCCCTGCGGGCAATCGAGGACAACCAACAGATGTTTGTTCGACAACAGGCCGGTCAGGTCTTCGGGCACGCGGTTGGTCTGGCGCGCCGCAATCACGGCCATCGGCAATTCGCACAGGTCTTCGGCAGCACGGGCAACAGAGCGACGCAACGCCTTCAGCGTGATCGACCCACCGGTCCCGCTTGTCCCTTCTTTCGAGGCAGCAAGTTTACGCGCCAGTCCCCCGACCGCGCGCTTGCCATCCTGCGTTTGATCCTTGTCAGTCATAAAATGAACCTGAGCCTTCCGCACCCTTATAGAACTGGTTCTAGCTTAGAGCTGGTTACCAAGACCTTTACGGAATTCAGAGGATTTCTTCTATTTTCGTCTGAATCGGCAAAGTCACTCGGAATCCGGCCCCGCCCTGTCTCGGCAATAACGAGATATCACCGCCCAGACGTCGCATGATTTCACGGCAAATCGCAAGGCCAAGTCCCGCACCACCTGCACGTTCAGGTGTAACCCTTGAAAATTTCTCGAAAATGACCTTTTCGAAGTCAGCGGGAATGCCATCGCCATTGTCCTGCAAATCGACATGGATCACCTGTTCCTCAAATGTCACGCCGATTTGCAATTTCGGATCCGGAGCGGTGCAGTATTTTTGCGCATTGGCGATCAGGTTGATGAAAACCTGCGACAGGCGGTCCACATCGGTTTCCAGCTCAATCGCCTCCGTCTTGCGGTCGCGCACTACTTTCAGCTCGCTTTCTGCCCCCGCCAGCGCCGAGGACATGGCATGGTCCAACACATCGCTCAGACGGCGGCGCGAGACATGCAGCGTCACCTGGCCGCTTTCCAGCACGCTCAGATCCAGCAGATCATTGAGAAGACGGGTCAGCCGGAGGGCCTCGTCATGGATGATCGAGGCGTATTTGTGTTGTTCTTCCGGACGCAGCCCCCAATCGTCCCGCAGGATTTCCGAAAACGCCCGCACAGAGGTCATCGGCGTGCGCAATTCATGGCTGACCTGACTGAGAAACGCATCCTTCTGTTCCGAAAGCTGTGTCAGTTTCTGGTTGGTTTCGCGCAATTGCCGCGCCGTCCGCGACAGTTCCAGAGACTGGGCCTCCAGACGGCTGGAATACTCCAGAAGTTGCGCCGATTCGTCGGCCACCGCCAGCAGATCCTCGACCGAAACCGCAGCCCCGCTGACAATCTGGCCAATCATCGCATGCGCGGCCGCCGCACCGATGGAGGCGCTGAGTTCGCGTTCCAGTTGCTCCAGAAAGGCCGGTGTCGGCTCTGGCAAGGCCCCCTGCCCGCCCTGTCGATCCGCCGCCGCCTGAAAAAACGACTGCGCCTCCTGCGGGCCGAGGATGCGCTGCGACATGATCATCAGGTCTTCGCTTTGGGCGACAGATCCGGTCCAGCCACCGGGGCCGGCCGAATGGTCAAAGACATGCACGAATTGCGCGCCCTGCAGACGCTCCATCGGGCTGGGAAAGCTGAGCACAGACACCAGGCAGAAGGCGAGAACATTCAACGACATCGACCAAAGAACGCAATGCACGATCGGATCAAGTCCTTCGATCCCGAACAGGGCCTGCGGACGCAACCAGGCCAGGCCGAAGGGGCCCTCTGCCAGGGTCGAGGCCGAAAAGACGCCGCCGGCCACCTCTGGCAACAGCAGCGTATAGCCCCAGAGGCTGAAGCCCACGAACAGCCCCGCCAATGCCCCGGCGCGGGTGGCGCCGCGCCAGAACAGCCCGCCCACCAATGCCGGCAGGATCTGCGAAATGCCGGAGAATGAGATCAACCCGATGGCCGCCAGCGCCGCGCCGCCGCCCGAGATCTGGTAATAGGCATAGCCAAGCGCCATGATCGCAGCGATGGAAAACCGGCGCGCAAACAGCACCACGCTGCGCACGTCGCCAGACACCGACGCGCCCCCAAAGGCATCCGTCGAGCGCAGCCAGATCGGCATCACGATATGGTTCGACACCATGGTCGACAGGCTCATGGCGGCCACGATCACCATCGAGGTCGCCGAGGAAAACCCGCCCAGAAACGACAGCATCGCCAGCCCGTTCTCGCCCTGCGACAGCGGCAGCGTCAGAACAAACAGATCGGGGTTTGACCCCTGGGGCAGCAGCTCCAGCCCCAATGCCGCAATCGGCACCACAAAGATCGAGATCAGCAGCAAATAGGTCGGAAAGGCCCAGGCCGCGATGCGCAGGTGGCGCTCGTCTTCGTTTTCGACCACCATCACCTGAAACATCCGGGGCAGACAGACAAAGGCCGCCGCCGCAAGAAAGGTGATCGCGGTCCAGCGCCCGCCATTGACCTGCCATTCCCCCAACGGAGAGGCGTCAATGCGCGCCAGCGTTTGCGACACGCCGCCCGCCAGCCCCCAGACAACAAAGATCCCCACCGCCACAAGCGCGATCAGCTTGACCACCGCCTCCAGCGCGACCGCCATGACGACGCCGTGATGGCGCTCGTTGGCATTGAGGTTGCGGGTGCCGAACAGGATGGCAAAACAGGCCAGACCGGAGGCGATCCAGAAAACGGTGCCGGTCTCATTGTAGCTGCGGGTCGGGTCTGCGGCGGCAAAAATCGAGACGGACAGCGTGATGGACTGCAACTGAAGCGCGATATAGGGCGTCACCCCCACCACCGCGAGCAGGGTCACGCCGATGGCCAGCACGTTGGATTTGCCATAGCGCGCCGACAGAAGATCCGCGATCGAGCTGATGCGCTGGCTGCGCCCCACCCGCACCAGTTTGCGCAGGCCCCACCACCAGCCGATCATCACCAGCGTCGGCCCGAGGTAGATGGTGATATATTCCATACCCGATCGCGCCGCATAGCCGACCGCGCCGTAAAAGGTCCAGGCCGTACAATAGATGGACAGCGACAGGGTGTAGATCAGGGGCGAGCCCATAAACCGGGCGCCCCGCCCGCGCAACGCCATCCGGTCGGCCCAGAAGGCAACCGCAAAGAGGATCGAGACATAGCCAAGGCTGACCATGGCCAGCAAATTCAAAGAGGTCATGACGGCCGCTCGCGATCCGCTTCGCCGCCCGTCTGCGGCGGCATCGGATCATCCGTCGCGGCCTCCTCCAGCCTGGCGGCCGGGATCGTGGCCGTCGGCGGGGCGGCGCGGTCACTCAGGGGATCAGAGATCTCTGTGGTGTTCCGGCTGCCGGTCCAGTGCACCGCCCACCGGCGGACCGCATAGGAAAACCCGACCGAAAAGACGATCAGCCCGACCCAGACGGTAAAGATATAGATCATCGCCGAGGACATGCTGGTGCCCTGTGGTCCTGCGCTGTCCCCTGTGCCGGAGCCGGACCCGCCGTCATGCTGGGGCCACAACAGCGGTATCAGGAACAGCAACGCCCCGATCAACGGCGCCAGCCGCGCGACATCCATCAATCGGCGACGCCGGTAGGTGCGCTGTTCCACAAACGGCGTGCGCAGTTCGTCCTTGCTGCCGGCCCCGTCCGAACGGATCATCGGCGCAGGCTCAGCCGGAGCCGCGCGCGCTGGCGCTTTGCAGGGCCTGGGCGTTCAGGTCACGGACAGCGGTCAGGACCTCGGCATTTGAAAACGGTTTCGTCATGAAGCGGGTCACGCCTGCGCGCTCTGCCATTTCACGATCTTTCAACTGCCCCCGCGCTGTCAGCATCAGCACCGGCAGATGAGCCATCGCCTCTATCTCGCGGATTTCGCGAATGATTTCCATTCCGCTTTTGCCCGGCAGCATAAGATCCAGAATCACCAGATCCGGAGCTGCGGCCTCGATCACCGCCAGCGCATCGCTGCCATCTGCATGCACATCCACCGTCCAGCCCTCACGCGAGAGCAGGAAGCGGATCGCCTCTGCAATATTGGCTTCGTCTTCGATTAGAACGACTCGTCCAGCCATTGTCCCTTTGATCCTCCCTTTGCACCGCGCCGGTTTTCCGGTTCCTCCCGGTGCAGGCCGGATCTTGCACCAAAGCTGCGGCGCTGTCACCCGGCAGTTACAGGGACACCGGTTCGAGCTCCTGCGACCCGCGCAGGATCGACGGTTCACGCCGCGCCGCACAGCCCCGTCGCACACAGATCCGGCAACTGGCCCCGACCGGGCGCGACGCCTGTGCCTCCGGCTCCTGCGGGACACCCCCGTCCTCCGCGCCCTCGGCCGAGGGGCCCGGCAGGATCAGCATGGCGGCGCGGCGCACCGGATCGGTGTCAAAGGTCAGTGGTTCTGCCGCCCAGGAAATTGCAAAACACAGGGTATCGCGCGCCGCGCGCCCCTGTTGATGGACCTGGCGCCGGATCGGCACATCCGGTTGTGACAGGGCGGTAAACAGCGGCCAGAGCGGACAGGACGCGCCGAACCGCGGCAAGGAAAACCCCGCCACCGGCTTGCGAAACAGAATCGACCCGGAGGCATCGCAGACCACCAGCCCGGCAGGTTGCCCCAGAACCTCTTCCGGCAGGGCCGCAAGCCGTCGCAGGACACGGTGCACCTCGACCCCGAACTCCCGCGCCAGCTGGCCCGGTCGCATACCGACCCGCGTCAGCGCCTCTTTGAAAACCCCCAGGGGCATGGCGCGGGCGTCGACCTCGTAGTCCGCCAGCGCCGAGGCGGCCAGCTTTTGCGCCGCGCGCCCCTCCAGTTCCGGTGCCTGATGGGCCAGCTCTGCCGCCGTCGCGGCCCCGGTTTCAAGCTGCGGAAAGTGAAACCCACGGGCGGTGAAAAAGGCCTCGACCTCTTCTTGCGGGATGCCGCGCCGCTCGCTGCCCTGATCGCTGTCGTCCAGAAACCGGACCAGCGCCCGGCTGCTGTCGGCCAGACGCTGGGCATCTTCGTCGAGGTTGCGGTGGAACCGGTCGCGCCATTCGGCCTCCAGCTCGCCGGGCTCTGCCAGAATGGCCGATGTGGAGCGGATCGCCGCCGCCGTCGAAAGCACCTCGTGCAGGGAGGCCGCCAGATGCGGATCATGGGTCAGCCGGTCCGACAGACCGCGCACCGTGCGTTCCAGCGCACCGATGCGGGTGTGAGTCTCGGCCAGCACCTCGGCCCAGCCGGGAAAACGGCCCGCGAATTCCTCGACCCGGTCCAGTTCCGCCTGTGGCCGCCGGGCATCGACCGCCGCCTCACGCAGGGCGGCCACCAGCGTCGCCTCCGCCCCTTCGGTCAGCACCGAAGGCTCCACCCCAAGCGCCTGCGCCAGCGTCACCAACAGTTTTCCGCCGATTCTGCGCCGGTTGTGTTCGATCAGGTTGAGGTAGGAGGCAGAGATCCCTACATCCTGTGCCAGGTCGGCCTGACGTATATTCAACATCAAGCGCCGCTCGCGGATACGACTTCCGGTCAGGCTGTCGGCTGTCATTGTGATGGCTCCGGTCTAAAACCGCCCCTTATCAAGGACTTTCTGCACGGCAGAATAAGGAAATTTACAAGCGTCCCATGCGCTGTGTGTATTTCTTTACAGGAAAACCTCTAAAAACAAGGGTTTTATTGCGCGGATTTACAATAGCCCCCCATACTCATTTTGCACATTGTTGCAGGAGGTGCGCGAAGTGAGGAGTCGCGCATCGCCTTATTCATCCTAGGGAGGAAACTCATGTCCAAGACAGACGTAAGCCGTCGTGGCCTGCTCAGAACCGGTGCCGTTACGGCAGGTGGTCTGGCTCTGCCAACCATCTTTACCGCGCAAAGTGCTTCGGCCTTTACCAATGATCCAACTGGCGGCACCGTCACACTCGGTTTCAACGTGCCGCAGACCGGTGCCTATGCAGACGAAGGCGCCGACGAACTGCGCGCCTACCAGCTCGCCGTCGAACACCTGAACGGTGAAGGCGATGGCGGCATGCTCAACACCTTCAGCTCCAAGGCGCTCGAAGGCAACGGTATCCTGGGTAAGAAGGTGGAATATGTCACCGGTGACACCCAGACCAAATCCGACGCGGCCCGCGCCTCAGCGAAGTCGATGATCGAAAAAGACGGCGCAATCATGATCACCGGCGGTTCGTCCTCCGGCGTTGCGGTTGCTGTCCAGGGTCTCTGCCAGGAAGCGGGCGTCATTTTCATGGCGGGCCTCACCCACTCCAACGACACCACCGGCAAAGACAAGAAAGCCAACGGTTTCCGTCACTTCTTTAACGCGTACATGTCCGCCGCCGCGCTGGCACCGGTGTTGAAGAACCTCTATGGCAGCGACCGCAAAGCCTACCACCTGACCGCAGACTACACCTGGGGCTGGACGCAGGAAGAATCGATCAAGGCCGCCACAGAGGCGCTCGGCTGGGAAACCGTCAACACGGTCAAGACCCCGCTCGCCGCGACCGACTTCTCGTCCTATATCGCACCGGTTCTGAACTCCGGCGCCGACGTTCTGGTTCTGAACCACTATGGCGGTAACATGGTGAACTCGCTCACCAACGCGGTTCAGTTCGGCCTGCGCGAAAAGCAGGTAAACGGCAAGAACTTCGAAATCGTGGTGCCGCTCTACTCCCGCCTGATGGCGAAGGGTGCGGGCGAAAACGTGAAAGGCATTCACGGGTCCACCAACTGGCATTGGTCGCTGCAGGACGAAGGCTCCAAGGCGTTCGTTCGCTCCTTCGGCACCAAATACGGCTTCCCGCCCTCTCAGGCGGCGCATACCTGCTACGTGCAAGCGTTGCTTTATGCGGATGCCGTGGCGCGTGGCGGTTCCTTCAACCCCTGTTCGGTTGTCGAAGCCCTCGAAGGGTTCGAATTCGACGGCATGGGCAACGGCAAGACACTTTATCGTGCCGAAGACCACCAGTGCTTCAAGGACGTTCTGGTTGTGCGCGGGAAAGAAAACCCGACCTCCGAGTTCGACCTGCTGGAAGTTGTCGAGGTCACCCCGCGCGAGCAGGTCGAGTATCCTGTTGACCACCCGATGTTCGCAGGCGGCCAGCTCGGCTCCTGTAACCCCGGCGCGTAAGCGAGAGCATTAAGACAGGTCGGGCGCGCAGGCCGCGCCCGACCCCCCTTCTCCCGCACAGTTTGGTCTACCTTAATCGCGCCTCGGCAAATACCGGGTCGTGACCTGCTGTTGCATTCAAATAACAAGCCACCCAGACGAACCGGAAGGTGGGAATCATGGACGCGTTCCTTCTGCAAATCCTAAATGGGCTCGACAAGGGCTCTGCCTATGCGCTGATTGCGCTCGGCCTGACACTTATTTTCGGCACACTTGGTGTTGTGAACTTCGCCCACGGGGCCTTGTTCATGATCGGGGCCTTCTGCGCGGTGACCGTACAGAAGTTCCTGACCCTCAGTGTCGAAACCATTGATCCAGAGAAAACCGACTTTCTCGGCAATCCGCTGAAGGTAAAGACCCCTTACGTGGAGAACTGGTTCGGCCCCGACATCGGCAACGCCATCATCGACTGGTCCGTGCCGCTGGCGATCCTCTTTGCGATCCCGATCATGATCGCCGTCGGCTTCATCATGGAGCGCGGCTTGATCAAGCATTTCTACAAGCGTCCGCATGCGGATCAGATCCTGGTGACCTTTGGTCTGGCGATCGTTCTGCAAGAAGTCATCAAGTACTTCTACGGCGCCAACCCGATCCCGACGCCCGCCCCCGAGGCGCTGAACGGCGTTGCCAACCTCGGCGCCATCGTCGGCCTCGACCTGATCTATCCGGTCTGGCGGATCGTCTACTTCTGCTTTGCCTGCCTGATTATCAGCGGCGTCTTTGCCTTCCTGCAGTTCACCACCTTCGGGATGGTCGTGCGCGCCGGCATGGCCGACCGCGAGACAGTGGGGCTTCTGGGCATCAACATCGACCGTCGCTTTACGATCATGTTCGGCATTGCGGCCGCGGTGGCCGGACTGGCGGGCGTGATGTACACACCGATCAACTCACCCAACTATCACATGGGCATGGACTTCCTGGTGCTGTCCTTCGTTGTGGTGGTGGTTGGCGGCATGGGCTCCCTCCCCGGCGCTGTGCTCGCGGGCTTCCTGCTCGGTATCCTCGAAAGCTTTGCCTCCATGGAATGGGCCATCAACCTGATCCCCGGCATCAATCAGATCATCATCTACCTTGTCGCCATCATCATCTTGTTGGTCCGCCCACGTGGCTTGATGGGGCGCAAAGGCGTGATGGAGGACTAAACCAATGTTCGGACTTAATAAAAAAGACACCTCCCTGCTTTTGATCGTCATCGTTCTGACGCTCTTTGCCCCCTTCATCCTGAACCCGTTCCCGACCGGATCCGGTCTGGCACAGTTCAACGCGGGCTATCCCGACCTGATGCAGCGGTTTGCGATCTTCGGCATCTTTGCCGTGGGGTTCAACATCCTGTTCGGCCTGACCGGATATCTCTCCTTTGGTCACGCGGCCTTTCTGGGTGTCGGCTCCTACTCCGCCGTGTGGATGTTCAAGCTGCTCAGCATGAATGTGCTGCCGGCCATTATCCTCAGCGTGATCATTGCCGGGCTCTTTGCGCTGGTGATCGGCTACATCAGCCTGCGGCGTTCCGGCATCTACTTCTCGATCCTGACGCTGGCCTTTGCGCAGATGTCCTTCAGCCTGGCCTATTCGGTCCTGACGCCGATCACCAACGGCGAGACCGGCCTGCAGCTGACGCTTGACGACCCGCGCGTGCTGGGGGTTACCTCGACCGCCGATGGCTCGATCCCGGTGACCAACCTCTTTGGCATCGAGATGCGCAGCACCTACAATCTTGCGGTTGGTCCCTGGGATTTCCAGTTCAACATGGGTTACTACCTCTGTGCGCTGGTGCTGATCGCGGCCTTCTACCTGTCGATCCGCATCTTCCGCTCGCCCTTCGGGATGATGCTGCGGGCGGTGAAATCCAACCAGCAGCGGATGAACTACACCGGGCTGAACTCCAAACCCTACACGCTGGCGGCCTTTGTGATCTCCGGCATGTATGCGGGCCTCGCGGGGGGGCTGATGGCCTCCATGGACCCGCTGGCCGGTGCGGAGCGGATGCAATGGACGGCCTCTGGCGAAGTGGTTCTGATGACCATCCTCGGCGGTGCGGGCACCCTGATCGGTCCGGTTCTGGGCGCCGGGTTCATCAAATACTTCGAGAACATCTTCTCCAAGATCAACGACAACATCCTGCACAGCTGGTTCAGCTTCATGCCGGATGGGCTGGAGGATTTCGTGGTCTTCCTCGTGCATCCCTTCATCGGCAAGGGCTGGCACCTGACCCTCGGCATTCTGTTCATGCTGGTGGTGGTCTTCCTGCCCGGTGGGCTGGTCGAAGGTGGTCAACGCATCGCTGGATGGGTTCGCGGCAAGAAAAAGCCCGACGCCCACCAAAGCGAAACCAACCCCGCGGAATAAGGAGAGAAAACAATGGGTATTCTCGAAGTTAAAAACGTGGGCAAACGCTTTGGCGGCTTGCAAGCCCTGTCGGATGTGAACCTGTCGGTGCGGGAAAACTCCGTACACGCCATCATCGGGCCAAACGGCGCGGGCAAATCCACCCTGCTGAACTGCCTGGTCGGCAAGCTGATCCCGGACACCGGATCGGTGATGTTTGACGGCCAGTCGGTTCTGGGGCGCCAGCCCTACGAGATCAACCAGATGGGGATTTCCCGCGTTTTTCAGACGCCCGAGATCTTTGGCGATCTTTCGGTGCTGGAAAACATGATGATCCCCTGCCTGGCCAAGCGCGACGGGTCATTCGAGCTGAACGCGATCGCCTCAGTGATGCGCCAGACGGATATCCTGGAGACCGCCGAAAAGATGCTGCTCGAGATGAACATGGCAGACAAGCGGCATATGAACGCCGCCTCCCTGTCACGTGGCGACAAGCGGCGGCTGGAGATCGGCATGTGCCTCAGTCAGGAACCACGGCTGCTGTTGTTGGACGAACCCACCGCCGGCATGGCGCGGGCCGATACCAACAACACCATCGACCTGCTGAAACAGATCTCGGACGAGCGCAACATCACCATCGCGATCATCGAACACGACATGCATGTGGTGTTCTCGCTCGCCAACCGGATCACCGTTCTGGCACAGGGCAAGCCGTTGGTGGAAGACGACCCGCAGAACATCCGCGGCAACCCCAAGGTGCGCGAAGCCTATCTCGGCGAGTCGGCGTAAAGGAGCAAGACAATGAACGTCAAACCTGATTTCTCCAACAGCGCCAACCAGGCGGCGACCGCCCCGGCGTTTCTGTCGGTCTGGGATGTGCATGCCTACTACGGTGAAAGCTACATCGTTCAGGGCATCAACTTCAACGTGCACGAGGGCGAGATCCTCGCCCTCCTGGGGCGCAACGGCGCGGGCAAGACCTCGACCCTGCGGTCCATTGCCCGCACCGGTTCGCCCATGGTCACCAAGGGCGAGATCTGGCTGGATCACCAGCCGCTGCACCTGATGGCCTCGCATGAGGCGGCCACTGCGGGCCTTGGCCTGGTGCCGGAAGATCGGCGCATCATTCCCGGCCTGACGGTCGAGGAAAACCTGCAGCTGGCGCAGATTGCGCCGCCCATCGGCTGGTCGATCGAACGGCTCTACGAGCTGTTCCCGCGTCTTGGCGAGCGGCGCAAGCAGGAAGGCGTCACCCTGTCGGGCGGCGAACAACAGATGCTGGCCATCGCACGGGCGCTGGCCCGCGACATCAAGGTGCTGTTGCTGGATGAACCCTACGAAGGCCTCGCCCCGGTGATCGTGGACGAGATCGAAAAGACGCTCATCCACATCAAGGAACAGGGCATGACCACGGTCATCGTCGAGCAGAACGCCGTGCGCGCGCTGCAACTGGCCGACCGTGCGGTCATCCTGGATACCGGTGGCATCGTCTTTGACGGGCTGGCCGAAGATGTGCTGTCCAACGAGGAACTGCGCTCCGAGTATCTCGCAATCTGACCGGCCCTTCGGGCCACCGGTCAGTCCGGAGCGCGTGCTCCACTCGTCCCCGATGACAGCCCCCCGCCGGTGCGGGGGGCTGTTTTTTTGCAAAATCCTGCGGTCCGTCCAATGTCGGATCAGAACAGGAAGTCATCCGCCGACAGCGCGTCCAGCGTGATGTCTTTCAGCACGATGACATTGGCGCCGTCCCCGTCGAGATCATAGATGACCCGGCTACCGGACTGTGTGCTTGCCGCCAGGAACGCATCGAAACTCTCGGCTTCGCCAGTGGCCCCTGACAGGTCGATCACATCAAGACCCGGCGTGAAATCCCGCACCACGTCGCGCCCGAAGTTCCCGCCCGAGAACACAAAAACATCTGCGCCATGGCCGCCGACCAATTTGTCATTGCCGGTGCCGCCATCCAGCGTGTCGGCGTGTTTGCCGCCCTTGAGGAGATCACGGCCGCTGCCGCCGCTCAGTTCGTCGGCGCCATTGCCGCCATTCAGCGTATCGGCCCCCTTCTGGCCCAGCAGGCGATCCGCCCCCTTGCCGCCGCTCAGCGTATCGGCGCCACTGCGCCCCTTCAGCAGATCGTCGTTGTCAAAGCCGGCAAAAACATCCGCGGCCGCAGAGCCGATGAACCGGATATCATCTGCAGCAACCAGGCTTCGCAGGCCGTCCGTCAGCCCCCCGTCGCCATAGCCGAGCAGGTCGTAGATCAGGTCGTACACCTCGTCGGCATCGTCGATCTGCGGCTTGAACCGGATCGAGTAATCCACTTCCTCCAGGTCGAGAACGGTGCTGCCGCCCGAAGCGGTGCCGGTCACGCCATAGCCCAGATCGACAGAGCTGACGCTGCCGGAGAGCTGGTGAGTCGTCATGCTGTAGACAATGTCATCGCGCAGAACAAAGGCCTGCGCTTCTGTGTCGGCGGTGTCGGTGATCGCCGCTTCGGAGACCGCGTAGTCCCCCTGGGTGCCGTCCGAAAACGCGCCCCGGCCGCTGGCGGTGAAGGTGGCGTCAAAATCGTCGAGATAGGCGGAAAAGCTCAGGTCGTTGGTGCTGCCCGCAGTGATAATCGTGGTCAAGGCGTGTCTCCTCGTGCGCGCAAATCCGCCCTGGGTCCCTGCCCCGGCCGGTCTGCGACATGCCTGCTCTGCGCAGACTGCAAATTCGTGGAAAGCTGGGCATTGGACGGGTGCCGCATCTGCGGTGCCTTGGGGGACGCATCTTGCGTTCCGGTCTTCTGTACCTCGCAGATCCCCTCTACCTTTGCTGAGTAATTCAGTCAAGATAGGCGCCGCACCATAGGCCAACCGGCGCGACATCAGCCCCGAAGCGCGGGCGCAAAGGCGTTTTTTCCTTTTCCTTCGACGCAATCCACGCAAGAAGGGGCCATGACTGATCCGTCGAGCGACCTTGCCTTTGACTTTGCCCCCGTAGGTCTGGCCCTGCTGGAGCAGCGTGTCATCAAACGCTGCAATCTGCAGTTTGCCGAGACGTTTGGCGGCACGCCGGGCGAATTGCGGGACCTGCCCGTCGCCGCCCTTTACCCCAGTGTCGAGGACTATCAGCGCATTGGCGAACGCCTGCAGTTGCCAGAGGCGCAGCAGGGGCTTTATCACGATGAACGGATCATGCGCCGCATGTCCGGGGCGCTGTTCTGGTGTCGCGTGCGGGGACGCTCCATCAGCCACGCGCAGCCCTTTCAGACCGGGATCTGGTCCTTTGCCGATCTGTCCGAGGAACGCCCGGTCGTCAGCCTGACCCCGCGCGAGCGCGAAGTGGCGATCCTGACCTGCCGCGGCCTGTCCGCCAAGGAGATCGGGCTGCAGCTTGATTTGTCCTACAGGACAGTGGAAACCCACCGCGCGCGGCTGCTTGACAAATTCGCCGCCCGCAAGCTGCCTGAACTGGTGGCGAAACTGACCGGCATGCCCCTTTGACAGCGGCACCAATCCGGTGCCATTGGGGTGAAAATGATTGAAACCCGTGGCTTTCGCCCTCATCTTGTGGCCAAACCAACGCCGCTTTCCTTATGGTCAGCGATGGCCTATAACGCCGAAAATTTCCGCTCCGGTATCGCCCGGAGCCAGACAGGACCCTGCCGAGGAACAAAATGACAAATAAATCTCATGACGCAGATGTGGAATTCATCAAGGCTCTGGCGGAGCTCTTGCGGGAAAACGACCTGACTGAGCTGCAGGTCAAGCGTGACTACGGCGAAGATGACAGCCTGAACGTCCGTGTCTCCCGTCAGATGATGGCCGCACCGATGCAGGTGGCCGCCGCCGCGCCGCTCGCCGCTGCCGCACCGGCCGCTGCCAATGTCTCTGTCGAGGTTGCCGAAGATCCCGCAGCCCATCCCGGTGCTGTCGCGTCGCCGATGGTTGGCACCGTCTATCTGCAGCCAGAACCGGGCGCGCCATCCTTCATCAAGGTCGGCCAGGCCGTGAGCGAAGGCGACACATTGCTGATCGTCGAAGCGATGAAGACCATGAACCACATCCCCGCCCCCAAGGCCGGCACGGTCAAACGCATCCTGGTCGAAGACGGCGCCGCGGTCGAGTTCGGATCGCCGCTGGTCATCGTCGAGTAAGGATCACACATGTTTGACAAGATCCTGATTGCCAACCGGGGAGAGATCGCCCTGCGCGTGATCCGCGCCTGCCGCGAAATGGGTATTCATTCCGTCGCCGTGCATTCCACCGCAGATGCCGATGCCATGCATGTGCGCATGGCCGATGAATCCGTCTGCATCGGACCGCCGTCCGGGGCACAAAGCTATCTGTCGATCCCGGCCATCATTTCGGCCTGCGAAGTGACCGGCGCCCAGGCGATCCATCCGGGCTATGGCTTCCTGTCGGAAAACGCCAATTTCGTCCAGATCGTCGAAGATCACGGCATCACCTTTATCGGCCCCTCCGCCGAACATATTCGCCAGATGGGCGACAAGATCACCGCCAAAGAGACGGCCAAGGCGCTCGGCATTCCCTGCGTGCCCGGCTCTGACGGCGGGGTGCCCGACGTGGAGACCGCCAAGCAGGTCGCCGCCGACATGGGCTATCCGGTGATCATCAAGGCCACCGCCGGTGGCGGTGGACGCGGCATGAAGGTCGCCAAGACCGAAGCCGATCTGGTGCAGGCCTTTCAGACCGCCCGCTCCGAATCCAAGGCCGCATTTGGCAATGACGAAGTTTACATGGAGAAGTACCTCCAGAAACCGCGTCACATCGAAATCCAGGTCTTTGGCGATGGCAAGGGTGGTGGCGTCCACCTGGGCGAGCGCGACTGCTCCCTGCAGCGCCGTCACCAGAAAGTGTTCGAAGAGGCCCCCGGCCCGTCGATCACCGCCGAGGAACGCGCCCGCATCGGCGAGATCTGCGCCAATGCCATTGGCAAGATGGGCTATTCCGGCGCCGGCACCGTCGAATTCCTCTATGAGGATGGCGAGTTCTATTTCATCGAGATGAACACCCGCCTGCAGGTGGAACATCCGGTGACCGAAGCGATCTTTGGCCAGGACCTCGTGCGCGAACAGATCCGTGTCGCCTCCGGCTTGCCGCTGTCGTTCACGCAGGACGAACTGGTCATCAACGGCCACGCCATCGAGGTCCGCATCAACGCTGAAAAACTGCCGAATTTCTCGCCCTGCCCGGGTAAGATCACGGCGTTTCACGCGCCGGGCGGGCTGGGTGTCCGGATGGATTCGGCGCTGTATGACGGCTATTCGATCCCGCCCTATTACGACAGCCTGATCGGCAAGCTGATCGTGCATGGCCGCGACCGGGACGAGGCGCTGGCCCGTCTCAGCCGCTCGCTGGGCGAGTTGATCGTGGATGGCATCGACACCACGGTGCCACTGTTTCACGCGCTGCTGCAGGAAAAGGCCGTGCAAACCGGAGACTACAACATCCACTGGCTGGAAAAATGGCTCGAAGCCAATCTGCAAGGCTGACCACCCCCCGCCGGGGCGGCACTGCGTTTTGCCGCCCCGCACCATCTGTGCCATATGTCACCTATGACACTAACCCCTGAACTTCTGCTTCATGCCTATGCCAGCGGGGTGTTCCCGATGGCAGAAAGCCGCGACGACCCAGAGGTGTTCTGGGTCGATCCCAAACTGCGCGGGATCCTGCCACTGGATGGGTTTCACATCTCCCGGTCGCTGGCCCGCCGGTTGCGCCGCAACGACTACAGCATCAGCGTCAATGGGGATTTCACCGGGGTTGTGCAGGGATGTGCCGCGCGTGCCGAAACCTGGATCAACGAAGAGATTTTCGACCGCTATCTGGAGCTCCACCGGATGGGGTTCGCCCATTCGATCGAGGTCAGGGAAGACGGCAGACTGTCGGGCGGGGTTTACGGCGTCGCGCTGGGGGCGGCGTTTTTTGGCGAAAGCATGTTCTCCCACCGCCGTGACGCCTCCAAGGTGGCCCTTGCCTATCTGGTGGATCGTCTGGTGCAGGGCGGCTACAGCCTCTGCGACACGCAGTTCATCACCCCGCATCTGGCCTCGCTCGGTGGACAAGAGATAAAACGCGCCAGATATCACCGGATGCTGTCAGAGGCTCTGACCCATCGCGGCGATTTCCTCTCCCCTGCGATCCCCTCGGCTCAGGCGCTTTTGCAGCGCAGAACCCAGACGTCATAGCGGCGGTGGTCCAGCGCATTCAGTGCCGGGCTGGAGGCAATCATCCAGCCATCAAAGAAAACCTGACCGCCGCGCGGGTCGCGGATGTTGAGATAGGCATAGGCATCACCCGTCGGATTCTCTGCCGGGTAGCGGCATTCCTGCAAGGTCACCAGGAGGCCAAAGACCTCGGCTGAACCGCCGGTTTTCACATCGACATCAATGCTCTTGCCGTTGACCTTGTCGAGGCCGCGCAGGCTGACGAGATTGCCAACCTCGGCCTCCACCCGTTCCACGCTTTCACGCAGTTCCGGCACCAGGGGCTGGACCGGTGCGGGCGCCAGTTCCTGGATGGAGATGGATTGCGCCACGGCCGCAGTGGTGCAGAACAGCAACGATGCCAGGCTCAGGGTGGTGCGCAGCAGCACAGTCATCAGGAATCGTCACCACCGCTGCCGGATACGAATTTCACCAGGAGCGAGATCAGGCTGACCGCGCCTTGCGTGTCGGTAATTTCATCGCCCGCTTCGAAATTGAACGGCGAACCACCGGGCATGACCTCGACAAAATTCCCGCCCAGCAGCCCTTCGGACGCTATGACGATGGCGCTGTCGTCAGGGATCATGATCTCCTGATCGACGGTAAAGGTAGTGTCGGCGCGAAAGGTTTCGGTGTTGAGCTCGACCTTGGTCACAGTGCCGACTTTGACCCCCGCCAGACGCACATCCGTGCCGACATTGACCCCCTCCAGCGAGCGGAAAGACGCGGTCAGCAGGTAACTGTCACCGCCCCGCGACAGCCCTGCCGCCTGCGCCGCAAAGAACGCAAATCCAGCTGCCACGGCTAGCACAACGCCGCCGGTGATCACTTCGGTGGTGGAATGGGTCATCGTGTTCTGCCTTTTGGCCAGATCGAAACCGCCTGCCCAAAGGGGATGGGCCGACGGGTTTTGGGGTTACTCCGGGCTCCAGGCCTCGTAGTCGCTGCGGTTTTTCGGCTCGCCCCCGGCCCGGATGGAGCCTGCAGGCGCATAGGCCATCATCGTCCCGGTCAGGTTTTCCTGATGCGGCTTTTCCCAGACCTTGTGCGGCAGCGGGTTTATGCTTGGCACCTCGTTAAAAGTCCGGTGCAGCCAGCCATGCCAATCCGCATCAACGCGAGAGGCCTCTGCCTCGCCGTTGAAGATCACCCAGCGTCGGCTGTCGTCGGCCGTGTGGTAGAACAGGTTGCCCTGGCTGTCTTCTCCGACCTTTACCCCTTTGCGACGGGTGTAAAGCATCGTTCCCAGCGTGGCGCCGTTCCACCAGGTCACGGCCTGCAATAGCGAATTCAGGATTCCCATCGGTCCCTCCGAAAGTGTTGTCCCCGATATGGCGCATTCTGTCCCCAAGGTCCAGTGGTTCGCGCCTCTTGCCCGCCCCCGCGCGCGGGAAATGGCGGTTTTACCGCATAAGCTTAGCCCGCATCAGCGTCGGAGGCCTCTGCGCTGCGCTGCTCGCAGAACCGCAGCCGGTTGCCAAACGGGTCCGTCACCGTGATCTGAAGTCCCCAAGGCATCTCGTCCAGCCCCGGTCGCAGATGGGGATAGGCCTTGGCCGCCAGTTCCCGGTGCAGCGCGGCGGCGTCTGCGACCGGCACAAAACTGGTCGACCCCGGTGTCGCATCGCCGTGATGGCCGCTCAGATGCAGCAGGCATCCCGCGCGACTGACCTGCAGGTAGATCGGCAAATCCGCCTCGAACCGATGGCTCCAATCAACGGTGAAACCAAGGTAATCCACATAGAACTCCAGCGCCTTGGCCTCGTCAAAGATCCGGATCACCGGAATTGCAGCCCGCAGCGCGATCAAATCTGATGTCTCCGACACAGCGATCTCCTGTTGTTTCAGGGGGAAGAAGGATGACGTTGACGTAAGCGTATCAATCGGACGCCGCCAGGGCCGTGACCTCGATCTCGATGCGGAACTTCGGGTCGATCAGGTTGCATTCGATCATTGTCGCCGCCGGCGGGTGCGCCCCAAACGCCTCTGTCAGCAATGGCCAGCAGGGTTCAAATTCAGCAGCATCCGGCAGGTAGTAATTGACCCGTACCACATCGGCCAGCCCGACACCGGCGTTGTTCAACGCCGTTTCAATCACCGACAGCGCATGGCGGCACTGGCTCACCACATCGTCGCCCTGCCCGACCGTGCCCGCAACATGCACGAAACCTCCGGCCACCACCGCCCGGCAATAGCCGATCTTGGCCTCGTATTCGCCCCCTGACGAGATCCGTCTGATCTTCATGTCTGTCTTCTCCTGAGATGGATTTGTCGTTTTGTTGACTGCGCTTTCGCGCCTTTCCTCATGCGGGAATTTACAAATTTTGCAAGCGGTTCAACGTGAAAATCATGCCGCGCCCGCAGTGTCAGGCAGTGGTTCAATGCATGATGTCGCCTTCGCCATCCTGCGCGTTGCGACGGCCCGTTTTCATAAAATTCTCCGCATTTAAGGAGCTTGGCACGCGGAACTAAGGCGCCGTTCGGCGGTCCCTGGATCAAAAAAGGCCGATGTCACAGGGACACCGGCCTTTGAAAGTCACATTTTCAGGTCATCTGCGGCCTCACCCGGCGCTGGCAGATTCTTTTTCATCGGCGTGGATCATCAACGGCTGGGCGTTGGTGTTCACCGCCTCTTCGTTCACGACAACCTTGGTGACGCTGTCCATGCCGGGCAGGTCAAACATGGTGTCCAGCAGGATATCCTCGAGGATCGACCGCAGACCACGGGCGCCGGTTTTGCGTTCGATGGCCTTCTTGGCAATCGCCGACAGCGCCTCCTCGGTAAAGTCCAGCTCGGTTTCTTCCAGCTCGAACAGGCGCTGGTATTGCTTCACCAAGGCGTTCTTCGGCTTGGTCAGGATGGTGATCAGCGCATCTTCGTCCAGATCTTCGAGCGTTGCCAGAACCGGCAAACGGCCGACGAATTCCGGGATCAGGCCGAATTTCAGCAGATCCTCTGGCTCCAGATCCTTGAAGGTCTCGCCCACGCCGGCTTCGCTCTCGTCCCGCACATCAGCACCAAAGCCCATGGCAGAGCCTTTGCCACGCTGTTTGATGATCTTGTCGAGACCGGCAAATGCGCCGCCACAGATGAACAGAATGTTGGTGGTGTCCACTTGCAGGAATTCCTGCTGCGGATGCTTGCGCCCGCCCTGCGGCGGCACCGAGGCAACCGTGCCTTCCATCAGCTTCAGCAGCGCCTGCTGCACGCCCTCGCCCGACACATCACGGGTGATCGAGGGGTTTTCGGACTTGCGGGTGATTTTGTCGACCTCGTCGATATAAACGATGCCGCGCTGCGCTTTTTCGACATTGTATTCAGAGGATTGCAGCAGCTTGAGGATGATGTTTTCCACATCCTCGCCCACATAACCGGCTTCGGTCAGGGTGGTCGCATCCGCCATCGTGAAGGGCACATCTAGAATACGCGCCAGCGTCTGCGCCAACAGGGTCTTGCCGCAGCCCGTGGGGCCGATCAGCAGGATGTTGGATTTTGCCAGTTCGATGTCACCGCCGGATTTCTGCGAATGATTGAGCCGTTTGTAGTGGTTGTGCACCGCCACGGACAGCACCCGTTTCGCAGTCATCTGACCGATCACATAATCGTCCAGCACCTGGCAGATATCCTTGGGTGTCGGAACACCGTCGGTCGCCTTCATTCCGGAGGCCTTGGTCTCCTCGCGGATGATGTCCATGCACAGCTCGACGCATTCATCACAGATGAATACGGTCGGCCCTGCGATCAGCTTGCGTACTTCATGCTGGCTTTTGCCGCAGAAGCTACAGTAAAGCGTGTTCTTGCTGTCGCCGCTCGAGTTCGTCGCCATGGTCTACCTTTCCATCCGCCTCGGGGCTAGCGCATGTCAGTTCGCCCCGATTTCAAGCCAACTTAGGACAGCTCCCAACCGGCCACAATGTCAAATTGTGCTCCCATGCACGCGCAAAGGTGAAGGGAGCACAAAGCCCGTGCAAAAGCGCGGGATCAGCTGTTGTCTTCGTCTTCGATTTTGGCCCGGTTTTCGACGATCTCGTCGATCAGCCCAAATTCCTTCGCCTGTTCCGGCGACATGAAGTTGTCCCGCTCCAGCGCCGCTTCGATCTTCTCATATTCCTGACCGGTGTGCTTCACGTAAATCTCGTTCAGGCGCCGCTTCAGCTTCTGGGTCTCTTCGGCGTGGATCATGATGTCCGTCGCCTGGCCCTGATAGCCGCCGGAGGGCTGGTGCACCATCACCCGCGAATTCGGCAGCGAGAACCGCATGCCATCCGCGCCCGCCGTCAACAGCAGCGAGCCCATGGAGGCGGCCTGACCGATTACCAGGGTGGAGACCTTGGGTTTGATATACTGCATCGTATCGTAGATCGACAGGCCCGAGGTCACAACACCACCGGGAGAGTTGATATACATCGAAATTTCCTTGGACGGGTTTTCCGCCTCAAGGTGCAAGAGCTGCGCGACGATCAGCGACGACATGCCGTCATGCACCGGGCCGTTCAGGAAGATGATACGCTCCTTCAACAGGCGCGAGAAAATGTCATAGGCCCGCTCGCCGCGGCTGGTCTGCTCAACGACCATCGGCACGAGCGTGTTCATGTAGGTTTCTGTTGGATCAATCATTGGACCTGCCTGTCTTGGGATCTCTGCGGGCACCATACCCGACAGAGGATTACCTGAGTCTTAGTGCTGCGAAAAATCAGCTGCAAGAGGTCAGCCCGCATTTTAGCCGTGCCACCGGGGCCAGTGTGTCCCTTTGCCGAAAAGACAGCAAGACCGCCAAGTGTCGCAATCCAACGGATCAAGGTCGCAATATCCGGGCAAATTTCGCCCCGACAAGGCTAGCTGAGATGACACCGCCGTGACAGTTCTGTTGTCGCGCCAGCCCTCAACGCATGGATTTGCCCATGTCTGATGACAGTTTTGTTCAAAAAGGGGCCGCTGCCACCCTGGCTGTTCCCTATGTCGGCGCGCCGCAGGATTTTTATTTCCTGCTGTTGCCCAAGGCCACCATGCTGCCGGTCGCCGCCGCAATCGAACCCTTGCGGATTGCCAATCAGGTCACCAATACAAAACTCTACCGCTGGTACATCATGACCGAGACCGGCGCGCCGGTGCGATGTTCGAATGGCATGGTGGTCACCCCCGACACCCCGCTTGCCCCGCTGCCGCCCGATGCGATGGGTTTTGTCTGTGCCGGGGTCGAACCTCAGGACGCCGCCAGCGAGACAACGCTGAACTGGCTGCGCCGGGAACATCGGTTCGGACGCAAGATCGGCGGCATCTGCACCGGTGCCTTTGCATTGGCGCAGGCGGGCCTGATCCAGGATCACGCCTTTACGCTGCACTGGGAAAACCAGCCCGGTTTTGTCGAACGCTACGCCCATCTGAAGCCGTCGCCGAACATCTACGAGGTCTCCGGCGCGCTGATGACCTGCGGCGGAGGCAGCGCCGCCACCGACATGATGCTGACTCTGATCGAAGAGCGCCACGGCAAACAGCTCGCCATCATCGTGGCCGACATGTGCCTGCATGTGCGCTCCACCAGCAGCACCGCACCGCAGAAATCCAACTATGCCGTTGCCATCGGCAGCCGCAATCAACGACTGCTGAGCGCCTTGCAGCTGATGCAGGAATCCATCGAGGAGCCGCTGTCGATCGGCGCTCTGTGCCGCGAGCTCGACATCTCCCGCCGCCAACTGGAGCGGCTGTTCTCCCGCTACCTCGATCAGAGCCCGATGCATGTCTATTCCGACATGCGGCTCGCTCATGCCTTTGCCCTGATGAACGAGACCTCGCTGTCGGTGACGGAAATCGCGCTGGCCTCCGGGTTCAATTCCGCCACTCATTTCTCGCGCCAGTTCAAACGCAAATTCGGTGCCAGCCCGCATTTCTTTCGCAAAAGCTGGGCCTGATGTCGCAGCGATCCCGGGCAATCCAAGGCGATCTGCCCCAATTCGCCCCCACCGAGGCGGCGACAACAGGCCAAACGCACTGAAATGTGACGAGTATTTCATCTGTGTTGCGCGTAAACCCGTCGCAGAACAACAAGGGGATGCGCAATGTCAGGGATCACGTCTCGTCTTTTCGGCGGTGTAATCGGCTTCTGCCTGTCGGTGAGCGCCCTTGCCCCGGCATGGGGCGGCGACCTTGGCCCGCGCCCCGGCTGGGTGGTGGAACACAGCACAAAGGACTACGCCACATTGCTCGGCGATCTGAAGGCGGCGGTGCGCAGCCACGGCATGGGGGTGGTGACCGAAGCCGGCCCGACCGAGGCCGCCCGGGCCCGCGGGATCACCCTGCCCGGCAACCGCGTGGTCGGCGTGTTCCGGAATGACTTTGCAGTCGATATCCTGGCCCTGTCCACCGCCGCGATGATCGAGGCCCCGATCCGATTTTATGTCACCGAAGCCGACGCCGGCCCCGGTGGTGACGCCGGTGCAGCGCTGGCCTATAAAACCCCCGGCCATGTCTTTGCTCCCTATGCGACAGAGGGCGGAGCCGCCCTGACCGCCCTCGCGGCCGAGCTGGACGACATCTTTGCCGCGATTGCCGCAACCGCCCTGAACTAACGTCGTTTCCACAGCGACACTGACGAGAACGGACTGAATATATGACTGACCCCCTCCGCGCCGCCGATGTTCTGGCTCGCAGACTTTATGCCGCAGGGTGCCGCCATGCCTTTGGCATGCCCGGCGGCGAGGTGCTGACGCTGGTGGATGCGCTGCAGCGCGCCGGGATCACCTTTCACCTGGCCAAGCACGAAAACTGTGCCGGGTTTATGGGCGAAGGGGTCCATCACGCCGATGGCGCGCCCGCCATTCTGGTGGCAACCCTCGGCCCAGGCGCGCTCAACGGGGTCAATGTGGTGGCCAATGCGCATCAGGATCGGGTGCCGATGCTGGTCCTGACCGGCTGCGTCGATGCAGACGAGGCCCAGACCTATACCCATCAGGTGCTCGACCAGCAGGCGGTGTTCGCCCCGATCACCAAGGCCAGTTTTCGTCTCGATGCTGCAGCGGCAGAGGTCATCGCCGATAAATCCGTCGCCATCGCGCTGGACCCCCGCCAGGGTCCGGTCCATATCGACGTGCCGATCACGGTGGCAAACGCGCCGGCAACCGAACGCAACATCCGCCGCGCGCCTGCAGGCGCAACGGCCCCCGCGGGCGCGACACTGGCGCAGGCGCATCGCTGGCTGGCCGAGGCACGCCGACCGCTGGCGATTGTCGGCCTCGACGCCCTGTTGCCCGGTGCGCCCGAGGCCACCCGCGCCTTTCTGGAGGCCCGCCAGATCCCCTTTGTAACAACCTACAAGGCCAAGGGCATCCTGCCAGAAGACCACCCGCTCTGCCTTGGCGGGGCCGGCCTGTCACCACTGGCCGATACCCATCTGTTGCCGCTGGTGGAGTCCGCCGACCTGATCCTCTGCATCGGCTACGATCCGATCGAAATGCGCCCTGGCTGGCGCGAGGCCTGGGATCCACACAGCACCCGCGTCATCGACATCGCGCCGGAACCCAACACACATTATATGCACCAGGCCAGCCTGACCCTGGGCTCGGCCCTGCCCGACACGCTGGCGGCGCTGGCGGTTGCGCCCCCATCGCCGCCCCCCTGGCCCGAGGGCGAGATTGATCGCAGCAAAGCAGCACTCGCCGCCGCCTTTCCCCGCTCAGACGCCTGGGGGCCTGCCGGCGTCATCGCCGAATGTATCGACCAGCTGCCCGCCGATACCCTGCTGACTGCCGACAGTGGTGCCCATCGCATTCTGCTCAGCCAGATGTGGACCTGCACCGCGCCGCGCCAGCTGGTGCAGTCCTCGGGCCTGTGCACCATGGGCTGTGCCTTGCCGCTGGCAATCGGGCGCAAACTTGCACAGCCGGATCGCACCGTCGTCAGCTTTTCCGGCGACGCGGGTTTCCTGATGGTCGCGGGCGAGCTGGCAACCGCCGCCGAAATGGGCCTGACACCGATCTTCGTGGTGTTTGTAGATGCCTCCCTCGCCCTGATCGACCTCAAGCAACGCCAGCGCCAATTGCCCAACGCCGGGGTCGATTTCGGGCGCCACGACTATGCCGCCATCGGCCGCGCCTTTGGCGGCGCCGGCCACCGGGTGCACAATCGGGACGAGCTGCGGGCGGCGCTGACAGCGGCGCAACAGGCCGACACCTTCACCGTGATTGCCGCCGAAATTGACCGGGAGGAATACGATGGCCGGATCTGATATGCTGCCCCACGGCGCCCTCAAAGGGGTCAAGGTACTGGATCTGTCGCGGATCCTGGCCGGACCGACCGCGACCCAGTTGCTGGGCGATCTCGGCGCCGATGTGATCAAGGTGGAAAACCCCGGCACAGGCGGAGACGACACCCGCCAATGGGGCAAGAGCGTCGCCGAAGGCGCTGATCTTACGCCCTATTTCATGGCCGCCAACCGCAACAAACGCTCTCTCGCGCTGGATATCTCCACCCCCCAAGGGCAGGAAGTCATCCGCCGTCTGGCCGCGCAGGCCGATGTGCTCATCGAGAATTTCAAACCCGGTGGCCTGGCCCGGTACGGCCTCGACTATGACAGCCTGCGCGCCGACTGCCCGCGGCTGGTCTATGGGTCGATCTCCGGCTACGGCCAGACCGGACCAAACCGGGAAAAGCCGGGGTATGACCTGATGGCACAGGGGTTTGGCGGCATCATGTCGCTCACCGGTGCGCCGGACGGCCCTCCGATGAAGGCGGGTGTCGGCATCGCGGACGTGATGTGCGGCATGTATGCGACGGTGGGCATTCTCGCCGCGCTGCGCCACCGCGACCTGACCGGCGAGGGCCAGCACGTGGAACTGGCCCTGGTCGATACCCAGATCGCCTGGCTCATCAACGAAGGGGTGAGCTATCTCAACACCGGTGAGCCACCGGTGCGCCGCGGCAACGAACACCCCTCCATCGTGCCCTATGGCACTTATCAAACCTCGGACGGGCACGTCATCCTTGCGGTCGGCAATGACAGCCAGTTCCGCCGGTTCATGGCGTTTCTGGCGCTTGAAGGTCAGGCGCATGACCCGCGTTTTGCCAGCAACCCGGCGCGGTTGCAGAACCGGGGCGCGCTCAATGACATCCTGATCCCGGCACTGCGGCGCCACTCCACGGATGCAATCATCGCCGCGATGGAGACCGCCAAGGTGCCGGTCGGCCCGGTGCAGACCCTCGCGCAAGTGTTTGCAACCGATCAGGTCGCGGCGCGGGAGATGGTGGTCACCCAACAGGTCGGCGACACCCCGCTAAAACTTCTCGGCAACCCGCTCAAATTCTCCCGCACCCCCGTGACCTACCGCAAAACCCCGCCCAGCTGCGGCGCCGACAGTGCAGAGATTCTCGCCACTGACACGCCGTTCGACGACGGCTGAAACAATTCCCGGTCCGGCGCAGGATCAAGCGCCGGGCAATGTTACAAAAAACTGCCTTCTTTTGTCGCCTGCCGCCCAAAACAGCGTCGGCCCGTTCGGGTGCGCCATTTTTTGCCGATCTCAGCCCGGATTTGCTGCCTTTTGCTTGGCCCAGTCACACGCGCCTTCACCAAAGCGAGAGCAGGGGGCGCGCGGTGAATTCGCCTCGGTTAGCATCTTCGGTAACACCTGTTTTCCACCAGATTGCGAAAGTGAATTGCCATGACCCAGGATATTTTTGGACAGGACTGCAGCCTGTCGGATCCACAGGCCCAGGCGGATTGGAATGCCGTTCAGATCGGCGTTCTGGCACATGCCGCGCGCACCGCCGACCACCTTGGCGCGGTGTTGGCCGCTGCGCCGCAGTTTGCCATGGCGCAGGCCATTCGCGGCCTGTCCATCCTGATGCTGGGGCGCAGCGAACTGGTCCCCACCGCGCGCGAGGCCCTGGCCGCCGCCCGCGCCGGATACGAGACCGCCCTGCCTCGCGAACGCAAATATGTCGACGCCCTCGCGGCCTGGCTCTCGGGCGCACCATCGCAAACCATCACCCTGATGGAAGAGGTGCTGAACCAGCATCCCTGCGACACGCTGGCGATGAAGCTCAGCCATGGCACCCGGTTCATTCTGGGCGATGCGCGCGGCATGCGGGCCTCGGTCGAACGGGTGATGCCCGCCTATTCCAGCGACCATCCCGGCCATGGCTACCTTCTGGGTTGTCATGCTTTTGCGCTGGAAGAGACCGGCGAATATGACCGCGCCGAAGTCACCGGGCGGCAGGCGCTCTGGACGGCGCCCGACGATGCCTGGGGGCTGCATGCGGTGGCGCATGTGCATGACATGACCGGCAACGCCAGGGCCGGACTTGGCTGGCTCAACGGGCGCGAGGACGCCTGGGCCCATTGCAACAACTTTCGCTATCACGTCTGGTGGCACAAGGCGCTGATGCATCTCGACCTTGGTCAGGTGGACGAGGTGCTGCGGCTCTATGACCTTGAGGTGCGCAAGGACAAGACCGACGATTACCGCGACATCTCCAATGCCAGCTCGCTGTTGATGCGGCTGGAACTGGAGGGCGTCTCGGTCGGCGACCGCTGGGAAGAGCTGGCCACGCTCTGTGCCAACCGGACCGAAGACGGCAGCCTGATCTTCGCCGATCTGCATTACCTGCTGGCCCTGGTCGGCGGCGAACGAAAAGCAGCAACAAACCGCCTGGTTCAGCGGATCCACGCCGATGCGCAAAAGACCGACACAGAAGCCGCGCAAAGAATGGCCGATCCCGGTTGCGCCGCTGCAATGGGGCTTGAGGCCTTCGGCGAAGGAGATTACCGGAATGCTTTCGGATACCTCGCTAAGTCTCGGGATTCGCTACAACTTGCAGGTGGCAGCCATGCACAGAGGGATGTCTTTGAACGGATGACCATTGATGCGGGTCTGCGGGCCGGACACTGGCGGCAAGTGGAGGCGATTCTGGATGATCGCCGGACAAAACGGGGCGGGACCGAAGACAATTATGCGCTGGCACGGCGCGCCCTGATCGCATCCGCCCGGAACAATGGCGGCATACAGAGCGTTCCTGCGGAGTGATATCCTTTTGGAGATTTGAGACAGATGGCAGACATCGCGCCTTTTCCGGCGCCTAATCAGGGGAGCGCGTCCCGCGCCGCCGCCAATGCGATGACCGCGCCCCCGGAAACGGTCCCGGCAGGGCAATCCCGCCCCCGCGACCCGAGACTGGATTTTTATCGCGGCATCGCGATGTTCATCATCCTCGTGGCCCATGTTCCCGGCAACCGCTGGGGCGGCTGGATCCCGGCCCGCTTCGGCTTTTCCGACGCGACCGAGATTTTCGTCTTCTGCTCTGGCATGGCCTCCGCCATCGCCTTTGGCGGCTCTTTCGCGCGGCACGGCTGGTGGCTGGGCACCGCGCGGGTCGCCTATCGCTGCTGGCAGGTCTACTGGGCTCATATCGGCCTGTTCTTCTTTCTTGCCATGTCGATGGCGGTGCTCGACCTCACTCTGGCGTCGGACAAAAGCTATATCGGCTCGCTGAACCTGCATCCGTTCTTTTCCAACACCGTGTCGCAGATGGTGGGGATTTTCACCCTCACCTATGTGCCCAACTATTTTGACATCCTGCCGATGTATCTGGTGGTGCTGGCGTTGATGCCCGCCGTCATGGGGCTGCGGCACGCCGGCCGCTGGGCCGTGGCGGGATTTTCCGTGGCCCTGTGGCTGCTGGCAAACCCCTATGTGCTGGGCCTTGGCCCCAACGGCCTGTCGCTGCCGGCCGAGCCCTGGTCGGACCGGGAATGGTTCTTCAACCCCTTTGGCTGGCAATTGCTGTTCTTTACCGGCTTTGCCTTCATGTCCGGCTGGCTGCCAAAGCCTCCGGTGCACTGGGGCCTTGCGGTGCTGGCGGCCTGTTTCCTGATCTTCTCGGCCCCGTTCGGCTCCTGGAAGGTGTTCAGCTGGCTCAATGCCGCGGCGCCCGATCTGGGTGCCACCATTCGCCCCGTCTGGAGCGTGATCGGCGAGTGGCGCGAAAAGACCGACTTTGGCCTGTTGCGCTTCGTCCACTTCCTGTCGCTGGCCTATCTGGCCTGGATCGTTGCCGGGGCTGGCGGCCGCAACCTCTATGCGCGGGGCAACTCGCTTCTGGCTCGCATCTGGACCGGGATCCTCGCCGTGGTCACCAAGGTCGGCCAACAGAGCCTTGCAATCTTTATCACGTCGATGGCGCTGGCCCGGTTCCTCGGTGCGGCCCTTGACCAGACCGACCGCAGCATTGCCGCGACCGCTGTCGCGAACCTCTGTGGCTTCGTTCTTATCATCGCTTGTGCCTATGGCGCAGGCTGGTTCAAATCCCAACCTTGGAGACGCAAACGATGAGCAATCTGAGCCGTCGCGCCTTCTTTTCGTCCGCTTCCGCCCTGGCGCTGGTGTCGCAAATGGCGCCGCTGCAGGCCGCCGACGCCGCAACCTCTGGCTCGGCCGTGCCCGAGACAGAGCCGTTCTCCCGCGCCGAGGTCATCGCCCGTGCCCGCGCCCTGGCCGAACGCCCGTTCAAACCCCGCAGCAAGGTGCCGCAGGACTGGCTGGACATGACCTATGACCAGTACCGCTCGATCCAGTTCGATGTGAAAAAGGCGCTCTGGGCCGATACGGACCGAAGCTACAACGTCGATTTCTTCCTGCCCGGTCTCTACTTCGAACGTCCGGTCCAGCTGCATACCGTGGTTGACGGCACCAGCAGCAACCTGCCCTTTGACATGGACCGGTTCCGCAAACACCCGGAGATCTCGCCCGAGCTGTCCCGGGACGGCGCGCTTGGCTATTCCGGTTTCCGGCTGCGCACCGATCTGGACGACCCGGATCACCCCGGCAAGAAAACCGAATTCTGCGTGTTCCAGGGCGCGAGCTATTTCCGCGCCATTGCCAATGGCAACAACTATGGGCTGTCCGCCCGTGGTCTGGCCCTCAAGACCGCCGATCCCGAGGGCGAGGAGTTCCCGGAATTCGTCAGCTTCTGGCTCGAAGCGCCCGGCCCGCTTCAGGAAAACATGGTGGTTCACGCCCTGATGGACAGCCCTTCGGTGACAGGGGCCTATCGGTTCGACATCACCCCCGGCAGCCCCTGCTTGATGGAAGTCGAAGCGACGCTTTTTGCCCGCGAGGACCTGCCCCATGCCGGGCTCGCGCCGCTGACCTCGATGTTCCTGTTCGACGGCACCAACCACCAGCGGTTTGACGATTTCCGTCCCGCCGTGCACGACAGCGACGGGCTTTTGCTGCGCAACGGCAATGGCGAGGTCATCTGGCGCCCGCTTGCCAACCCGACCCGGCTGCAGGTCTCCAGCTTTGTCGACACCAACCCTCGCGGCTTTGGCCTCATGCAGCGGACCCGCAACCTGTCGGATTTTGCCGATCTCGAAGCCCACTACCATCGCCGTCCGTCGCTCTGGGTGGAACCCAAGGGCGATTGGGGTAAAGGCGCGATCACCCTGGTCGAGATCCCGGCGGACAAGGAAATCTACGACAACATCGTTGCCTATTGGCGCCCCGAAACTCCTTTCGAAGCCGGCGCGCAGATCGACCTGTCCTATCGCCTGTCCTGGGGGGACGAACCCGCCCTGGATCTGCCACGGGTGATCGACACCGCCTCGGGGGCCAAGATCTTTGGCGATCCGGGCCGCCTGATGGTGATCGACTTCGAAGCGCACCCCCTGTTCGAGGCAGAGCCGGACGCCTTTGACATCCATGTGTCCTCGCCGCATCTGGACACCAGTGCCGGGATCTTGCAACGCAACCCGGAAACAGGCGGCATGCGGCTGGCGTTCTCTTTTGATCCCGGCGACCAGACCCATGTGGAACTGCGCGCGCAACTGCGCAAGGACGGTGCCCCGGCCTCTGAGGTCTGGCTTTATCGGTGGACTGTGTGAGTAACATGCGCGATTATCTGATCCCCCCGCTCGTCCCCCCGGAGACGCCGCTGGCGATGCCGGAACAGGACTTCGACTGCCCGTTTCACGACAGCGACGCGCCAGAAGACAGCGCCGCCCATCCCAACGTCGCCATCTGGCGGATCCTTGCGTTTTCGCCTGCCATGGCGGCGACGCTCGGGCTTGGCTGGGTGATGAAAGGCTGGTTCATGGCTGACGGCATCACGGCACTGGAATGGGTGCTGCTGGTGCTGATCGCCTTCAACTTCTTCTGGATCACCTTCACCGTCTCCACCGTGCTTCTGGGCTTGTTCAGCCTGTCGCAAACCCGGCCACGGGTTGCACGCGGCCCGCGCAAACCGATGCGGGTGGCGCTCCTGGTGCCGGTCTATAACGAGGTGCCCTGGTATGTGCTCGGCAATGCCCGCTCAATGCTGGAAGAGCTGCGCGCGATCGGCGGCAAACACCGCTTTGACATGTTTATCCTGTCCGATACCCGCGACCCGGAGATCGCCGCGCAGGAAGAACAAAGCGTCCGCGCGCTTCATGCCGAATTGCCGGAAGGCATCACCCTTTACTATCGCCGCCGGGCCAAGAATACCGCGCGCAAGGTTGGCAATATCCACGACTGGGTGACCCGCTGGGGCGGTGCCTATGAGGCGATGCTGGTGCTGGACGCCGACAGCCTGATGACCGGGCGCGCGATTGTGCGCCTGACCGATGCCCTGTCGCGCGACCCGGCCGCCGGCCTCATCCAGAGCTTCCCGCAACTCATTGGGGCCCAATCTGTTTTTGGCCGCATGCAACAATTTGCCAATGGCGTCTATGGTCTGGCGCTGGCCGAAGGTCTGGCCCGTTGGACCGGCCACGAGGGCAACTATTGGGGCCATAATGCGATCATCCGCACCCGGGCCTTTGCCGCCTGTGCCGGCCTGCCGGAACTGCCGACCCTGACGGGCGGCACCTCGATCATCATGAGCCACGATTTTGTCGAAGCGGGCCTGTTGCGCCGGGCCGGCTGGCGGGTGCGGTTCCTGCCGCGTATCCGGGGCTCCTACGAGGAAACGCCTGCCACCCTGATCGACCATATCCAGCGGGACCGCCGCTGGTGCCAGGGCAACCTGCAACACTTGCGCATTCTCGGCACCACCGGGTTTCACGCGATGTCGCGTTTCCACCTGGCCCATGGCGCCATCGGCTATCTGATGGCGCCGGTCTGGTTCGCCCTCTTGGTGATCTGGGCGCTGATCGGCCATGACGAGGGCGGCTCCGTGCTGACCTATTTCTCAGAAACCAACCCGACGCGCCCCTCCTGGCCGGATATGAGCGAGCCGCGCCATGTCGCCGTGATCATCCTGATTTACGCGATGCTGCTGCTGCCCAAGGTGCTGTCGGTGGCAGCCCTGCCGCTGACCGGTCGGCGGATCGCCGATTATGGCGGCCTGGGTCAGTTCCTGCTGTCGATGCTGACCGAGATCCTGCTGGCGATCCTTTATGCCCCGATCCTGATGATCCAGCAGATGATCGCGGTTCTGCGCACCGTCTTTGGCCTGCAGAAAGGCTGGGCACCGCAGGCACGCGAAGGCGGCCACTACAGCCTTGCCACCCTGATCCAGTGCCATGCGCTGGAAACCGTCAGCGGCATCGCGCTCTGGGTGGGGGTCGCCTCCGGGCTGGTGTCGCTCTGGCTGGCGCCAATTGCCCTGTCGCTGGTGCTGGCGGTGCCGCTCTCGGCGCTGTCCAGCCTGCGGTTGCCACGCCGCTGGATGGGCACGGCAGAGGTGCTGCACGAACCCCAGATCAACCAGGCCGCACGCCACTATCGCCAGCTTTTGCGGCAAAACCTGCAAGGCAGCGCGGCGCCGGTTCAGGCCGCCGAATAACACCCTGTTGACACTGCATTGACACCGGGGGGCTCTGCGCTCCCCGGTGAAAACCGGGGTGCCGTTATGCCAGGATCACTCGGTGGCAGAGCGCCGCCGCATGGGATCTTCATACCAATCCAAGACCCGATCCGCCCAGCCCGAAGGCACGCCATGGCCACCGGGAAACAGCTCGAATGTGATCTCCGCCCCAGTCCCGCAGGACCAGCGCCGCAACATCAATGCCCCCGCCTGCCAGATCCGGTCCGGCGCATGCCCGCCGCAGCCCAGGGTCTCGCGCCACAGCTCCAGCCCCGCCCAGATGTCGCCCTGAATGAACCGCCCGCCGCCGAGGGTCCGGCCCTCCAGCGGAACGGTGCCATCCTTCCAGCCATGACTGTGGTAGAGTTCGACCGGACCCGCGCAATGCGTCGGCTGCGGCCGCCAGAACCCGCCCGACACCGGCAAATAGGCGGCAAAGGCCTCCGGGTCCTGGCAAGCGAGATAGTTCACCATAAAGGCCCCGGAGGAAAATCCCGCCAGAACAGAGGATTCGGCGTCGATATCAAAGCGCGCCGCCGCATCTTCCAGCACCGCAGGCAGAAACGCAAAATCATCGCGTCGCTCAGGATTGCCCGCCAGAAACGTCCAGCTGCGCGTGCCGCTGCCGGGGCGGGGTGCGCCGTCCGGCGCGATCACCGCATAGCCGCGCGCGGTCAGCGCCGACACCATGCCGGTCATCCGCAACACCCCCGCACCAGACCCGCCGTGCCCGTGCAGGAACATCACCGCCGGGGACGAACCGGTGCCGCCGACGCTGTCGCCCGCCGGCAGCACCAGGTGATAGCGGCCACCGATCATCTCGCAGGCCTCTGCCTCAGGTCCGCAGCCCGCCTGCGCGGCAGCGGGGGCGACCAACATCGCCACTGCGCTGAGGACGGCGGTTGAAAAAATCTCGGGAATAGGTCTCATGGCTCCGCCTGTCGGTTTGAACATGGGCCGGTCGGCCAAAATCTCGGGCCGCTCTCCCTCATGGCCCCCTCGAACCAGGGGGCGATTGCCCGGACCGTTGTCCGTTTTCTAACACGCATTCCGCGTCCGTCTGCCCTTGGCGGGGCCGCAGAGCGATCAACATCGCGTGTGCCGCCCACGATTTCGCCAGGTATCGGCGGCTACATTTCGACGCGGCCAACAGGAATTCCGCAAGATTCTGTCGGGAATGTCTGGAACAGCACCGCAAAATTCCTTAGTCAGCTCTCAGCTTGCAGCCTAATCTCTGCCTTCAAGATCAAACTGCCCGACCAGGAGAGTTATGACGTGTCCCTTTTCTTGATTGCGGCCCTGCCCTTTCTCGGCGCCCTGTTTCCCGCGCTGCTTATTCGTGCCGGCCGCAATGCCAGCGCGTCCTCTGCCGCTCTGGCCACAGGCCTGGCCTTCATCGGTCTGATGCTGCACGCCCCGGCGATCCTGCGCGGAGACACCGTGCAGGTCGGCATCGACTGGCTGCCTGCGCTGGGGCTGCATGTGAATTTCTTTCTCGACGGGCTGGGGTTCCTGTTTGCCACCATGATCCTCGGGATCGGGCTGCTGATCATCCTTTATGCGCGGTTCTACCTGTCGCGGCAGGACCCGATGGGGCAATTCTACACCTATCTGCTGCTGTTCCAGGGCGCGATGGTTGGTATCGTTCTGTCCGATAACATCCTGCTCTTGCTGATTTTCTGGGAACTGACCTCGCTGTCGTCCTTCCTGCTGATCGGCTATTGGAAACACCTGCCCGAGGGACGTCAGGGCGCGCGCATGGCGCTGACCGTCACCGGCATGGGCGGGCTGGCGATGATCGGCGGCATGCTGATCCTTGGCCATATCGCGGGCTCTTATGATATCAGCGTGATCCTGCAGAACCGCGAGGCGATCCAGTCGTCAGATCTCTACCTGCCCGCTCTGATCCTGATCCTGATCGGCGCCTTTACCAAATCGGCGCAGTTCCCGTTCCACTTCTGGCTGCCCCATGCGATGGCGGCGCCGACGCCGGTCTCGGCCTATCTGCACTCTGCCACCATGGTGAAGGCGGGGCTTTTCCTGATGGCCCGCCTGTGGCCGGTGCTGTCGGGCACGCCGGAATGGTTCTATATCGTCGCCACCACCGGGCTGGTGACCATGGTGATCGGCGCGGTGATTGCCCTGTTCAAGGACGACCTCAAGGCGCTGCTGGCCTTCTCCACCGTGTCGCATCTGGGCCTGATCACCATGCTTCTGGGGTTTGGCACCGAGGCGGCCGCGATTGCCGCCGTGTTCCACATCATCAACCATGCCACGTTCAAGGCGGCGCTATTCATGTCCGCCGGGATCGTCGACCACGAGACCCATACCCGCGACATCAAACGCCTGGGCGGCCTGCGCCACCTGATGCCGGTCACCTTTGTGATCGCCACCGTGGCGGCCCTGTCGATGGCAGGCATTCCGCCGCTCAACGGCTTCCTGTCCAAGGAAATGATGCTGGAGGAAGCCTCGCACACCTACTGGCTGCAAAGCCCCTATCTGATCGCCGGGCTTGCGACCCTCGCGGCGGTGTTCTCGGCGGCCTATTCCTTCCGCTATATCGGTCATGTCTTTCTCGGACCCAAGCGCACGGATTACCCGGCCAAGCCCCATGATCCCGGGTTTGGCATGTGGGCCTCGCCGGCGCTGCTGGTGGCGCTGGTGGTGCTGATCGGGCTGTTCTCGGCCACCATGGTCGGCCCGCTTGTCGATGCTGCCGCAGGTGCCGTGACCCAGGCCCATCCCCATGCCCATCTGAAGCTTTGGCACGGGGTGACCCCGGCGCTCTATATGTCGATCATCGCGGTGGTTGGCGGTCTGGTCCTGCTGGCCCTGCATGGCCCGCTGGAGCGGATCTGGACCGCCCTGCCCCGCCCCGAGGCCAAGGTGATCTTTGATCGCGTCGTCGCGGCGGCCACCACCCTGTCGCAGGGCATCACCGGGCGGCTGCACGACGGATCGCTGACCCGCTACGCGCTGATCATGGTCAGCTTTACCATCGCGATTTCCGTCTATGCCTATGCCACCGGCACCATCGGCGCGCCCAGCCGGGCGGTGCAGGCCATCGGCGTTCTGCCGCTGGTCGTCTGGATCTGCCTGATCGTTGCAACCAGCTGTATCGTGCTGTTCCACCGGCAACGCTTTCTGGCCCTGATCCTGATCGGGATCGTCGGCCTGGCCGTGTCGCTGGCCTTCAACTATCTCTCGGCACCGGATCTGGCGCTGACGCAGATCTCGGTCGAGGTGGTGACCATCATCCTGATGCTGCTGGCGCTGAACTTCCTGCCCAAGGAAACCCCGGCCGAGACCCCGGTCCTGCTGCGGCTGCGCGACGGGGTGATCTCGGTGATTGGCGGGCTTGGCGTGGGCGGGCTGATCTATGCGCTGATGCTGCGCGATTTCGCTGCACCGTCGATTTCCGAATTCCATCTGGCGAATTCCTACAAGGGCGGCGGCGGCACCAATGTGGTCAATGTGATCCTGGTCGATTTCCGCGGCTTTGACACCTTTGGCGAGATCATCGTGCTTGGCATTGCCGCATTGGTGATCTTTGCCCTGACCGAAGCGGTGCTGTCGACGCGCGTGCGCGCCTATCTGCTGAACCGCGAACCCGACATGCCCCAGGCAGGCGATACCCATCCGGGGCTGATGGTTGTCGTGACGCGGATGATGATGCCAGTGGCGCTGATGGTTGCGGCCTATATCTTCTTTCGCGGTCACAACCTGCCGGGCGGTGGTTTCATCGCCGGGCTGGTGGCGGCGATCGCGGTCATCATGCAATACATGGCTTCTGGTTTTGGCTGGGCGACCGAACGTCAGCGCATCCCCTATCACGGGATCATCGGCTCTGGCGTGCTGATCGCGGCGGCGACCGGGCTTGGCGCCTGGTTCAACGGGCAACCCTTCCTGACCTCCGCGTTTGGCTATGTCCATATCGCGCCGCTGGAAGAGTTCGAACTGGCCACCGCAGCCCTGTTTGATCTGGGCGTATTCCTCGCCGTGGTCGGCGCGGTGATGCTGGCGCTGGAAAGCCTCAGCCGCTTTGCCTGGCAGCCCGGCACCGTCACCAAACACGCCATGGACATCAACCCCGCGCGCGAGAGCGCGGCCCAAGACACCAACGAGGTCTGAGCATGGAATTTCTTGTCGCGTCGGCCGTCGGCCTACTGACCGCTGCCGGGATCTACCTGATCCTGCGGCGGCGCACGTTTCCGGTGATCCTTGGCACCTCGCTCCTGTCTTATGCGGTGAACGTGTTTCTGTTTGCCACCGGGCGACTGGTCACCAACGCACCGCCGATCCTGAACAAATACGCCGATGTGCCCTATACCGACCCGCTGCCGCAGGCGCTGGTGCTGACGGCCATCGTGATCTCTTTCGGGATGACGGCCGTTGTGGTGATGGTGGCGCTCGGCGCCTATCTCAGCGCCAAGGATGACCGCATCAACATGGACGACACCCCAGCCACCCCGGGAGAGGACGCATGAACCATTTGCTGATTGCGCCCATCGTGCTGCCCGCGCTGGTGGCGCCCTTCATCATCATGACCCTGCGGTTCCACATCGACCTGCAGCGGATCTTTTCGATTGCCTCCAACGTCCTGCTGGTTGCCATCGCCCTGGCCCTTGCGGTGCAGGCAGCGGATGGCACCGTGCAGGTTTACGAATTGGGGGACTGGCAGGCTCCGTTTGGCATCGTGCTGGTGCTGGACCGGCTCTCGGCCATGATGGTGCTCTTGACGACGCTGCTGGCGCTTGCGGTCAACCTCTATGCGGTCGGCAGCAACTGGGACGCACGCGGGCAGAATTTCCACCCCCTGTACCAGTTTCAGCTGATGGGCATCATTGGGGCATTTCTGACCGGTGACGCCTTCAACCTGTTCGTGTTCTTCGAAGTGCTGCTGATCGCCTCCTACGGGCTGATGATCCATGCCGGCGGCACCCGGCGGTTTCAGGCCGGGGTGCAATATGTGGTCTACAACCTGCTCGGCTCCACCCTGTTCCTGTTTGCGCTCGGCACCATCTATTCGGTCACCGGCACCCTCAACATGGCCGATCTGGCGCTGCGCGTGGCCGAGCTTCCGGTCGAAGACAGCGCCCTGATCCGGGTCGGTGCGGTGATGCTGCTGCTGGTCTTTGCGATCAAGGCCTCCCTGTTGCCGCTGCATTTCTGGCTGCCGGCCTCCTATGCCCATGCCCCGGCGCCGGTGGCGGCGCTGTTTGCGATCATGACCAAGGTCGGCGCCTATGCGATCCTGCGGATGTTCACGCTTGTTTTCGGCCCCGATGTTGCGGTGGTCTCCGGTCTGGTGGGCGATTGGCTGCTGCCTGCTGCCCTGCTGACCGTTGCGGTGGGCGCCATCGGCGTCCTTGGCGCGCGTGAAATCGGGCGCTTGATGTCCTTTGGCGCGATCACCTCGGTCGGCACGCTGCTGACCGCGATTGCCCTGTTCACCCCCGAGGCCACGGCGGCCGCGCTTTATTACACGGTGCATTCCACGCTTGCCGCGGCGGCGTTGTTCCTGGTGGCCGACATGGTCCGCGAACGTCAGGGCGGTGCCATTTCCGCAAGGCCGGTCATGGCGCAAAGCGGCCTGATCTCGGTGCTGTTCTTCGTGGCAGCCATCGCCACCGCAGGCATGCCGCCCTTGTCGGGGTTCCTGGGCAAGCTGCTGATCCTTGATGCCGCGCGAACCTCCGCGTTGTCGGTCTGGATCTGGGCCGTGATCCTGGCCAGCTCGCTCGTCACCATCATGGGGTTTGCCCGTGCCGGCACGCTGATCTTCTGGAAATCCCACGGGCTGAGCACCGATGACACCCAGACCACGCCCGAGGGCGACGCCGACGCCGCCCCGTCAGAGGAGGACCAGAATGCAGCGCCGGTGACACCGCGTCCCGCCGCCCTGCCCTTTGTCGCCCTCTTCGCCCTCCTGGCCGGGCTGGTCGCGCTCACCGTCTTTGCCGGTCCGATGAGCCGCTACACCACCGCCACGGCCCAGGATCTGTTTGCGCCACAAGCCTATATCGAAACCGTTCTGGCCAATCGCGACCGCCCGGTCACCGATGCGCCCTACGAGACAACGGCAGAACACAAGGCCGACGATCACAGCGCCGACAGCCACGGTGACGACACCGCAACCGAGGAGAGCCACTGATGAAGCTTTTGAACCGCCTGCTGCCGCATCCGCTGCTGACGCTGATGCTGACGGTGATCTGGCTGCTGCTGGTGAACCGCTTCTCGCTCAATTCACTGCTGTTCGGCTTTGTGCTGGGGCTGTTGATCCCGGTCGCGACCCAGCCCTATTGGCCCAACCGGCCCAAGCTGAAGCGCCCGATCAAGCTGGTGCCCTATGTCGCCCTGGTGATGTGGGATATCGTGGTGGCCAACTTTGCCGTTGCCCGGATCGTCCTGTTCATGCCCAACAGCAAACGCAAGCCCGCCTGGGTCGAGATCCCGCTGGACATCCGCACCCCCGAGGCGATTGCGATGCTGGGGGGCACCATCACCATGACACCGGGCACCCTCACTGCCGACATCTCGGCTGAGGGGCGTTCCCTGCTGGTCCATTGCCTGCATGCCCCCGACGTCGACGAGATCCGGAACGAGATCAAGACCCGCTATGAAGCCCGCCTGAAGGAGATCTTCGGATGATCGACTATGCCTATGTCTTTACCTTTGGCTGTTTCGCGCTGGCGCTGCTGATGAACCTGTGGAAGATCCTGACCGCGACCGAGATCACCGACCGGATCCTGGCGCTGGACACCATGTTCATCAATGCCATTGCCCTGGTGCTGCTGTTCGGCGTGATTGCCGGATCTGAGATCTTTTTCGAAGCGGTGCTGATCATGGCCATGCTCGGCTTTATTTCCACCGTGGCCTATGCGCGCTTCTTGCTGCGCGGCAATATCATCGAGTGAGGTGCGCGACATGATCATTGATCTTCTTATCACTGTCAGCCTGGTCACCGGCGGCATCTTCGGCTTTGTCGGCTCATTCGGTCTGCTGAAACTCAACGACCCGATGTCGCGGATGCATGCCCCGACCAAGGCCACCACGCTGGGGGTGGGCGGGGTTCTGATCGGCTCCATGGCACACGCCTGGGCCTACGAGGGCCATGCCTCGGCGCATGAGCTGCTGATCACCCTGTTCCTGCTGGGCACGGCGCCGGTCACGGCGAATTTCCTTGCCAAGGTCTATATCAACCAGCAAACCAAACCCAGCGACCTGCCCGGCCCCGGGGCCTGCGCCCTCTGGGCGACCCACGACAAGTCAGAGCATCAGCCGCCCACCGAACAGCCCAAAGCCTGACGGCCACCCCGGGAAACCGCCCCGCAGCCCGTCCCCAACAGCAAGGTCTGGCCCGCGATGATGACGCATTCCGATCTGCCCCTGACGCGGGACCTGGTGCTGGTGGGCGGTGGCCATAGCCATGCGCTGGTGCTGCGCATGTGGGGGATGGCGCCGCTGGCGGGCGTGCGTCTGACCGTGATCAACCCCGGCCCCACCGCGCCCTATTCCGGCATGTTGCCCGGGTTTGTCGCCGGTCATTACCCGCGCGAGGCGCTGGATATCGACCTGGTGCAACTGGCCCGCTTTGCCGGGGCGCGGCTGGTGCTGGGGTCTGCGACCGCGATCAACCCACAGACCAAACAGATCCACCTGCCGGGCCGCCCTGCAATTGCCTATGACGTGGCTTCGGTGGACATTGGCATCACCTCAGACATGCCCGCCCTTGCGGGGTTTGGCGAACACGCCCGGCCGGCGAAACCGCTTGGCGCCTTTGCAACCGCCTGGGAGGCGTTTCGCGATGGCACAGGACCCGCCCGGATTGCCTGCATCGGCGGCGGGGTCGCCGGGGTCGAGCTGATCCTTGCCATGGCCCATGCCCTGCGCCAACAGAACCGACTGGCCCAGGCCACGCTGATCGACGCCGGCGCGGCGCTCTCGGCCCTGGGACCGCGCAGCATCGCCCGTCTGCAAAAGGCGCTGCGGGCGCAGCAGGTCACAGTGCTGGAAAACGCCCCCCTTGCCGAGGTCACCGCAACCGGCCTGCGCCTGCAGGACGGCCGCGAGATCGCCAGCGATTTCACCGTCGGAGCCGCCGGCGCGCGCCCCTATGACTGGCTTCGGGACACCGGCCTGACCCATCACGAAGGCGCGCTGGTGGTCACCGACAGGCTGCAGACCTCCGACCCGGACATCTTTGCCAGCGGTGACTGCGCGCATATGGCATTTGCCCCGCGCCCCAAGGCCGGCGTCTTTGCCGTGCGCCAGGCGCCGGTGCTTTTCCACAACCTCCGCGCGGCCCTGTCGGGGGGGCGGATGCGCCGCTACCGCCCGCAGGCGGACTATCTCAAGCTGATTTCGATGGGGTCGAAAACCGCCTTGGCCGACCGGGGCAGCCGGTCCTACGCCGGCCCGCTGCTGTGGCACTTGAAGGACCGGATCGACCGTCGGTTCATGGCGAAATTCGCGGCCCTGCCAGTGATGGCGCCACCCGCCCTGCCGCAGCCTCACGCCAAGGGCCTGGCCGACGCCCTGGGCGACAAACCGCTCTGTGGCGGCTGCGGCTCCAAAGTCGGGCGGGGCAGCCTGAGGCACGGGATCGGCGCCCACGCCGGCGCCGCCCGCGATGATGTCACGCCCCTGCCCGGCGACGATGCCGCGCAGCTGCGGACAGGCGAGGTCACACAGGTCCTCAGCACCGATCACCTGCGCGCCTTTACCAATGATCCCTTCACCATGACCCGGATCAGCGCCCAGCATGCGCTGAACGATATCTGGGCGATGGGGGCACAGCCGCAGGCGGCCACCCTGACGCTGATCCTGCCGCGTCAGTCGCCTGCCTTGCTGCAACGGCAACTGGCTGAAATCATGGCTGCCGCCGATCAGGAGATGGCAGCGGCCGGCGTTGCCATCGTCGGCGGGCATACCTCCATCGGGGCCGAGCTGACGGTGGGGTTCACGCTTACCGGGCTTTGTGACCGCGCCCCGATCACCCTGTCCGGCGCGCGACCGGGCGACCATCTGATCCTGACGAAACCGATTGGCTCCGGCACGATTTTGGCCGCCGAAATGTCCGGTCAGGCGCGCGGGCGCTGGGTGGCCGGGGCGCTGGAAACCATGTGCCAGAGCCAGCGAAAGGCGGCCCAGATCCTGGCCGAGGAGGCCCATGCGATGACCGATGTCACCGGCTTTGGCCTGCTGGGGCATCTGCAGGGGCTCTGCGCTGCTTCGGGCCTTGGCGCCCAGATCCGGTTTGAAGCGGTGCCCAAACTGCGGGGCGCGGCAGAACTGGCCATCGCCGGGGTGCGCTCCAGCCTGTTTGCGGAAAACGCCGCCCTCCTGCCGCAGATCCAGGCCACCGGGGCGCGTGCGCTGCTGTTTGATCCGCAGACCTCGGGCGGACTCTTGGCCTGTGTCGCGCCGGAACAGTCGGAAATGCTGCTGACCCGCCTGCGCGCGCAGGGCTACCGCGCGGCAGAGATCGGCGTGATGCGCGGGCCCGGGGATGGCATCATTCTCCGCGACCCGCCGTCACCGCCGCCGCGCTGAGGGCGTCAAGCCGTGCCAGGATGTCGCCCGCCGCCGCTGTCCGGTCCGCCTGTCCAAGCCCCGGCAACATGACCCGACCAAGAACTTCGGTCCGGTAGCGGCCCCGCGCCTTGCGATAGGCGGGGTCATAGTGGTCCTGCATCAGCCGCGCCGTCAGCGCCGCCTTGTCGCCGGCCTCGATCAGCGCCATCCAGTCATCCACCACCGCATGAGAGCGATGCACCCGCAGCGGATCGAGCTGGCGGCGCAGCCTGTCCTGATCCGACAGAATGTCCGCATAGGCCGCGACCAGATAGTCACAGCGCGCCGCAAAGGGCGCATCGAGATCTATGCGCGGCGCTGATTTCATTGCCTCCCACAGGCACGGCGGCAGGATCCGGGCCCCGATCTTGCTGGCCTCCGCCTCGACCAGCACCGGCCGGCTGAGGTCCATCCGGGCCAGGGCACAGGCGATGTCGCTCTCGAAACGTTTCTGGCTGGGCTGGCCGCCGGCTCGCTCGCCCAGCAGGGATCCGCGATGGCGCGCCAGCCCCTCCAGGTCCAGAACCTGCCCGCCCAGACGCGCGACCTCCTGCAGGATTTCGGTCTTGGCGGTGCCGGTCAGCCCGTCCAGCAGCACCAGCCGATGCGCCACCGGCGTTACATAAAGCGCGTCATGCACCAGCCTGCGATAGGATTGATAGCCGCCGTCAACCACCTCTGCGCGCCAGCCGATCTGCCGCAACATCCAGGTAAAACTGCCCGACCGCTGCCCGCCGCGCCAGCAATAGACCAGCGGTTTCCAGCCGCCGTCGTGATGGCTCAGATGGTGTTCTATGTGGTTGGCGGCGTTGCGAAAAACCATCGCCGCCCCCAGCTTGCGCGCCAGAAAGGGGCTCTGCTGCACATAGATCGTGCCAACCTCGGCGCGTTCATCATTGTCCAGCACCGGCAAGTTGATCGCCCCCGGCACATGATCCTCGGCAAATTCGGCCGGGCTGCGCACGTCGATCACAGTATCGTGCGCATGGATCAGAAAATCTGAAAGTGTTTGAAACGTCAGCGACATGCTCCATCTCTAGCGGCAAGGGTGGAACAACAAAACCGAAATTGATCGTCAGCGCGCCGGATCGGCTGGAGAGAGGCATACTCCTCCGCGTTCAGCGCACCTGCAGACCCGGCCGGATGTCGTTCGCCCGCAATGCCCCCAGGTGCGTCCCGGAGGGCCCCAAACCCTGAGTTGCGTAGAAAGCCCGCCATGCCGGACCCGGATGTAGACATCGAGCTGTTGCCCGCGACGCTGATCCGCCGGCTGAACCAGTTGGCCGTGGCGCGTTTCATGTCTACCATGGCCGCAACTGGGCATGACCTGACGCCGGTGCAATTCTCGGCCCTGTCCAGTCTGCAATCACATCCCGGTGTCGATCAGGCGACCCTGGCCGGGCTGATCGGCTATGACCGGGCGACACTAGGCAAGGTGGTGGAACGGCTGGAGAGCAAATGCCTGGTCAAGCGTCAGGTCCGCAGCACCGACCGGCGGGCCCGCAACCTGCATCTGACGCCGGCCGGCGACGCGCTGGTGACCGAGGTCCGCCCCCATGTGATCGCCATTCAGCCCAAGATCCTCGCCGGGCTCACTGCGGCAGAGCGGGCGCGGCTGATCCGCCTTTTGTCCCGTGCCGTCCTCAGCGCCGAACAGGACCAGCACGACGCGCCGCGCATGGTCTGGCACAGCTGACATCACAGCCGCAGCGGCCCCGTCAGATCAGCGGCCCGGTGTCCGATGGCGGGTGCGCGACGGGGTCCGGATCAAACGGCTCGATCAGGTCCGGCCCGGCGGCGCGGTTGGAATTGACCACGGGATCGACCCGGTGAAAGGCCAGCGCCCCCTCCGGGCCGGGCTGCATCAGGCGCGACGCCCCCTTGCCCGCCTCCCCCAGCCACAGCGCCCAGTCCTGCGGCGCCAGGATCAGCGGCATCCGGTGGTGAAGCCCGGCCATCTGCCGGTTGGCGGCGGTGGTGACGATGGCACAGGTGTCAAAGGCATCGGCCTGTGCTTGCCCCTGCCCCTGGCTGTTTTGCCCCTGCCAGCTTTGCCAGACTGCGGCAAAGGCCAAAGGCGCGCCATCGGCGCGATGGATGTACCAGGGCAGTCGGCGGCCGGCGGCATCCTTGGTCCATTCATAAAACCCCGTCGCCGGGATCAGGCAGCGCCGGGCGCGGCAGGCCTCCCGAAAGGCGGGTTTTTCGGCCAGGGTTTCGGCGCGCGCATTGATCAGCAGCGGACCAGAGTTTTCCGCATCATACCAGCTGGGCAGGAACCCCCAACGCATCGCGACAAGGCGCCGCCCCAGATCAGAAGCACGGACCACATGCACCGGGTCGGTGGGGCAAATATTGTAATTCGGCACCGGTGGCAGGGTGTTGGCAGGCTGCGCCGCAAAGAGCCGCACCATGGCATCGGCGGGCGTGGTGTTGGAAATCCGGCCACACATGCCGCGTCACCCGCGCCTGCGGGCCAGTTCGATCCGCGCTTCGGTCAGCGACATGTCTGCAATGATCTTGCGCCGTTTGGTGCGGTCTCCCGTCTCGCGCAGCTCGGCCCGCAGCCGCGCCAGCTCCCGGCTGAGTGACACCACCTCGGGCACCGCGCCGCTGTCCTTCAGAATGCGGTTCATCACCGCGTTTTCGGGATCCTCACAGGGCGGCAAAGGCTGGCCTGCCCCCTTGAGATTATCAAAGGCACCCTCCGTTTCGGCGCGTGCGATCCGCGCATTGATAAGGTCGATCAGCGGGTGGTCCATGGCGTCTTGAAAAAGCCTGCATCGGGTCGGTCAAACCCCAGATACACCGCCGCAGGCGCGCGGTCCATCGCTCCGTGCCTCCCGACAGCATGTTACACGAAATCAAACACATCCCGTGTCAGATCCGCGATCTCCACATCCTCGAGTATCAGGGTGGTCTGGGCGAATCGGACCACCACATCGTCGCCGCTGTCGGAGAAGTCCAATTGGCCATAGCGCCGTGCGCCGCTGGTGATCTCGATCTGATCCCGCGCATCGTTGAAATCGCGGATGGTATCCTCGCCAGAGTTCCGGCCAAAGACAAAAACATCGCGCCCGCCGCCGCCGACCAGCCTGTCGTCGCCGCCGCCGCCGTTCAGGGTATCGTTGCCCCGATTGCCCTTCAGCACATCACGCCCATTCTGCCCCAACAGGAGGTCATCCCCCGACCCGCCACTCAGGCGATCCGCGCCGCCGCCGCCGTTCAGATCGTCATTGCCACTCTGCCCGTTCACGCGGTCCCGCCCGCCACCGCCAAAGAGCCGATCCGCACCGGCGCCGCCGTTCACAAGATCATTGCCGCCATCGCCGCGCAGGGTGTCATCGCCGCCGTTGCCGCTTATACGATCATTGCCACCGAAGCCCCGCACGTCATCTGCATAGGCGGACAAGGAAAACACATCCACGCCAGACAGCGCCTGCACCATCAAAGCCGCGTCATCCGCGGTGGAGGCGGTTGCCGACGCGTTAAAAATCGCCACAGCGCTCATCGCGATGCCGCTCACCTGGTAGTAGTAATAGAAGTCTCCGCCGGAGTAGCTGCCATCCAGAAAGCCGGTCACCGTCCCGCCGGTCGGAATGCCGTCCGAGGACACCGAAATTCCGGAACCGCCGAAAATCGTGCTGTAATATCCGCCGTAATAATATTCTATTTCAAGGACGTCCTCATACGTCACACCACCGAACGTGTAATGGGCATCATTGGAGAAATAGCTGTACACATAATTGGTGTAGAGGAGACCCAGATTGAGATTGTTCAGATTAAAGGCACTGTACGTCGTAATATTCGCCACGGAAAATTCCTTCTTTCTTAATGCCTTGGCCCATATGGCCCATCGTCTGACCCTGCACAGGTATTTTGTTGCAATTGGGCGATTGCAGCCCGCATTTGCACCCTCTGGGAAATGGGCCGCGTTTCCTCTCCAATGAATGCCCCATTTTACGCTGCGGGGGAATAAAGATTTAGGGTCGTGACCCGAATTAACCCCCGCCGGATCGCGCCGACGGGGGTTAATGATATGTTACCGATATGTCACACATGTTGACCCATTGTTTCGCGCACGAAACAATGGGTCAGAAGTGCTGACTTACTTCTTGCTGATGCGACCGTCGGTATAGGCACTGTAAGGGCCTGATGCGGCAAGGTATTCGGCGACGACATCGGCCAGATCCGGACCAAAGTCATAGGCGTTCTTGTCATCGCCGGCGAACATCTTGTAGCCATCCCCGCCGTTGCGAACGTAGTTGTTGGACACCACGCCATAGGTTTTGGCCGGGTCGATCGCCACATAGGCGTCGCCTTCCATCACCATCACGTCAGAGATACGCGCGCCCGGTTCCTGAGCGGGATCAAAGGTGAACTTCATCCCCGCCACCTGCGGGAAGCGGCCGGCGCCCTCTTCGATTTGGCCGACACCGTTTTCCAGCGCGTCGATCATCGTCTGGCCGGTCACTTCGAAGGTCGAGAGCGTGTTCTGGAACGGCAGGACAGAGAGAACCTCGCCCATCGTCACTTCGCCCGCATCAATGGAGGACCGCAGACCGCCCCCGTTCTGGATCGCGATGGTGACGCCCTGATCCTTCACCCGGTCGAGCATGGCATCGGCCACCAGATTGCCCATCGCACATTCGCCGGCCCGGCAGACATCGCGCGAGCCATCGACGGTATCGGTGGTCTCGGCAACCACGCGGGTTTTCATTTCCTCGATCGGAGCGCCCATTTCGGCGACACGCGCCGCGATATCCGCATCCGGTGTCACCGAGGCATCCAGCAAGATCGGCTCGCCTTCGGCAGAGATCACATTGCCTTCGTCATCAAAGGTGACCGTCAGCTCGCCCAGATATTTGGAATAAGCATAGGCCTGAACCACCGGAACCCCGCCCGCCATCATCGGATAGGGACCAGCGGCCCGGTCGGACGTGTTGGACAAAAGGGTATGCGAATGGCCGCCAACCACCAGATCCAGCCCGGGCACCTTTTCCGCGATTTCCAGATCCTTGGCCAGACCGACATGGGTCAGCGCAATGATCTTGTTGATGCCCTCGGCCTGCAGCGCCTCGACATCGGCGGTCAGGCTGTCGATTTCATCCTGAAAGACCACATTCGGACCGGGCGAAGATGTTTCGACCGTATCGGTGGCCAGCGCGGAGATAATGCCGATCTTCTCGCCACCGATCTCCAGCACGACGTGATTCTTCACCTTGCCCTTCAGCAGCGGCTCTGATGTCAGGTCAAGGTTGCCGGAGATCACCGGGAAAGACACGGTATCCACGAAAGCTTCCAACCCGGCCGGACCATCGTCGAATTCGTGGTTGCCCACCGCCATCGCGTCATAGCCGATGGCCTCCATGAATTCGGCCTCGGCGGCACCTTTGTAGGTGGTATAGAACAATGAGCCCTGGAACGGATCGCCCGCATCCAGCAGAACCACGTTCTGCCCGTCAAGCGCGGCACGCATCTCGTCGACCTTGGCCTTGACCCGCGCCACACCGCCAAAACAGCTGCCTTCTGCTTCGCCCTCGGCGTCGCAGGTGGAATCGTATTTGTTGATCGATTCAATCCGGCTGTGGATGTCATTGGTGTGCAGGATGGTCAGCTTGTAATCCGCAGCCGCCAGGCCGGCTGTCAGCCCCAGCGCAGCAACCGATGTCAGGAAACGTGTCATCATTGGTTAAATCCTCTCCTTGTTATGCCACCGCTACCGATGGTTGTTATGACGTTGATACTCGGGATCTTTGCCCAAACAGTCAAAAACAAACTTACGTGACAGAGCCCGATCGACCCTAGGGAAACTTTGACCTGCCATTTGCATAAGCGCCCTTGCGCAAGAGGGTAGACTGGGGGCATGACACCGCCATGCTGATTTACAAAATTTTCCGTGACGATGAATGGCGCGCCCTTGAGGCCGCCGGTGAAACCAATGGCGCGCCCGTGGACCTTGCGGACGGCTACATCCATTTCTCCACCGCGACCCAGGCCGCTGAAACCGCCGCGAAACATTTCGCCGGGGCCGAGGGGCTGTGGCTTCTGGCCTTCGAAGCCGAGGCATTGGGCGAGGCCCTGATCTGGGAGCCGTCGCGCGGTGGGGCGTTGTTTCCGCATCTCTACCGGCCCTTGCGGCTGGAGGAGATGACCTGGGTCAAGCCGCTGCCGCTGGTCGAGGGTCGCCATCAGTTCCCGGCCGAGATGGTCTGAGACTGGTCTGAGACTGGTCTGAGACTGGTCTGAGACGCCGCCCCCTCCCCCAGGCCTGCCC